>NZ_JBSGDZ010000016.1:0-238520 GCF_053602655.1 Sphaerisporangium sp. NPDC004334
ACTGTGCCTGGACGCCACCGGACAGGGCACCGCCAACGGCACCACCATCCAGCTCTACACCTGCCACGGCGGCACCAACCAGAAATGGACCTGGAGCGGCGGCACCAGCACCCCCACCCCGACTCCCACCCCGACCGTGACCCCCACGCCGACTCCCACCCCGACGCCCGGCGGGGGCACGCTCCCCTCCAGCCTCCAGTGGAGCTCCAGCGGCTCGCTGATCGCGCCCAAGCCGGACTCCTCGCACAACATCGCGGGGATCAAGGACCCGACGGTGGTCTACTCGGGCGGCAAGTACCACGTGTTCGCCAGCACCGCGCAGGCCTCGGGCTACAACCTGGTGTACCTGAGCTTCAGCGACTGGTCGCAAGCCGGGTCGGCGACGCACTACTACCTGGACAGCACGCCGATCGGATCGGGTTACCGCGCGGCGCCGGAGGTGTTCTACTTCGCCCCGCAGGGCCTGTGGTACCTGATCTACCAGACCGGTAACGCCTCGTACTCCACCAACCCGGACATCTCCAACCCGGCCGGCTGGAGCGCGCCGAAGAACTTCTACTCCAGCATGCCCAGCATCATCTCCCAGAACATCGGCAACGGTTACTGGGTCGACATGTGGGTGATCTGCGACAGCGCCAACTGCTACCTGTTCTCCTCCGACGACAACGGGCACCTGTACCGCTCGGAGACCAGCCTCGCCAACTTCCCCAACGGCATGACCAACACCGTCATCGCCATGCAGGACTCCAACAAGAACAACCTGTTCGAGGCCTCCAACGTCTACAAGGTGCAGGGGCAGAACCAGTACCTGCTGATCGTCGAGGCCATCGGCTCCAACGGCCGGCGCTACTTCCGCTCCTGGACCTCCTCGGCCATCACCGGCCCCTGGTCCCAGCACGCCGCCAGCGAGAGCAACCCCTTCGCCCGCGCGAACAACGTCACCTTCCCCGGCGGGGCCTGGACCCAGGACATCAGCCACGGCGAGATGGTGCGCACCATGACCGACCAGACCCTGACCATCAGCCCCTGCAACATGCGCTACCTCTACCAGGGCATGGACCCCAGCGCCGGCGGCGACTACAACTCCCTGCCCTGGCGCCTGGGCCTGCTCACCCAGACCAACTCCACCTGCTGACCACTCACTCAGACCAATGAGGGGCGTCTCCGGATCGGCACACCCCGCCGCCCCGGAGACGCCCTAGCGCGCCCGACCGCCCCGGCGGCCGCCTGGACGCTGCACCCTGGCCGCACATCCTGGCCATTCCGGGCACCGGCGACCCGGACCACCTCGCCGAGAACATCGCCGCCGGCGCCCTCCGACTCTCCGCCGAGGACCTGACGCGGCTGCAGTCCTCATGACAGGCGCCCATGCCTGAGCGGCCGCTTCGCGAGCGCCAGGCGCCTGGCCGACGACGACGAACAAGCACTAGTCCGCTTGCCCGCTGAAGGCTTCGGCGCGGATGGATCAGCCCGTCGCCATCAGAGCCATCGCCGCGGGGTTCTGGTACTCCCGCCACAGGGCGACCCGTCCGTCCCGGACCCGCACCACCACCGCGAAGGGGGCCGCGGCACGCAGGCCGTCGGTCTCGCGAACCCCTTCGATCTCGTACTCGATGACGGCGAGCTCGGGGTCGGCCGTCTGGTGGACGACCACATCGCGCACGGCCGTGAACCTGACGCGTCCGCGCAGCGCCTCCCGCCGCGGGACGGCGATCGCCGCGAACGCCTCACGTCCCTCGATGCGCCGCGGCGCACCGGGCGGCGCGAACGGGCTCTCCACCACGCCGTCGTCGGCGAGAAGGCTCTCCAGCCCGGCCGCCGTCCCATCCAGCAGGTGGTCCCGGAAGCGTTCGAACGCCTCGCGCGGACCCGTCAGCGCCCCGTCGTTCATCTCGGCCACCGTACACTCCTAACATGAGTCATCACTCAGCATCCTGCGGGCCAGAATATGAGTCACCACTCATCTTGTCCATGTCCGGAGTCCCCCGTGTCTGAGCCGGCTCTGCGCGCCGACGCTCGACGCAACCGGGCCCGTATCCTCGCCGCCGCGGTCGAGGTCTTCGACGAGCACGGCACGTCCGCCTCGACCGAGGAGGTCGCGCGGCGTGCGGGCGTCGCGGTGGGCACGGTTTTCCGGCACTTCCCCACCAAGTCCGACCTGCTCGCCGCGATCATGAAAGAGCTGCAGGGACGCCTCGCCGCGCGGGCCGAGACGCTCGCCGCCGAGGGCGACCCCGCCGCGTTGTTCACCTTCTTCGCCGAGGTCGTCGAGCGCGCGGCCGGCGCCCGCACGGTGGTCCACCTTCTCGCCGCCGATGGGACGGACGTAGGCGTCGCCCCTCAGATCGCGGGACTGGGCGAGGCACTCGACGCCCTCCTCGCGCGGGCCCGGGAGGCGGGCGCCGTCCGCGCCGAGGTGCGACTCGACGAGGTCATCGCACTGCTCACCGCCGCCTGCCACGGCGCCCTCGCCGCCGGCTGGACCCCCGACCTCCGCCACCGCACCGTCACCCGCCTCCTCGACGCCCTACGCCCCTAGATCCACACTGGGGCTGACCGGATTCGTCCGCAGTGCTCCGGCCTTGAGGCCGGGGAGCGCGTCAGTGCTCCGTGCCGTCCGCCAGCAGGCGCTCCGGCAGGCCGAGCCGCGGGAACCGGTCGGCGTGGAAGATGACGATCTCGGTGATCGCCCCGCCGGTGACGCGCAGGACGTCGATCGTCAGCGGCAGGTACGCGTTCTCCCGCTTCCGCCACTGGTAGAAGGCGACGGCGGGCTGCCGGTTCACGGAGGTGGGGACGGCGCGCAGGTGCTTCATGTCGGGGAAGCCGCTCTCGACCCAGTCCTTCACCACCATGTCGCGGCCGACGCACAGGCCCGGCGTGGGCGGCATCGAGCAGCGGACGTCGTCCCGCAGCAGCGCGGCGAGCGCGTCGATGTCGGTGGCCACGCTGGCGTCGGTGAAGCGGCGCACCAGCTGGCGCGTCCCGGCGTCGTCCTGTCCGCCGGTCCAGTCCTGCCGCTCGGCGGGCAGGTGCTCCCGCATCCCGGCACGGGCCCGCTGCAGCGCGCTGTTCACGGAGTTCACCGAGTCCCCGAGCAGCTCCGCGACGTCTTTGGCCGGCCAGCCGAGCACGTCCCGCAGGATCAGCACGGCCCGCGGGCGCGGCGCCAGGTGCTGGACCGCGGCCAGGTACGCCAACTCGATCGTCTCGCGTGCGACGGCGAGGGTCTCCGGCTCGTCCGCGTCGCACGCGGGCAGCTCATCGAGCAGCCGGTCGGGGTAGGGCTGCAGCCACAGCACCTCGCCGCCGGTGGCGGGCTCCGGGCGGAGCTTGGCGAGCAGGTCCAGGCAGGCGTTGGTGGCGATCCGGTACAGCCAGGCACGGAACGTCGAGCGCCCCTCGAAGGTCTCCCGCCGCCGCCAGGCACGCAGGAACGTCTCCTGCACGGTGTCCTCGGCGTCCTCGAACGACCCGAGCATCCGGTAGCAGTGCACGTGCAGCTCCCGCCGGTGCCGCTCCGCCAATCCCGAGAACGCCGCCTCGTCGACCTCCCCCAGCCCGCCCGCGCCCAGCCCACTCACGTCCAGCTCCTCCAGCCGCATGTCCGCACTCATCACGTCATCCTTCCGCCTCGTCGTGTCCCGTCGTAGGTATGACGGGTACGGGCTCGACAACTCATCACCAGGCGTCGGTCGGCCTCGGGGCGTGCTAGGTGGGCGGGTGCCCATCCGGGTCTGTCCAGCGAACGGCTCTGGCCCACTTTCGGTGGTGACGGACGGTGGTTAGCTGAGCAGAATGCGATGGCGGAGGAGTGCGAAGCCGGCTCGTCCGTACATCTGCCTTTTGATCATTTTCGTTTTGGTGTTGACGCCTTCGGTGCCGCCGTTGTGGAAGGGGAGGGTGAGCGCGGCGTTGACGGCGGCCCGGTCGTAGTCCAGCCCGCGGGTGAAGGCGTGCATGTGGGGCAGGTCGGCCTGACGCGCTTGGTCGATCCAGGCAGCCAGTAGCCGGTCGTTGCCCGGCTTGGGATCGAGGAGAGCGGCGAAGTTCCGGACGAGTTCCGCGAGCATGGCCATCTCGTGGCAGGCGGCGATGGCGGCATCCAGCCGCTCGGCGTGGTGGCCGGTGAGCTTGCTTGGTTCGGTGAGGAGAAGGCCGGCCAAGCGCTTGGGCGAGATCGCGGGCCGGTCGCATTCGACGCGGCCTTGGTTGATGTATCGGTAGAGCAGGTTCTGGCTACCGGTGTAGCCGAGCTTCTTGATCTCGACGAGGAGTTGCTGGACCGGGACGGCGGGATCTTCGGCCCGGCGCCGGCGCAGATGGTCGCGGAACGGGTCGACGAGCGTGGGCCGGTACTTCGGCACGCGCACCAGCCGTTCGGGTTCGCTGACCCGGGCGTAGCGCTTGACGGTGTTGAGCGCCAGGCCCAGCCGGCGGGCGCATTCCAGCAACCCGACACCCTGGTTGAGAAGGGCATGAACCTGCTGCCAGCGCTCGCGCGTGGTGGCGGCCCGTACCCCTTCTTTCGGCGGCGGGCCGGTCTTGCCCCAGCAAACCGAGTGCGCGGCGACCTCCCCCGCCACGGCTTCGGCCAGGTTGTGCCAGATATGCCAGCGATCACCGACCTGCACCGCGTCCGGCAGGGCGCGACGGATCGCCTCGGCGTAAGCGCCGCTGCTGTCCCGGCACACCACCCGCACGCCGGGATGGGCACGCAGCCACGCCTCCAAGGTGTCGGCCTGACGATCGGCGAGTACATCGATCCGCTCTCGGGTCACCGCGTCGATGATCACGGTGGCGTAGCGGTGCCGTTTACGGAGTGCGAAGTCGTCCACCCCGATCACCTGCGGCGTCGGACGGACCGGCAGGGGCAGACGCAGCAGCGAACGGACCGCGGTTTGCCGCGAAATCGCGACTCCCAGCACGGCCAGCAGCCGAGACCCCGCCCGCCCGGCCAACTCCCGCACCACTGCCCCCATCTGCGCGGCCAACGCGATCGTGCGGCGCTGGTACGGTCCGGCCAGCGCGGGCAGCGGCTCCCGGAACGTCTGCCGCTCACACCCGACCGTCGCGCACCTCAGCCGCCGCGACCGCAGCCGCACCAGCACTCGCTGCCCGCCAACTGGAAGGTCGGCCAGCTGCCGATCCACATAGCCGTGCCCCCGCCCGGCCGCCCCGTAGCCGGGACACGCCACCGGCGCGCCCGTGGAGGCAACATGCACCACGATCGTCCCTGCTCTGGGCTGAACGCTGCCGATGACGAGGCCGGCCAGTTGCGGGAACACCAGCCCCGAAAGATCCTTTACGTCACACCGGCGTCACGCTGACACAGCACCCCGAGACAGCCGTGGACCGACACGAACTGTCACACTCCGTCACCACCGAAAGTGGGCCAGAGCCGTTCGTGTCTTACAGTCCCGACCATCCTCGAGGTGGACGGTTCACCTGTCATGGCGCGCGGAGATCGATTCGCGGATGCGGCGGGCCGGCCGTGGTGTCACCCGCTCGTCGAGATCATCAGGCGTGACGAACTCCGCCCGGTCCAGCTCATCGTGTCCGTGTTGCTGTTTGTGTCGGTTGGATAACTGTGTGGCAGTAGATGGTGGAGAAGTGGAAACTTTGGCTGAATGCCAGGACGGGACGGGGAGGGCTGTGACGGTGCGGATCGGGCTGGCCGAGGCGATCGAGCAACTGCGGCGGGAGCTGGGGGAGGCCCAGGACGCGGGGGCGAATCAGCAGTTGCGGTTCGAGGTGGCCGAGGTAGAGGTGGAGCTGCTGGTCGAACTGCGCAAGGAAGGAACGGCCAAGGCGTCGTTCGGCGTGGTGGCGATCGGGGCCGAGGGCAAGGTGGCCAAGGGGGCGATGCATCGGTTGAAGCTGCGGCTGAACGTCAAGGACGCGGCGACCGGCGGGCGCAACCTCGAGGTGACCGACGACGAAGAGCGCGTCTGGGAGCAGTGATGGAACCCGGGCGGCTGGCGGACCTCCGCGCCGGAACAGAGCGGGCCGAGCAACGTTGCGGTTCGGGATATCTGATCGGTCCGAGTTTGGTGCTCACCGCTCGCCATGTCGTGGTGGGGGAGGCGGGAGGATTCCCGCGTATCCAGGTTCGCCTTGGGCATCCGCGGCACGGCGACGGGCGGCGCGCACCGGTGGATGGAACGGTGTGCTGGCAGTCACCGGAGTTGGATGCCGCACTGGTACGTCTGGCGCGAGCGGTGCCGGTGGGCGGGGTGCGCTGGGGCCGGCTGGTCGGTACCGAGCCGGTGTCCTACATGGGGATGGGGTTCCCGCGTTTTGCCCGCTACGACGATTCCGGGCGAGGCATCGAGCAGCTTGGCGGAATGATTCAGCCCTGGTCGGTGGGACCGGACGGCTGCCAGGTTCTGGACCAGGACGCGGCACCGGACCCGGACCGCCATCTGCCGGACGGGGACGACAAGGAGCAGCGGTCCTGGCCAGGGGCATCAGGCGCCGCGGTGCTGTGTTCGGGGTTGCTGATCGGCGTGGTGGCCCGCGATGACCGCCTGTTCGGCAACAGGCGGTTGCATGCCCGTCCGGTGCGGGACTTCGTCGCTGATGCGGAGTTCGCGCGGCTGGTCAGGGCGGACACTGGCAGCGTGCCGGTGGTCGAGCCGGTGGAGCTGGCCGATCTGACGGACGTGGTCACCACCCGGTTGCGACCGGCGCCCGCGGAGACTCCCGGATCATTGCTGGCCGCCGCGGCGGAGGTGGTCCACTTCCAGGGCCGCGGGCAGATGCTGCGGCTGTTGGAGGCGTGGCGGGACGGCGGGCGAGAATTGGCGGTGGGGCTGGTCACCGCCGAGGGTGGGCAGGGAAAGACCCGGCTGGCCCGCCAGTTTGCCCGCGCCGGCGGCCGGGCGGGCTGGGCGGTGGCCTTCACCGTCAAACCGCCTCCCCAGCCGCTCAGCGACGACCAGCACACGGCCCGGGCGGTCAAGCTCGCCGAGCGCATCGGCTCCCTGGCCGCCCCCGTGCTGATCGTCTGCGACTACGCCGAGGCGCATCCCGGGTTCGTCGACGCACTCATTTCGGCGCTGATCCAGGCTCCCCCGCCTGAGGGCGCGCGGGTGCTGCTCCTGGCCCGTACGGCCGGTGACTGGTGGGACGGCATCACCAATGCGCTGGGGCAGAGGGCGGAGCGGTGGCGGCTGGCACCGCTGGCGGACACCGAGCAGGACCGGCGCGAGCTGTACCGGGCGACGGTCACCGACCTGGCCGACGCGCTACCCCAGCTGTCCGCCCCGGCCATCGGCCGGCCGCCGATACGTCCGTGGCCGCAACTGGCCGCCGAGTTGGCCGCCGAACCGCCCGACCTGCCGCCGGTATTCGCCAACGCCCTGACCTTGCAGATGACCGCACTGCTGGACCTGCTACAGGCGGCGACCGGACGGCAACGGACGACCGGCGCTCAACCCGAAGAGCAACTTGTCATCCATGAACGCGGCTACCTGCAACGCGTCGCCGCCGGCTGCGGCCTGTTCGACCGCGACGTACTGTCGACGGCCACCGCGCCGCACATGCGGCGACGCCAGGCCTGGCACGCCCTGGAACGGTGCGTGGCCGCCCTGGTCATGCTCGGCCCCTGCGACGCGGCCACCGCGAACGCGCTCGCCGCCCTGGCCACGCCGGCCACCTCGAACCGCACCGATCCGGCCTCCGATCGCACCGCAGATGTCATCGAATGGCTGCGCCGGCTGTACCCGCCGGATCAAGGTCTGACTTTGGGCCACATCCAGCCAGACCGACTGGCCGAACATCTACTGGGCGGCATCCTCACCCCATCCTCCGCCGACAACGACAAACCACCTGCACCCGGCCACAACCGGCTGCCGACCCAGATCGGTGCCCTGGTCTCCGACCTGGACACCGCTCAATCGGCCTTGTTCGCCCTCGTGCGCACCGCCGCGCACCCTGCTTTCGCCGGCACGGTCGGCGAGCAGATCGTCGACCTGGTCGTCGACCGGCCCGACCCGTTCGCCGCGGCCGCCTCGCTGCTGGCCGCCATCCCCTCCCTCCGCGACCTGCTGCTGGCCGGGCTCCATCAACTGGCCACCCGAGACCCCCATGCCCTCAGCCGCCAGCTCACCCGCACCGGCAACCTGCTACCCAAGGCCTCGGTCGGCCTGTCCCATTTCAGCGTGGCCGTCACCGACATCCTGACCACCCTGTACCGCGCCCTGGCCCACACCGACCCGGACACCTACGTGCCCCATCTGGTCGGCTTGATGAACAACCACGCGCTTCGATTGGCGGAGGCGGGGCGGCGGGATGAAGCGTTCACCGTCTCGGCAGAGGCCGTCGGCCTGTGTCGGGAGTTGGGGGTGGTCGATCGGGATGCCTACCTGTCCGACCTGGCCGCCTCGGTTAACGACCACGCGATCTGGCTGGCCGGCGTGGGGCGGCGGGCGGAGGCGGTCTCCTTCTCCGGGGAGGCCGTCGGCCTGTATCGGGAGTTGGTGCTGGTCAGTCGGGATGCCTACCTGTTCGGCCTGGCCGCCTCGGTGAACAATCACGCGGTCCGGTTGGCGGAGGTGGGGCGGCGGGATGAAGCGGTCACCGTCTCGGAAGAGGCCGTCGGCCTGTGTCGGGAGTTGGGGGTGGTCGATCGGGATGCCTATCTGCCCAACCTGGCCGCCTCGGTGAACAATCACGCGGTCCGGTTGACGGAAGTGGGACGGCGGGGCGAGGCGGTCTCCTTCTCCCTGGAGGCCGTCGGCCTGCGTCGGGAGCTGGTGGTGGTCAGTCGGGATGCCTATCTGCCCGATCTGGCGATGTCGATGAACAACCACGCCACCTTGCTCGTGGGGGTCGGACGGCGAGGCGAGGCGGTCTCCTTCTCCCTGGAGGCCGTCGGCTTGTATCGGAAGTTGGTGACGGTCAACCGAGATGCCTACCTGCTTGGCTACATCCGGGGCCTCACGGCCCACGGGCTTGTGCTCGTCGAAGACGATCGATTCCGTGAGTCGATCTCAACTCTGATGGAGGCGTTCATCGCCGCGCAGGAGTTGCCGGAGCACGCCCAAGGCATAATCGGCGCGATCGTCGATCTGCTGCATCGCGCCTACGCGGGGGATGCCGACGGAGTGGCCGAAGAGTTCCTGAAATACTCGCCGTTCCCAGACACGCAAGACGTTACGCCGACCGTCACGTGATCAGAAATCTCGGTCGTCCGGGAAGTGCATGTTGCTGGGAAACCGCGCACCGGCTCAGGACCGCGTCGAGGTGGCACGACATCCCCCGGATAGCACCTCCGAAGGGTGTCATTATGGCGATCATGACATCAGGCAGCTCATGACCGAACTACCTGTGGACGAGCCGGACATGTCCCGTGCCGCCCGCCTCGCTCGCCATGGCGTGGTCTCCGCAGCCCTGGCGCTGCTCGGCGACCGGCGGCTCGCCGAACTCGTGCACGCCGCCCCGTGTCTCGGGTCGGGCGTCGGCGGCGCGACCGCGTTGCTGGAAGTCGAGGGCAGGCCGGTCTTCGTCAAGCGGATCCTGCTCACCGACCTGGAAAAGCGGCCGGAGAACACCCGATCGACGGCGAACCTGTTCGGGCTACCCGCCTTCTGTCACTACGGGCTGGGGCTCGGGTCGGGCTTCGGCGCATGGCGTGAGCTGGCCGCGCATGTGCTGACGACCGGCTGGGTGCTCGACGGGCACTATGAAGGCTTCCCGCTGCTGTATCACTGGCGGGTGCTGCCGGAGGCGATGGCCGGCGAGCGGGCGGAGTTGGAGGAGGCCGTGGCGTACTGGGAGTCCCCGGCGGTGCGCGCGAGGCTTGAATCCGTCGCATCGGCAACGGCCGCCGTCGTGCTGTTCCTGGAGTACATCCCACAAGACGTCAGCCAGTGGCTGGAGGCGCAGGCCGCGCTCGGCGACGACGCCGCCGGATCCGCGTGCGCCCTGCTCGATCGGAAACTGGCCGCCGGGGTCGGCTTCATGAACGCGAATGGGCTGCTCCACTTCGATGCGCATTTCGGCAACATCCTCACCGACGGCCGCCGCCTGTACTTCACCGACTTCGGCCTGGCGGCCGCCTCGAGCTTCGAGTGCTCCGCCGAGGAGCGCGCCTTCCTCCGCCTGAACGCCGGCCACGACGAGTCCTACGCGGCCAGGGAATTGGTCAACCGGATGCTCGTCACTCTGAGCCGCCCGTCCAGCCGAGCAGAACTCCTCGATCTCGTACGGCGGGGTGCCGGGGGCGGCGACCTGCTGGGTGTCCCGGAGTCGGTCGCGGAGGTCATCAGGCGCCATGCGCCGGTCGCCGCCGTCATGAACGAGTTCTACGGCAGACTGTTCGACGAGACCAGAACGGCCCCCTACCCGGCCGCCGACATCCACCGGGCTCGCTCGTCCCACGCCCTCTGAGCAGATGCGTTCGGTCGGTTCCATATCTTCCGCTCGGCGGAATTCGTCACTCCAGACGAAGGCGCGCGGGCGGGTGGCCGTCCTCATGTGCCAGTGATGCACACATTGCCTCGCCGGTCAGTTTGGTCGGGTAGGTGACGATCATCGTCTGGGGACGATCTGGAACCATACCGTCCGGGTTGTTTCGTCCTCCGTCGATCCCCAGGCGGCGGAAAGCTCACGTACCAGCCAGAGGCCGCGGCCGTTCTCGCTGAGGGGGTCGACCTTGGCGGGGATGTGGGGGAGGGGCCCTGGGGAGCCTTGGTCGGTCACCTCGACGCGTATCGTCTCGCCTTCGGCGTATACGCGTAGGTGCACCATGCCGTCCGGCCGGCGTCCTGATTCCGAGTGCTTGATGGCGTTGGCGACGAGTTCGCCGACCAGGAGTTCGATGTCGTCGACCTCCCGCCGTCCGGCGGACAGGAGCAGTCCCCGGACGTAGGCACGCGCGAGGGTGACGGAGCTGACCTGGCCGAGAAGGTCGACGGAGCCAAGCCGGTCGTTGGTCCTGGCGCTCATCGGGCGGCCTGCCGGACGCGGTCGTCCGCCAGCGCCCTTACCTGCTGGGCGCGTCCCCGCCCCCAGCTGAAGAACCATTGGCCGTCCTGCGCCAGCGTCGTCACTTTCAGCAGGCCGGAGCCCTTGGCGACCAGCAGGACCGGGCGTCCTCCGCTCGGCAGGTCAACCGCCGCGCTCAACCCGCGCACGTTCAGATCCCACGCCAACCGGACCAGGTGAATGTACTCCTCTTCCCGCCGCTCGGGCCTTTTCACAGGACGACCTCCGGTTTTCGTTGATGAGGCGCTCGTGACGTGAATGCCGGTCAGGTCGAATCGGCGTCACCATGGCGCTCATCGGTGCAGAATTCGGTTGTCCAAGCGTGCGGCTCGCAGGCGACTTCTGATAGGGAAATAGTCTCCCGATGCCGCCACGTTCTCCAGGAGACCGTGACAGCATGAGTGAGGCCCGGTGATATTAGAAGGAGAAAAGGGGCATGCCTAACCCAATTCAGATCAATCCGGATGAGTCCCCATTAGCTCGTTTCGCCTATGAGCTACGTCAATATCGGCTCGAAAAGGGATGGACGCAGTTACAGCTGTCCCGCAAGCTCACCGTTGCCGTCAGTACGCTGGGCATGGTCGAGACGGTAAGGCGCAGGCCGGACCGCAGATTCGCCGACGCCTGCGACAGCGTCTTCCAACTCGATGGCGTCTTCCGCGAACTGTGGAGGCGGACGAGATGGGAGTCGGCTCCAGACCATTTCCGGGATTTCCTCGCGCTAGAGGCTCAAGCATCAGCTCTGCAAAGCTGGGATCCCCTCCTCATTCCAGGGATCTTTCAGATCAAGTCTTACGCCAAGCGGATATTCGACGACGAGCCGGGCATCACCCCCGAACTAGTCGAACAGCGGCTTACTAATCGCATGGAGCGGCAAACCATGCTGCTCCGCGAGCGCGGCCCCATGATCTTGAGTCTCATAGACGAGGGTGCGCTCCGTCGACCCATGGGAGCAGCAGAGGTGATGCGCGAGCAATTAGCGCGGCTTCTGGAAGTGACTGAACACCCACGAGTGACGATCCAGGTCGTGCCTTACAACGCGTGGTCCGCGGTTGGCCTGCAGACTGCCTTCACGATCGCGGAGCTACGGGGCGCGCCGTATGGCGTGTACATCGAGAGCACGCCACGTGGTCTCACGATTGGAGAACGTGAGACCATCACCTCACTGGTAGGACGCTACGACGCCCTACGAGCCGCGGCCCTTCCGAAGAACCTGTCGTTCGGCATCATCGAGGAAGTGATGGCGCAATGGACCTGAGCAGCGCGAAGTGGCGTAAGTCTTCCCGATCTAGTGGCGACGGTGGCCAATGTGTAGAGGTGGCCTCCAACCTGCCAGGGGTCATCGCCGTGCGGGACAGCAAGAACCCGGGTGGCCCCGTTCTCGTCGTCAGTCCCCGAGAATGGCAGCTGTTCCTCCGCGGTACGGAGACGCAGGAAGTCTGACAAGCGACCTGGGGCTTAACAGGACGCTGCCCCCTCATTCGCGAGGCGTCTCCCACTCGGCATGACCGCCGATCCGGTGGCGGCCAGCGGCGGTCACTAGGTGACCCGCCGTACGACGGGCGCCGGATTCGCCGTACCCCGTCCCGCCGTCGCGGCGCCCTTGATCGCAGCCGACAACGCGGCGGGGCAGGCGGGGCGCTGGTGGTCGGCCGAGTGGTGCGCCGGTGGTTCGTCGGTGGCCCGCCATAGGAGGGGCGCCGGATTCGCCGTACCCCGTCCCGCCCTCGCGGCGCCCTTCGATACAGCCGACAACACGGCGCGGGGGAGGTGGGCGCGTGGCGCGGGGAGGCGGGGGCACGGCGGTTCGTCGCGGTGCGGGGGATCCGTGGTGCGGGGGGCTCCGTGGTGTGGGGGATCTGTGGTGCGGTGAGGGTCGCCTGAAATAAGGCGTGCCGAAGGCGCGATTTTTGGGCGGTCGTCGCATCTGTTCACCGGTGGTGGTGCCAGGTGCGTTCCCAGGCGGGGCGGTAGCGGTGGCGGCGGCTTCGGTGGTGGGCGGGCCAGGAGAGCCAGAGGTCCTCTTCGGGGTGGGTCCAGAAGCGGTCCCACAGGCGCTGGTCGGCGGGACGGTGCCAGTGGCGGCGCAGGCGGCCCTCGCCGGACCGGCCCTCGCCCCGTTCGCCGCCGCGCGCCTCGTCCCACTCCTCGCGGCCGTCCCGGCCGCGTTCGCCGTCGGCCGCGCGCGGGTCGGCGAGCTGGTCCTCGGGCTTGAGGCCCGGGGTGGTGCCGCCGCCGAAGCGGCCGGTGTCGGGATGGTGGAACGGGGTGGCGGGCAGGTGCTGGAGGGCGAGCTCCATGGAGCGCACCCAGATGGGGCCGGGCAGCGTGGCCCCCTGGACGCCGCCGTAGTGCTGCCCGCCGATCTCCACGTCGGTCAGCGGGTACTTGTAGGCGCCCCTGATGTCGCCGAGGCTGACCGCGGCGGCCAGGTCGGGGGTGTACCCGGCGAACCACGCCGAGGTGTACCCGTTGTTGGTGCCGGTCTTGCCGGCGGCGTCCCTGCCGATGCCCTGGCCCTTCATGGTGCCCTTGGTGAACACGCCGGTCAGGATGTAGTTGACGGCGTCGGCGACGTCCTGCTCGACGGCCTGGGTGCAGCTCGGCGCGACGCCGGTGCGCCTGCCGTGCCGTTCGACGACCTCCAGGATGGCCATCGGCCGGCAGTAGCGTCCCCGCGCGCCGAACGCGGCGAAGCCGGCGGCGACCGTCACCGGGTCCATCTCGTTGACGCCGAGGGTGAAGGTGGGCACCTCCTTGAGCGGCTGTCCGTCGGCCCGCGCGATGCCGACCGACCGGGCGGTGCGCACGACGTCGCACAGTCCGACATCGCGTTCGAGCATCATGTAGAAGATGTTGACGGACTGCCAGGTGCCGGTGGCCAGGCTGTACGGGCCGCCCTTGCCCTCGCCGCCGGCGTTGTGCACGACGGTGCCGGGGGCGTTGACCCTCGTGCCCGAGCAGTCCTTGTACCCCGAGGACGGCACGAAACTGCCGGGGGTGTCGAAGCCCTGGTCGAACCGCCAGCCCTTGGCCAGCGCCGTGGCCAGGGTGAACACCTTGAACGTCGAGCCGGCCTGGAAGCCCTGGCCGCCTCCGTGGGCCATGTCGGCGGGCAGGTTGTAGGTCGTGTGGGGCCCGTCCTTGCGCTCGCCGGGGTTGGCGCCGTACCGCTTGCTCGCCGCCAGGGCCCGGATGCGCCCGGTCCCCGGCTCGATCATGGCCTCGGCGGCCACCTGGTCGTCCTTGGGGTGGACGTGCGCGGCGATGGCCTTGTCGGCGGCCTCCTGCGCGGTGCGGTCCAGGGTCGTCCTGATCGTGATCCCGTCGCGGAACAGGCGGCGCTCCCGCTCGGCCCGGGTGCGGCCGAACGCGGGGTTGGCGATCACCTCCTTCTGGACGTACAGGCAGAAGAAGGGATGGTCGCTCTCGGAGCAGCCGCCGGGTTCCGGGCGTAGGTGCAGGGCGAGCGGGGTGGCCTTGGCGGCGTCGGCGCGCACCTGGGCGATCATCTTGAGCTGGGCCATGCGGTCCAGGACGAGGTCGCGGCGCTCCAGCAGCCGGTCGCGGTGCTCGCCGCCGAGGGTGGGGTCGGTGAAGTACGGGGTGCGCACGGCGCCGGCCAGGGTGGCGGCCTGTTCGAGGGTGAGCTTGTCGGCGGAGGTGCCGAAGAACCGGTGCGCGGCGGCCTGGACGCCGAACGCGCCTCCGCCGAAGTAGGCGATGTTGAGGTAGCGGAGCAGGATCTGGTCTTTGGTGTACTTGCGCTCCAGGCTGATCGCGTACCGCAGCTCCTGCATCTTCCTTCGGATGCTGGGCGCCCGGGCCTGGTCGCGCTCGGTCTCCGAGCGGGCGTTCTGCAGCAGGATGTTCTTCACCAGCTGCTGGGTCAGCGACGACCCGCCCTGCTGGATGCTGCCCGCGCGGGTGTTGGTGATGATCGCCCGCAGCGTGCCCTTGAGGTCCAGGCCGCCGTGCTCGTAGAAGCGGGCGTCCTCGATGGCGATGATCGCCTTCAGCATGTCCGGGGCTATCTTGCCGAGGGCGACCGACTGCCGGTTCTGCACGTAGAACTGGGCGAACTGCCGGCCGTCCTTGTCCAGCAGCCGGCTGCGCTCGGGCAGCGGCGCCTCGCGCAGCATGGCCGGCACCTCGAACAGGCCGTGGGCGACGTCGCGCGTGTAGACGCCCGCCCCGCCGACCACGGGCAGGGCGAGCGCGGCGACCAGCACCCCGCCGGCCACGCCCGCCGCGCCCAGCACGGCGACGCCCACCAGCACCGGGTACTCCCGGCTCGGCGAGGAGTCGTCGCCGGGCATGCGGCGGCCGTCGGATCGCGAGGTCACGGGATAGACGTACGACCGAGAGAACCCCGGCAAACGCCACCCCGCGGAATCTTTACGCTTCCCGGTTGATCTTCAGCCCAAGTGAGGTGAACTGGTCGAAAACGCGGTGGTAGCCGCGCTCGATGTGGTTGACGCCCCGCAGCGTCGAGTTGCCCTCGGCGACCGCGGCGGCGAGCACCGCCGAGAACCCGGCGCGGATGTCGGGCAGCGTGACGTCGGCGCCGCGCAGCTTGGACACGCCCCGGACCACCGCCGAGTGCTTGGCGTTGGTGTCGTGGTACCGGCACGCGGGCCCGCCCAGGCACACGTCGAAGATCTCGATCTCGCAGCCCATCTTCTGCAGCGCCGGCACGTACACCAGGCGGTTCTCGAAGACGGTCTCGTGCAGCACCGACATGCCCTCGGCCTGGGTGAACAGGACCATCAGCGGCGTCTGCCAGTCGGTCATGAACCCCGGATGGGTGTCGGTCTGCACGGCGGCGGCGCGCAGGCCGTTCGGCGCCGAGGCGGTCAGCCAGTCGTCGGTGATGTCGAACTGCGCGCCCATGCGGGCCAGCGTGGTGATGGCGGTGACCAGGCGGTCCTGCGGGCAGCCGTGCACCCGCACCTCGCCGCCGGTGATCAGCCCGGCCACCAGGTAGGAGAACGCCTCTATGCGGTCACCGGCGAGCCAGGTGGAGGCCCCGCGCAGCCGCTCGACGCCCTCGATGACGATGCGGCGGTCGGGGCTCATCTCGATGCGCGCGCCCATGCGCTGCAGGAACAGCGCCAGCTCGACCACCTCGGGCTCGGTGGCCGCGCCCTTGATGACCGTCTTGCCCTCGGCCAGGACGGCCGACAGCAGGATCGTCTCTGTGGCGCCGACGCTCGGGTAGGGCAGCTCGATGCGGGCGCCGCGCAGCCGGGTGGCCTTGGCGGAGATGCCGGCCTCGCCGACCTCGACCTCGGCGCCCAGCGCCCGCAGCGCCTCGACGTGGAAGTTGACCGGCCGCCGGCCGATCGGGTCGCCGCCGACCAGCGGGACGAACGCCTCGCCCGCCAGGTGGAGCAGCGGGCCCAGCATGAGGATCGGGATGCGGTTGAGCCCGGTGAAGGCGGCCGGGACCCGGGGGCGGATCTCGGGGCCGCGTTCGAGGGTGATCTCACCCTGCTTGATCTGCACCTCGATGCCGAGGGCCTCCAGCATGGCGGCGGTGATGCCGACCTCGCCCACCTCGGGCGCGTTGTGCAGGGTGCTCGGCCCGCTGCCGAGCATCGCCGCGACCATGTGTTTTGACACCGCGTTCTTGGAACCGCGTACCTCGACGTCCCCCCGCAGAGGCCCGGACGGTTCGATCAGCCATACCTCATCGCTCACGGGGGACAGCCTAACCGGGCGCCCGCCTCCGGCCTAAGGCGCCGCCGGGCGGCCCGCGTCGGTACCATGTGTGGTCCGCGCGCGAGTGCGGTGGGACAGGTGAGGTGATCGGGTGCGGCAGGCGCGAGATTTCGGGCTCACCGTCGTCGTGCTGGCGCTTCTCGGCATCGCGGCCGGGTTCCTGTGGTCGGCCCTCGCCCCTCGCACCCCCTACGTCGTGACCAAGACCGGCCCGGTGCTGGCCGACCCCACGACGCAGAGCCTCATCGCGGCCGACGGCTGGTTCGCCGTGATCACCGGCGGGGCGGGGCTGGCGTGCGGCATCGTCGCCTACCTGGTCGCCCGCAAGGGGCGCCCGCTCGCCCTGCTGGCCGGTCTGGCCGCCGGCGGCATGCTGGCCGGGTGGCTCGCGCTCAGCGTCGGCACCTCGATCGGCGGCTCGATCATTCAGGCCGCGGCCGTGCCGGGCTCGGCGAGCATCGGCGCCACGGTGAACGTGCTGTCGGTCACGGCGCGCGGGGTCCTGCTGGCCTGGCCGCTGGTGGCCGTGGCGGTCTTCGGCATCATCGAGTCGGTCGACGGCTACCGCGAGTCGCCGCTGCGCCAGCCGTACGCGGGCGAGCTCCACGCGGGGGAGCCGTACGCCCTCCCGCAGGACGCCCGCCCGGCCGGCGGCCCGCTCTCGCAGGGCCCGGACGGTCCGCCCTCGGGCGGTTCCGATGGCCCGCCCTCCCAGGGCCCGGACGGTTCGGCCGGTCCGTCCTCGCACGGCCAGGACGGTGCCGCGGGCCCGTCACAGAGCCGGGACGGTTCCGGTGGCCCGCCCTCGCCGGGGCCCGGCGCGGTCTAACGGCCAGCGGAGCCGAGTGGCGGACGCCGGTCGCCGTGGCGGGTGGCCTGCTCGAAGGCGTGCGCCGTCCGCAGCACGGTGAGGTCCTCCCACGGTCGTCCGACGATCTGGACGCCCACGGGCAGCCCGTCGGGGGTGAAGCCGCAGGGCACCGACGCCGCCGGTGCGTGCAGCACGCTGATCCAGTACGCCGAGCGCATCCAGGCCAGGTAGTCGGGCATCGGCGTGCCGTCGACCTCGGTGACGTAGGGCTGCTCCACCGGGAAGGGCGGCACCTGGCTGACCGGGCAGAGCAGGACGTCGAAGGTCTCGAAGAAGGCGTTCATGCGCTGGAACAGGCGGCTGCGCAGCCGCTCGGCGCGGGCGAGGTCGGCGCCGGTGACCCTGAGCCCCTGCTCGACGTTCCAGGCGACGTTCGGGCCGAGCCGGTCGCGTGGCAGGTCGCCGAAGGTGCTCGCGTAGTGCCAGGCGCGGTAGGTGCGGAAGGCGTCCTCGGCGTCGGACAGGTCGAGGGGGACCTGTTCCACCTTCGCGCCGAGGCCGGCCAGCACCTCGGGCGCCCGCGCCGTCACCGCGGCGGTGCGCGGATCGACGGGCAGGCCGCCGAGGTCGGGGCTCCAGGCCACCCGCAGGCCCTGGACGCCGGTGTCCAGCGGCCGGGCGAACGCCGAGCCGTCCTCGCGCACCGCGAACGGCGAGGTGGGCGCGAAACCCGCGATGACGCTCATCAGCAGCGCGGCGTCGCCGACGGTCCTCGCCATCGGGCCGGGCACGCTGAGGGTGAACCAGGCGGCGGCCGGGGAGGCGTCGGGCACGCGTCCGGGGGTCGGCCGCAGCCCGACGACGTTGCAGAACGAGGCGGGGTTGCGCAGGGAGCCGCCCATGTCGGAGCCGTCGGCCAGCGGCACCAGGCCGGCCGCGAGGGCGGCGGCGGCCCCGCCGCTGCTGCCGCCCGCGCTCCTGCCGGTGTCGTAGGGGTTGCGGGTGGCGCCGAAGATCTCGTTGACGGTGTGGGAGCCGGTGCCGAACTCGGGGGTGTTGGTCTTGCCGATCGTCACCGCGCCGGCCGCGCGGGCGCGGCGGACGACCAGCGCGTCGGCGAACGGCACATGGCCGGCGAACAGCGGCGAGCCGTAGGTGGTGCGGATGCCCGCGGTGTCGGTGAGGTCCTTGAACGCGATGGGCAGGCCGTGGAGGGGGCCCTGCCAGTGGCCGCGGGCCCAGCCCTCGTCCAGCCGCCGGGCCTCCTCCAGCGCCCGGTCGGCGGTGAGCGTGACGATCGCGTTGACCTCGCCGCCCACCTCGTCGATGCGCCGCAGGTGCGCCTCGGTCAGCTCGGCCGCGCCGACCTGCCGCTCGCGCAGCAGACGCAGCATCTCGACGGCGGACAAGTAGAACAGCTCGCTCAACCTTCGCTCCTCGGTGTGGGAGTTCGCGGAGGGGTGGGGTCAGGGCGCCTTGGCGATGGGGGCGGTGACGGCGCCGGTGAGGCGGATGAGGTCGGCGGGGGAGGTCTCGATCTGCAGGCCCCGGCGGCCGGCGGAGAAGTAGATCGTCGGGAGGTCCATCGCGGAGGCGTCGACCACCGTGGGCAGGGCCTTGCGCTGGCCGAGCGGGCTGATGCCGCCGACGACGTACCCGGTGACCCGCTCGACCTTGGCGGCGTCGGCCATCGCGGCGCGCTTGCCGCCCAGGGCCGCGGCGAACGCCTTCAGGTCGAGCTTGCCGGCGACCGGCACCACCGCGACGGCGAGCCCGGACTCGACCTCGGCGACCAGCGTCTTGAAGATGCGCTCGTAGGCCACGCCGAGGGCGTCGGCGGCCTCCTCGCCGTAGGCCTGGGCGTTCGGGTCGTGGTCGTAGGGGTGGAGGGTGAACTCGGCCCCGGCCTTGACCAGGGCCACGGTGGCGGGAGTGCCCTGGCCTCCCTTGCTCTTGGTCTTGCTCACGGCCCAAGCCTAGCGGCCGGGTAAAATCTACAATGTAAAGGATTCGTCCCGAATGCCGGACGTTCGCCGGAGCGGGCCGCCACCCTCCGTAGACTGGTCCGGTGATATCCCGTATCGACATGCGCGGTTCCCTGCCGGGCAACCTGCGCGACGTGCTGCCCCGCGCCGAGCTCGACGTCGAGGCCGCCCTGTCGAAGGTGCGGCCCCTGTGCGACGACGTGCGCCATAGGGGGGTGGCCGCCGTACGGGAGTGGACGGCCCGCTTCGACGGCGTCGAGCTGGGCTCCACGCGCGTGCCCGCCGCGGCCCTCACCCGGGCGCTGGACGGGCTCGACCCCGCCGTGCGCGCCGCGCTGGAGGAGTCCATCCGCCGCGCCCGCATGGTGCACCGCGACCAGCGCCGCACCGACACCCTCACCCAGGTCGTCCCCGGCGGCACGGTCACCGAGCGCTGGGTCCCGGTCGACCGCGTGGGCCTGTACGTGCCGGGCGGCAGGGCCGTGTACCCCTCCAGCGTCGTCATGAACGTCGTGCCCGCCCAGGAGGCCGGGGTGGCGTCCCTGGCGGTCAGCTCGCCGCCGCAGGCCGACTTCGACGGGCTGCCGCACCCGACCATCCTGGCGGCGTGCGAGCTGCTCGGGGTCGAGGAGGTCTACGCCGTCGGCGGCGCGCAGGCCGTGGCGATGTTCGCCTACGGCACCGAAGAGTGCGAGCCGGTCACCATGGTCACCGGCCCGGGCAACATCTGGGTGGCCGCCGCCAAGCGCCTGCTCAAGGGGCGCATCGGCATCGACTCCGAGGCCGGCCCCACCGAGATCGCCGTGCTGGCCGACGACACCGCCGATCCGGCCCACGTGGCCGCCGACCTGATCAGCCAGGCCGAGCACGACGTGATCGCCGCCGCGGTGCTGGTGACCACCAGCGAGGCTCTGGCCGACGCGGTCGAGCGCGAGCTTCCCGCGCAGGTGGCCGCCACCAAGCACTCCGAGCGCATCACCGAGGCGCTGTCGGGCCGGCAGTCGGGCATCGTGCTGGTGTCCTCCCTGGATGACGGCCTGCGGGTGGTCGACGCCTACGCCGCCGAGCACCTGGAGATCCAGACCGCCGACGCCCACGCGGTCGCCGCGCGGGTGCGCAACGCCGGCGCGATCTTCATCGGGCCGTACGCGCCGGTGTCCCTGGGCGACTACATGGCCGGGTCCAACCACGTGCTGCCGACCGGCGGCTGCGCCTGCCACTCCTCGGGGCTGTCGGTGCAGTCGTTCCTGCGCGGCATCCACGTGGTCGACTACTCGCGCGAGGCGCTGGCGGAGGCCGCCGGCCACGTGTACGCGCTGTCGGAGGCCGAAGATCTCCCGGCGCACGGCGCCGCTGTGCGCGTGCGGTTCGACGGCGGTGCCCGGTGACCGGGGCGGGCCGGGCGCGCCTGGCCGATCTGCCGATCCGCGACGACCTGCGCGGGCGCTCGCCGTACGGCGCGCCGCAGATCGACGTGCCGGTGCGGCTGAACACCAACGAGAACCCCTACCCGCCCTCCGCCGGGCTGGTGGACGCCCTGGCCGAGGCGGTGCGCCGCGACGCGGCCGAGCTCAACCGCTACCCCGACCGCGACGCCGTCGCCCTGCGTGAGGACCTCGCGGCCTACCTCGGCCACGGCCTGACGCCCGGGCAGGTGTGGGCGGCCAACGGCTCAAACGAGGTGCTCCAGCAGATCCTGCAGGCCTTCGGCGGGCCCGGCAGGTCGGCCATGGGGTTCGAGCCGTCGTACTCCATGCACCCGATCATCACGACCGGCGCCTCCACCCGGTGGATCGCCGGCGCCCGCGAGGACGACTTCGGCCTGGACCCCGAGAAGGCCGTGGCCGCCGTCGAGGAGCACCGGCCCGACATCGTCTTCCTGACCAGCCCCAACAACCCGACGGGCACCGCCCTGCCGATGGAGGCGATCCAGCGGGTCGTGGAGGCCGCGCCGGGCATGGTGGTGGTCGACGAGGCCTACTTCGAGTTCGCCCGCACCGGCACGCCGAGCGCGCTCACCCTGCTGCCCGGCAACCCGCGGCTGATCGTCAGCCGCACCATGTCCAAGGCGTTCGCCATGGCCGGCACGCGCCTCGGGTACCTCGCGGCCGACCCGGCGGTGATCGAGGCGCTGCTGCTGGTGCGCCTGCCCTACCACCTGTCCACGCTCACCCAGGCGGCGGCGCGGGTCGCCCTCGCCCACCAGGACGAGCTGCTCGGCACCGTCGACCGGCTGCGCGCCGAGCGTGACGCCTGTGTGGCGCGGCTGCGCGGGCAAGGGCTGTCGGTCGCCGACTCCGACGCCAACTTCGTGCTGTTCGGCCGCTTCCCCGACCGCCGCGCGGTCTGGGAGGCGCTGCTCGCGCGCGGCGTGCTGATCCGCGAGGTCGGCCCGCCGCAGTGGCTGCGCGTCTCCGTCGGCACCACCGAGGAGATGGCCGCCTTCCACGAGGCCATGACGGCCGTGCTGGCCGTGTCAGACGTCATCCCCGCCTCCGGGATCCCCGGAGGCGACGAACCGGAGGAAATCGCGTGACCAGTCCCGCCGTGGGCGCGCCGAGGCCGAGGGTCGGCCGCGTCGAGCGTACGACCAAGGAGACCTCGGTGCTGGTGGAGGTCGACCTGGACGGCACCGGCAAGGTCGAGGTGTCCACCGGGGTCGGCTTCTTCGACCACATGCTCGCCCAGCTCGGCAAGCACGGCCTGTTCGACCTGACGGTCAAGACCGACGGCGACCTGCACATCGACTCCCACCACACCATCGAGGACACCGCCCTGGCCCTGGGCGCGGCGTTCCGCGAGGCGCTGGGCGACAAGTCGGGCATCCGGCGGTTCGGCAACGCCTCGTGCCCGCTGGACGAGTCGCTGGCCGAGGTCACCGTCGACCTGTCCGGCCGCCCCTACCTGGTGCACGCCGAGCCCGAGGGCATGGCCCCGATGATCGGGCCCGACTACGACACCACGCTCACCCGGCACATCCTGGAGTCCTTCGTCGCCCAGGCGGCGATCTGCCTGCACGTGCGCGTGCCCTACGGGCGCAACGCCCACCACATCGTCGAGGCGCAGTTCAAGGCGCTGGCCCGTGCGCTGCGCGCCGCCAGCGAGCGCGACCCGCGCGCCACCGGCGTCCCGAGCACGAAGGGGGTCCTGTGAGCTCCAACGGGACCGCCGTCGCCATGGTCTTCCTGGGCCTGTTCCTGATCGGCGGGGTCGTCTCCTTCGTCAAGCAAGGCATGCGCGTCGGCGCCGTCGTGTGCGGCGTCGGCGCCGCGCTGTCGATCACCGCGGGGGTGCTGTGGTGGTGAAGGTCGTCGTCCTCGACTACGGCTCGGGCAACCTGCGCTCGGCCGAGCGGGCGCTGGCCCGCACCGGGGCCGAGGTCACGGTGACCGCCGACCGCGACGCCGCGATGGAGGCCGACGGCCTGGTCGTCCCCGGAGTCGGCGCCTATTCGGCCTGCATGCGCGGGCTGAAGGCCGTGCGCGGCGAACAGATCATCGGACGCCGCCTGGCCGGCGGGCGTCCCGTCCTCGGCATCTGCGTCGGCATGCAGATCCTGTTCGCCGAGGGGGTCGAGCACGGCGAGCACACCGAGGGGTGCGGCGAGTGGCCGGGCGTCGTCGAGCGGCTGGACGCGCCCGTTCTGCCCCACATGGGGTGGAACACCGTGCAGGCGCCCGAGGGCTCGGTGCTGTTCGACGGGCTGGACGACTCCACGCGCTTCTACTTCGTCCACTCCTACGGGGTGCGCAAGTTCGAGCTCCAGGCGGGCGACGGGTTCCGCCAGCCTCTGGTCACCTGGGCCGAGCACGGCGTGCCGTTCGTCGCCGCGGTGGAGAACGGCCCGCTCATGGCCACCCAGTTCCACCCCGAGAAGTCCGGGGACGCCGGTGCGGTCCTGCTGCGGAACTGGGTAGGCACACTGTGAGATCCCGTCCGGCGTCGTCACGGCCGGCGGCCACGTGCTCGCCAGGTCACACGTGCTCACCGAGTCACACGTGCTCACCGGGTTAGCGGTGATCGGGTGAGCAAGGAGCGCGCGCGCCGCCGCGCCGAGCGGGAGGCCGAGCAGGCCCGTCAGGCCGCACTGCGCGCCGAGCGTGAGGCCCGGCGGGCCAGGTGGCGCAGGCTGCGCGCCCGGCTGGCCGCGGCGGTGCCCCGCCCGATTCGCGTCGCGCGCCAAGGCGGCGTGATCGCCCGGCGCCACAAGGCGCAGAACGCCGTCGTGGCGATGCTGTTCGTGTTGGTCCAGGCCGGCGCGTGGTTGCTGCTCGACGGCTGGGCGGCCCGGGTGGGCGTCCTGGTGTTGTCCCTTTTGCTGCTGCCGGTGCTCGTCACCGTCGTATTCGACCGGAGGTCCTAGAACAATGTCGCTGGTGCTGTTGCCCGCAGTGGACGTCGCGGACGGCAAGGCCGTGCGCCTGGTGCAAGGCGAGGCGGGTACGGAGACCTCCTACGGCGACCCGCTCGCCGCGGCGCTGGCCTGGCAGCGGGCGGGCGCCGAGTGGGTCCATCTGGTGGACCTGGACGCCGCGTTCGGCCGGGGCTCCAACCGCGAGCTGCTGGCCTCGGTCGTGGCGGCGCTGGACGTCCAGGTCGAGCTGTCCGGTGGCATCCGCGATGACGCCTCGCTGGCGGCGGCCCTCGCCACCGGCTGCCGCCGGGTCAACATCGGCACCGCCGCGCTGGAGGACCCGGCCTGGTGCTCGAAGATCATCGCCGAGCACGGCGACCGCATCGCCGTCGGCCTGGACGTGCGCGGCACCACGCTGGCCGCGCGCGGCTGGACGAAGGAGGGCGGCGACCTGTGGGAGGTGCTCGACCGGCTGGAGGCCGACGGCTGCCCCCGCTACGTCGTCACCGACGTCACCAAGGACGGCACGCTGCGCGGGCCGAACCTCGACCTGCTGCGCCAGGTGTGCGCCCGCACCGACAAGCCGGTGATCGCCAGCGGCGGGGTGTCCTCGCTGGACGACCTGCGGGCGCTGTCGACGCTGGTCCCCGAGGGCGTGGAGGGCGCGATCGTCGGCAAGGCGCTGTACGCGCAGGCGTTCACGCTGGAGGAGGCGCTGTCGGCGGTGCGGGCATGAGCGTCGCCGTACGGGTCATCCCCTGCCTGGACGTGGACGCCGGGCGGGTGGTCAAGGGCGTCAACTTCGAGAACCTCCGGGACGCCGGCGACCCGGTCGAGCTGGCGCGCCGCTACGACGCCGAGGGCGCCGACGAGCTGACCTTCCTGGACATCACCGCATCCTCGGGCGACCGCGGGACCATGATCGACGTGGTGCGCCGGACGGCCGAGCAGGTGTTCATCCCGCTGACCGTCGGCGGGGGAGTGCGGGCCGTGGAGGACGTCGACCGCCTGCTGCGCGCCGGCGCCGACAAGGTGTCGCTCAACACCGCCGCCATCGCCCGTCCCGAGCTGCTGACCGAGGCCTCGCGCCGGTTCGGCGCCCAGTGCGTCGTGCTGTCGGTGGACGCCCGGCGGGTCGTGGACGGCCCGCCCACGCCGTCCGGTTTCGAGGTCACCACGCACGGCGGGCGGCGCGGCACGGGCATCGACGCCGTCGAGTGGGCACGGCGCGGGCAGGATCTCGGCGTGGGGGAGATCCTGCTGAACTCCATGGACGGGGACGGCACCAAGGACGGGTACGACCTGGCGATGATCCGGGCGGTGCGGGCGGCGGTGACCGTGCCGGTCATCGCCAGCGGCGGCGCGGGCGCGCTGGACCACTTCCCGCCGGCCGTGGCGGCGGGCGCCGACGCGGTGCTGGCGGCGAGCGTGTTCCACTTCGGCCAGCTCAAGATCGCCGACGTCAAGGACACCTTGCGCGCGGTCGGTCACCCCGTCCGCTGACCCGTCCGCTGACCCGTCCGGCCCGCCGGTCGTCGTCTTGGTCCTCGTGCTCCACGGGGGCGGAGACCCGGCGGGTCCGTCTACCCAACTTGGGAGCGGTCCAAACCTGCTCGCATGGTGGAATGTCATCGCAAGGCGGGTGATGATCCGCTACGGTCGTGCGGGTTCTCCTATGGTGCCCGCAGACACAAGGATGTCCCGTGACCTCTCCCTCCAATCCGCAGCAGCCGGATTCGCCCTATCAGCAGGGCTCGCCCTATCAGGGAACGCACCAGCAGGGGTCCTACCCGCAGCAGACCTCTCCGCAGTACGGAGCCGGCGCGCCGCAGGACCCGTTCCAGCAGGGCGCCGCCGCGGGACAGACCTACCCGGGTCATGACCCTCTGGGGCAGGGCTACGGCGCCCAGCAGGGCGCCCATCAGCAGCCGGCCCCGTACGGCGGCGCGGCACAGGACGGGCACCAGCAGGCGGCCTACGGTGGCGGGCAGGGCGGGTACCCCGGAGTTCAGGGCGCCTACCCGGGACAGCAGGGCGCCTACTCCGGCCAGCAGGATCCCTACGCCGCCCAGCAGAGCTACGGCGCGCAGGAGAGCTACGGCGCCCAGCAGGGCTATGGGGCTCAGCAGGGTCACGGCGCGCAGGAGAACTACGGCGCCCAGCAGGCCTACGGTCAGCAGCAGAGCTACGGCCTGCAGGACCAGCAGGGCCCGCAGGACCAGCAGGGGCATGGCACCCAGCCGGGCTATGGCGCGCAGACCGGTTATGGCGCGCAGCAGGGTTACGGCGGACAGGACCAGCAGGGCTACGGCGCCCAGCAGGCTCAGGGCGCCCAGCAGGGATACGCGGCTCAGCAGGGCTACGGCGCCCAGCAAGGCTACGGCGGGCAGGGTTACGGGGGGCAGGGTTACGGGGGGCAGGACCAGCAGGGTTACGGGGGGCAGGACCAGCAGGGCTATGGGGCTCAGCAGGCCCAGCCGGGCTACGGCGGATACCAGCAGGCCGCCGACTCCCACCAGCAGACCCAGGTCCAGGAACGCCCCTCGCAGGGCGCCACGGCTCAGGACCCCTACCAGGCTCAGGACCCCTACCAGCAGGGCGCTGGGCAGGCCGGGCAGGAGTCCCAGCAGCAGTACGGCGCGTACGGCCAGACCACGGGCCAGGACCCCTACGCCCAGCAGGGCGGCGCCGGCCAGTGGCAGCCCTCCGAGCCCACGGCCGCCCCGGCCAAGAAGAAGAAGAAGTTCGGCAAGCTGCTGAGCGCGCTCGGGGCGGTGGGCCTCTTCGTCATCATCGCGCTGGTGAAATTCGGCGGCATCTTCGCCGTGCGCGAGGGCGTCGGCGCGGTCGGCGACCAGGTCACCGGCGCCCCGCGCATCGCCCACGTGGGCGACTGCATGTCCGGCCAGAGCGAGAACACCCTGAAGGTCGTCAACTGCAAGGACGCCACCGTCGAGTGGAAGGTCTCCCAGCGGGTCGAGGGCAAGACCGAGGCGCAGTTCGACGCCGACAAGAACCTCACCATGTGCCGCGACAAGAAGGTCACCTCCGCCTACTGGGAAGGCAGCAAGACCGGCGGCGCCGGCTGGATCCTCTGCCTGGTCCCGATGAACAAGAAGAGCTGACGTCCCGACCACTCACCTCCGCCGGGCCCGATGCCAGGCGTCGGGTCGGTGGGAAGGGGGACGGCGGGTCCGGCGCCGTGTGCGGCGGGTGACCTGGCTGACGGTCGCGGGTCACGGCGCTGGAGGTCGGCGAATCCGAAGCGTCCGGCGCCAGGTCATGGGGGGACGCTGGTTGGGGCGTGGCTCAGCCGGTGAGGCGGGAGAAGAACAGGGCCAGCTGACCGGCACCGGTGGTGATGCCGTCGAAGACGCCCTTCACCGCCGTGGCGGCCTCGGCGGGCCGCGAGTACAGGTAGAAGACCACGAAGGCGATGGCGAGGTAGGTGAGCACCTTCTTTGTCTTCATCGGACATCCTCCCGCTGCTGCTGTGGCGTGGTCCTACCGGAACGGTGGGACGCCCGATCTGCGGGAGCGGTCGTGCGCCGCTCCCATGTTGATCATAGCCAGGCATGGTCCGCCCGTGCGGTAACCGCCGCCAGACGGCCGTAACCGTCGAACGAACACCGGCTCCGCCTGGTTCCGTCGCGCCGAGCCGGAGTCCGATGCCGTGCCGGGTGGGGTCCGGATGCCGTGCCAGGCCGGAGTCGGAGGCTGTGCCGGGCCGCTGCCGGACGCCGGGGTGGGTCTGGCGTCAGACGCCGAGGTGGGCCTGGCGGAGGCGGTCGATGGAGGTCTGGTCGCCCTCGTAGGCGACGCGGGCGTGCTCCTGCCGGCCGAAGGCGAACAGCAGCAGCTCGACCGGCTCCCCGGTGACGATGACGTGCGGCTCGGCCTTCTTGCCTCCCGCCTTGCGCCCGTCGGGCAGTCGCAGCACGACCCCGACCGGTGAGCGGCGCAGCATCATGCGGGCGCCGCTCGATACCCGCTTCCACACGGTCTCGGTGAGGTCGGCCGGCAGCTCGCGCGGCTCCCAGCCGGGCTGGGCCCGTCGGACGTCCTCGTGGTGGACCAGCAGCTCAAGGGTGTTGACGAGCGCGTCCACGCCGGGCAGGAAGCCGTACGGCGACCATGGGGGCGGGCCCTGGCGGACGGCGTCGACGAGCTCGGGGTAGCTCCGGCCCGACTTGACGCCCTCCTGCACCCGGGCGGTGTAGCCGGCGAGCGGCTTGAGGACGATGCCGCCCGCGGCGTCGATGCGGCGCTCGCGCAGGACGAGGTGGGCGGCCAGGTCGGCGGTCGCCCATCCGGCGCAGAGCGTCGGGGCGTCGGGTCCGAGGTGGTCGAGGAGGTCACAGAGTGCGGCGCGTTCGGTGCGTGAGTGCGTCATCCTGATCACCCTAACTGCGTCGTTCTGATCACCCTAACAAGGCCCGTGCCCGGCCGATCGGCCCGCCCTGGGGTGACGTCCAAGGTGGGGCGGTCACCCTTGACGAGGCCCGTGCCCGCTGATCGGCCCGCTCCGAGGTGACGGTGGGGCGATCAGCTCTGACAAGCCCCGTGCCCCGCTGATCGGCCGGCCCTGGGGGACGTCCAAGGTAGGCCGATCAGCCCAGACGAGGCCCGTGCCCGCTGGTCGGGCCACCCAGGGGTGATGCCCGAGTTGGGACGTAGGGGTGGGAATAAATGAGTTGCCGCGGATGATAGGGATTGTGGCGGACCGGTTCCCCCGGCGAGCTCCGGCCGGCCCGCCAGGTCTCGTCCCCCATCGAGAGGATCCCCCGCGTGCCGAGCGAGCGCGATCACAGTCCGACCGTCATGCGCCAGGGGTTCGGTGTCATCGGCCACGCCATCCGGGGTGAGCCGCGCATCTTCATCGGCGCCGTGCTGAGCAGCTCGCTCTACGGCGCGATGACCGTCGCCTCCTCGTGGGCGCTGGGCTGGGCGACCGAGAACGCCGTGCTGCCGGCCTTCCGGTCGGGGCACGCGGTCACCGGCACCCTGGTCACCGCGGCGCTGCTGATCGTCGGCGTGGCGGTGCTCAAGGCGGCGGGGGTGATCGGCCGCAGGGTGCTGGCCGGCATCATGCAGTACCGGATGCAGGCCCGCTCGCGGCGCGAGGTGACCCGCCAGTACCTGCGGCTCCCGCTGGCCTGGCACCACCGTCACCCGACCGGCCAGCTGCTGTCCAACGCCAGTTCCGACGTCGAGGCCGCCTGGGCGCCGCTCGCGCCGCTGCCGATGGCCGTCGGCGTCGTGGTGATGCTGGTCACCGCGGCCGTCGCCATCCTGGTCGTCGACCCGGTGCTCGCCCTGGTCGGCTTCCTGATCTTCCCGGCCATCGCCGTGCTGAACCTGGTCTACCAGCGCAGACTCTCCCCGCTGGTGATGCGGGCACAGCAACTGCGCGCCGAGGTCAGCGAGATCGCGCACGAGAGCTTCGAGGGGGCGCTCGTCGTCAAAACCCTCGGCCGGGAGGACACCGAGGCGGCGCGGTTCCAGGCCACGGCCGACCGGCTGCGCGACGCCAACATCGCCGTGGGCCGCATCCGCGGCCTGTTCGACCCGCTGCTGGAGGCGCTGCCCACCTTGGGCGTGCTGGCGGTGCTGCTGTTCGGCTCGGTCCGCCTGGCCGCGGGGGACGTCTCCTCCGGAGAGCTCATCCAGATCTCCTACCTGTTCACGCTGCTCGCCTTCCCGATCCGCGCGCTCGGCTGGGTGCTCGCCGAGCTGCCGCGCAGCGTCGTCGGCTGGCGGCGGGTGCAGGACGTGCTGAACGCGTCCGGGTCGATGGAGTTCGGCCAGGCGCGCCTGGCCGAGGCCGGCCCGGCGCGCATCGAGGTGCGCGACCTCAGCTTCGCCTACGTGCCGGGCGCGCCCGTGCTGTCGGACGTGGGCTTCGAGGTCAGGCCGGGCCGGACGGTGGCGCTCGTCGGCCCCACCGGGTCGGGCAAGTCGACGCTGACCCAGCTGCTGGTCCGCCTCGTCGACCCCGACGAGGGCCGGGTGCTCATCGACGGGGTGGACCTGCGCGAGGTCGCCCGCGGCGAGGTGAGCACCGCCGCGGCCCTGGTGCCGCAGCAGACGTTCCTGTTCGACGACACCGTCCGCGGCAACCTGACCCTGGGCTCGCAGGAGGACGTGCCGGACGAGAAGGTGTGGGCGGCGCTGCGCCTGGCGCAGGCCGAGGGCTTCGTCAGCGCCCTGCCCAAGAGCCTGGACACCCGCATCGGCGAGCGCGGCGCGACCCTGTCGGGCGGGCAGCGGCAGCGCCTGGCGCTGGCCCGGGCCCTGGTCAGGACACCCCGGCTGCTCATCCTGGACGACGCCACCTCCAGCGTGGACGCGCAGGTCGAGGGCCGCATCCTGTTCGGCCTGCGGGACGGGTCTCCCGACTCCACGGTGATCGTGGTCGCCTACCGCATGGCGACGATCGCGCTGGCCGACGAGGTGGTCTACCTGGAACAGGGGCGCGTGGTCGACCGCGGCCCCCATGACGAGCTGCTGGCCCGCTGCGAGGGCTATCGCAACGTGGTCACCGCGTACGAACGTGAAGAGGCCGAGCGCGCGGCGCTGGACGCCGGCGAGGAGATCGTGGCATGACGACGCAGGTCGAAGAACGCGGCGCCGCCGCCGTGAAGGCGGGCGGCGCGCTGCGCATGGAGGAGCGCTCGGCCCTGGCGACGCTGCGGCGCGGCCTCGCGCTGTCGCCGGAGTTCCGCACCGGGCTGCCGGTCACGCTGCTGCTGGCGGTGCTCGCCACGCTCGGCAAGGTGATCGTCCCCTTCGCGGTACAGCAGGTCATCGACCGCGGCCTGAAGGACACCACGTCACCGGACATGCCGTTCATCACCGAGGCCGTCCTGCTCTGCGCCGTCGCGGTGCTGCTGACCGCCCTGTGCGGCTACCTGATGAACGTGCGGCTCTACCGCTCGACCGAGTCGGGGCTGGCCTCGCTGCGGGGCAAGGCGTTCCGGCACGTCCACGACCTGTCGGTGCTGACCCAGAACACCGAGCGGCGCGGCGCGCTGGTCTCCAGGGTCACCAGCGACGTGGACCAGATCAGCACGTTCATGCAGTGGGGTGGCCTCATGGTCATCATCTCGGTGGGCCAGCTGCTCATCGCGAGCGTGATGATGGCCCTGTACTCCTGGCAGCTCGCGCTGGTCGTCTGGGGCTGCTTCCTGCCGATGGCCGTCGCGCTGCCGCGGTTCCAGAAGCTGGTGGCCCGCGCCTACACCCAGGTCCGCGAGCGCACCGGCGACATGCTGGCGGCGGTCAGCGAGTCGGTGGTGGGCAGCGCGGTGATCCGGGCGTACGGGTCGGAGGAGCGCACCGCGCGCCGCATCGACGACGCCGTCGGCCTGCACCAGCGGGCGCAGACCCGCGCGCAGAAGATCATCGCCTTCACCTTCCCGGCCACCGAGCTGGTGGGCGCGGTGGCGATCGCCGGAGTGGTCCTGCTCGGCGTTCACCTCGGAGTGGGCGGCACCATCTCCGCCGGGCGGCTGGTCGCGTTCCTGTTCCTGATCACGCTGTTCATCAGCCCGCTGCAGACGGCGACCGAGGTGCTCAACGACGCGCAGAACGCCGTCGCCGGCTGGCGGCGGGTGCTCGGTGTGCTGGACACCCCCGCGGACGTCGCCGACCCCGCGGACAAGGGCGCGGTCCTGCCGCGCGGCCCCATCACGGTGTCCTTCCAGGACGTCGGCTTCCACTACCCCGACGGCCCGCAGGTGCTGCACGAGGTGTCGGTCGAGATCGGGCCCCGCACGCGCGTCGCGGTCGTGGGGGAGACCGGCTCGGGCAAGACGACCTTCGCCAAGCTGCTCACCCGGCTCATGGACCCGACCTCCGGGCGCATCCTGGTCGACGGCGCGGACCTGCGCAAGGTGCGGTTCTCCTCGCTGCGCGAGCGCATCGTCATGGTTCCGCAGGACGGGTTCCTGTTCGACGGCACGCTCGCCGACAACATCCGCTACGGCCGCCCCTCGGCCACCGACGCCGACATCGCCCTGGCCATCACCGAACTGGGCCTGACCGACTGGCTGGAGGGCCTGCCCGCGGGCCTCGCCACCTCGGTCGGCCAGCGCGGCGAGTCGCTGTCGGCCGGGGAACGCCAGCTCGTCGCCCTGGCCCGGGCCTACCTGGCCGACCCCGACCTGCTGCTGCTGGACGAGGCCACCTCCGCGGTGGACCCGGCGACGGAGGTGCGGCTGGCCCGCGCGCTCGACGGCGTCACCCGTGGCCGCACGGCCGTGTCGATCGCCCACCGCCTGTCCACCGCCGAGGCGGCGGACGAGGTGCTGGTGTTCGAGCACGGGCGCATCGTCCAGCGCGGCCCGCACGCCGAGCTGGTGCGCCAGGACGGCGTCTACGCCGACCTGTACGCCTCCTGGACCTCCGCAGCCCGCACCTCCTGACCCCGGACGCGGCTCGCCGCGCCGCCTCCGGGCGACCTCAGCGGTCTCACCGCCTCACCGGCCCGGCGGTGACCTTCGGGTGATCCCGGCGGCTCGCCTGGCGTGCCGCCGCGGTCTCAGCGGTCGTGGCGGGGGGCCGGGCGCAGGGCCTGACAGACGTGCGTGGCCGCCGTCTGGGGGTCGTCCACGGGGGCGATGCGCTCGGCCCAGGCCCACCAGAACCACCAGCTCTCCTCGGCCCGGGCCGCGAAGATGACCTCCGAGAACGTGGGCACCGAGGTGCTGACCACGATGAGCTGGGGCACCCCGCCGCGGGTCACCCCGACGCGCACGTGCAGGCCGCGCGCGCGCAGCAGGTCGCCGAGCCGTCTGAGGTGGTCGGCCGCCGTAGCGGCGCTCATCACCTTGTCCGCGGTCGCCATGGGCGTGATCTCCGTCCGGGCGGAGGTGAACGTGCGAGACGGGGGCGTGCCCCGCGTCGCCACGGAGTGCGTCCCTGGTGACGCTAGGCGACCACCGGCGGGCGGTTCAACGATGTTGCTTCATGTTCCTCGCAGGCGTTCCGCCTCCGCCTGGACCAGCTCGCGCGCGGCCTGGCCGTAGACGGCCGTCTCGGACAGGCGGGCGAAGGCCCTTTCGTACAGGGCGACGTCGCTGGGGATCTTGATGCGGTACTGGCCGGGGATGGTGTCCACCCTGACCTGCGTGGCGTCGTAGATCCAGAAGTTCTCCGGCGGCAGGATCGCCGGGCGGGCGGTGGCGGGGATGACGCCGAAGCTGAGCTGCGGGGTGTTGGCCGTCAGCCCCGCCAGCCGGTCGAGCTGCTCCAGCATGCCCTCGACCCCGCACACCCGGGTGCGCAGCGCCTGCTCGCCGACGATGAACATGAAGCGCTTGCCGCCGGCCGACAGCACCTGCTGCTGCGCCAGCCGCGCCGCCACCGCGTCGTCCAGGTCGTCGGGAATGCCGCGGAAGTCGATGACCGCCCGCAGGTGCGCGCGGGCGTAGCCGGGGGTCTGCAGCAGGCCGGGGACCGCGGAGTGCTGGAAGACCCGGAACTGCTGGGTGTCGCGGTAGAGCGGCTGGAAGGACTCCTGCACATGGCGCAGCCCGGTGGACTCGAGGCGCCGCCACTCGGTGTACATGGAGTCGATGTTGCGAACGGCGGCGATCAGGTCCACCACGTACTCCTCGGCGTCGCATATCCGGCACCAGACCCGGATGTCGGTCTCGTTGGGCATCTGCGCCGCGTTCTCGATCTTGGACACCTTGGAGTAGTGCCAGCCCGCCTGGGAGGCCAGGAGCCGCCCGGTCATGCCGGCCTCGCTGCGGATCTCGCGCAGCCGCGCGGCGAGGATTCCCTTGGCTTCGGTGATGCGCGGGGGAGGCATGGGAGGCCACCTCTCCGGAGCGTGGACCGGGTGACGTCGCCGACTCGACGACCGTAGCGTGAACGCCGCGCGTGGTTCCCCCATGTTGCGTGATGTTGCTCGGCACGGCCGGCCGGCGCGGCATACCCCTGCGGTGACCTGCCCCTGTGGGGGGTTGCGGCAGAATTGCCCCATGCCTCTTGAGCAGAAGATCGCCGACCGCCTCAAGCGCACGGCGGACGGGCTGGTGCCCGCGGTGGTCCAGCAGCACGGCACCGGGGAGGTGCTGATGCTGGCCTGGATGGACGACGAGGCGCTGCACCGCACGCTCACCACCGGCCGGGCGACCTACTGGTCGCGCAGCCGCCGCTCCTACTGGGTCAAGGGCGAGACCTCCGGCCACGTCCAGCACGTCAGGCACGTGGCCCTCGACTGCGACGGCGACACCATCCTGCTCCAGGTCGACCAGGTGGGGGCGGCCTGCCACACCGGCGACCGCACCTGCTTCGACGCCGACGTGCTGCGGGTCCAGGAGCCCCAGTGACCCCGCCCGCGGCCCCCGTCCGTGCCGGCGCGGCGCGCGGCGGCACCCGCCGCGGGCTGCTGGCCTGGGTGGCGGCCGGCGTCCTGGGAGCGGCGCTCATCCTGCTCGCCTCCGGGCGCATCTGGGCCGAGGTCGCCTACCCGCCCGCTCCCGGCGCCACCCGTTCCGGCACGGTCGCCCTGTCCGGCGGAGACCTGGCGCCCGTCCTGAGCCCGCTCGCCCTGGCCTGCCTGGCCGCGGTGGTCGCCGTGCTCGCCACCCGCGGCCTGTGGCGCAGGGTCGTCGGCGCCCTCATCGCCCTGCTCGGCGCGGCGGCCGCCCTGGCCGCCGGGCAGGGGGCCTCCCCTTCCCGCGCGGTGGAGGTCGCAGGGACGCGCGGCACGCTGACCGGCCTGGCCGAGACGGCGGTGTCCGCCATGCCCGCGTGGCCGATCGCCGCCGCCGCGGGGGGCCTGGCGCTCGTCGCGGCCGGCGCGGTCGCGGTGGCGCGCGGCGGCCGCTGGCCCGCCATGTCCGAGCGGTACGAGCGGCGGGGCCCTCACCCGGAAGGCGCCGCCCGTGGAGAGCGTGGAGAGCGTGGAGAGCGTCCGGCCAGGTCCGAGCGGTCCGAGCGGTCGCTGTGGGACGCGCTCGACCAGGGCGTCGATCCGACCGAGGGCGAGGGGCCGGGCGGGCGGCAGGGCTGACCTGATGTCCCCGCAATATGACAAGTTGTCCACAAAGCGGAACAACGCCCATGCGCGTCACCGGTCGTCGCTATGCTGCCGCAGCGCAATACGCGATTTCACTCACAGGAGCCTTCCATGAGCTACGGGAATCAGCCGGGCAATCCTGAGGGGTACGACCCTCAGCAGCCCGGTGGCCAGCCCTCCGGGGGGTACGGCCAGCAGGACGGCGGCTACGGGCAGCAGCAGCCGGGGTACGGACAGCAAGGCGGGGGATACGGCCAGCAGGGCGGATACGGCCAGCAGGGGTACGGGCAGCAGGGCTACGGTCAGCAGGGCGGGTACCCGCCGCCCCAGGGCGGTTACGGGCAGGGCCCCTACGGAGGCGGGCCGCCCGCGCCGGACAACCACCTGGTCCCGGCGATCCTCACCACCCTGTTCTGCTGCCTGCCCTTCGGCATCGTCTCGATCGTCAAGTCGTCCCAGGTCAACTCCAAGTGGGCCGTCGGCGACTACCAGGGGGCCATCGCCGCCTCCGAAGAGGCGAAGACCTGGTGGAAGCGGGCCCTCATCTGGGGCATCGTCGTCGACGTCGTCGTGATCGTCGGGTACTTCCTGCTGCTGGCCGTGGTCTTCAGCACCGCGAGCACCCACGGCTACAACTACTGATGACGACGCACGCGGAACACACCGGGAGGCGCGGCACGGGCCGCCTGCGGTCCATGCTCGCGCCCTTCGGCGCCGCGGCGCTCACGGGGGCGGTGTTCACCTACGTGGGCATGGTCGACCCCAACCAGGCCGGCCACTACCCGACCTGCCCCTTCCTGTTCATCACCGGGCTGTACTGCCCCGGTTGCGGCACACTGCGCACCATCCACGCCCTAGCGCACGGCGACGTCGTGGCGGCCCTCGGGCTCAACCCGCTGGCCGTGGCGACCGTCCCTTTTCTGCTGTTCTGGTGGGGGCGGTGGGCTCTGCGCACCTGGCAGGGGCGGCCGGTCCGCACGACGCTCGCCCACCCGGCCTACATCTGGGCGTTCCTCGCGCTGGTGATCGTCTACTGGATCGTGCGGAATCTGCCTTTCGGCAGGTTCCTCGCGCCATGACGCTTCACGATCGCCACCCTGTGGCGAGGCGACGGCGGTAAGCCCGATACCATCGGCAGGGCAAGGTCGGGAGAGGAAGCGGGCCTCCGAGCCGATCAGCCGATCGGGGCGAGGCCGTCCTCGGCCCGGGGGTACAGCGACGGAGGGACCCGGTACGGGTGAGCGAGCCAAGCGAGGAGATCAAGTGAGCGTGCTCGACGAGATCCTGGACGGCGTGCGGGCCGACCTCGCCGACCGGCAGCAGGCCGTGTCGCTGGCGGAGCTCAAAGAACGGGCCCAGCGCGCGCCCGCCACCAGGGACGCCTACGCCGCGCTGGGCGGCGACAAGGTCTCCGTCATCGCCGAGGTCAAGCGGTCCAGCCCTTCCAAGGGGGCCCTGGCCGCGATCGCCGACCCCGCGGCGCTGGCCGGCGACTACGAGGCGGGCGGGGCGCACGTCATCAGCGTGCTGACCGAGGGCCGCCGCTTCGGCGGCAGCCTGGACGACCTCGCCGCGGTCCGCGCGGCGGTGGACATCCCGGTCCTGCGCAAGGACTTCGTGGTCAGCTCCTACCAGTTGTGGGAGGCCCGGGCGCACGGCGCCGACCTCGCGCTGCTGATCGTGGCCGCCCTCGAGCAGAACGCCCTGGTCTCTTTGATCGAAAGGGCCGAGTCGATCGGCCTGGCGCCGCTCGTCGAGGTGCATACTGAAGACGAGCTCGACCGGGCGCTGGAAGCCGGTGCCAAGATCGTCGGAGTGAACGCGCGGAACCTCAAGACCCTGGAGGTCGACCGCGACGTCTTCGCCCGGATCGCGCCCAAGATCCCGGACGGCGTCATCAAGATCGCCGAGTCCGGCGTGCGCGGCCCGCACGACCTGCTGGCCTACGCCCGCGCCGGCGCCGACGCCGTGCTCGTCGGCGAGAGCCTGGTCACCGGCAAGGACCCCCGTGCCGCCGTGGTCGACCTGGTCACCGCCGGAGCGCACCCCGCATCGCGACTCGACAACGGACCCGAGAGGCAGCAGTGACCATCGCAGAAGGTCCCATCATCACCGCCGCCGACCTCGTGGGCGGCGGCGTGGCCGGCGACGACCCCGACACCCGGGGGCGCTTCGGCGTCTTCGGCGGCCGGTTCGTGCCCGAGGCGCTGATCCCGGCCCTCGACGAGGTCGCCAAGGTCTACGCCGAGGCCAAGAACGACCCCGGGTTCATCGCCGAGTTCGACCACCTGCTGCGCACCTACGCCGGGCGGCCGACCACGATCACCGAGGTCAAGCGGTTCGGCGAGGTGGCCGGCGGCGCCCGCGTGCTGCTCAAGCGCGAGGACCTCACGCACACCGGCGCCCACAAGATCAACAATGTGCTCGGCCAGGCCCTGCTCACCAAGCGCCTCGGCAAGAGCCGCGTCATCGCCGAGACCGGCGCCGGCCAGCACGGCGTCGCCACCGCCACCGCCTGCGCGCTGCTCGGCCTCGAGTGCGTCATCTACATGGGCGAGGTCGACTGCGAGCGCCAGGCGCTCAACGTCGCCCGCATGAAGCTCCTCGGCGCCCGGGTCGTCCCGGTCGCCAACGGCAGCCGCACCCTCAAGGACGCCATCAACGAGGCCTTCCGCGACTGGGTGACCAACGTCGACGACACCCACTACCTGTTCGGCACCGTCGCCGGCCCCCACCCCTTCCCCGAGATCGTCCGCGACTTCGCGCGCATCATCGGCGTCGAGGCCCGCCGCCAGGTGCTCGACCTCACCGGCCGCCTGCCCGACGCCGTGGCGGCGGCGGTCGGCGGCGGCTCCAACGCCATCGGCCTGTTCCACGCCTTCATCGGCGACGAGGGCGTCGCCCTGCACGGCTACGAGGCCGCGGGGCACGGCGTCGAGTCGGGCGAGCACGCCTGCACCCTCACCGAGGGCTCCATCGGCGTCCTGCACGGCTCGCGCACCTACGTCCTGCAGGACGACGAGGGCCAGACCATCGAGTCCCACTCCATTTCGGCGGGCCTGGACTACCCCGGCGTCGGCCCCGAGCACGCCTGGCTCAAGGACACCGGCCGCGCCACTTACCACGGCATCACCGACGATGAGGCGATGGAGGCCTTCTCGCTGCTCGCGCGCACCGAGGGCATCATCCCCGCCATCGAGTCGGCGCACGCCCTGGCGGGCGTCGTCAAGCTCGGCCGCGAGCTCGGCCCGGAGGCGACCATCCTGGTCAACCTCTCCGGGCGCGGCGACAAGGACATGGGCACCGCCATGAAGTACTTCGACCTGTAGGCCTCCAGACACCTGTAAGCGGGACATCCTGACATGACGACTCTTCAGACGGTGTTCGAGAAGGCGCGGGCCGACAAGCGGGCCGCCCTCGTCGGGTACCTCCCGGCCGGCTTCCCCACCAAGGACGGCGCCATCGCCGCGGCCACCGCCATGGTGGAGGCCGGCTGTGACGTCATCGAGATCGGCCTGCCCTACTCCGACCCGCTGATGGACGGTCCCACCATCCAGGACGCCGTGCACCGCGCCCTCGTCAACGGCACGCGCATCGCCGATGTGATGCGCACCGTGGAAGGCGTGGCCAAGAGCGGTGCCGCGGTGCTCGTCATGACCTACTGGAACCCGATCGACCGCTACGGCGCCGAGCGATTCGCCCGCGAGCTCGCCGACGTCGGCGGCACCGGCACCATCACCCCCGACCTCACTCCCGAGGAGGCCGGGCCCTGGCGCGAGTACAGCGCGGCGGCCGGCATCGACACCGTCTTCCTCGTCGCGCCGAGCTCGCCCGACGAGCGCATCAAGGCCGTCACCGAGTGCTGCACCGGCTTTGTGTACGCCGCCTCGCTCATGGGCGTCACCGGCGCGCGCGCCAGCGTGAGCAGCGCCGCCGAGGGCCTGGTGAAGCGCTGCCGTCCGCACACCGGCCTGCCCGTGTGCGTGGGTCTCGGCGTCGGCACCGGCGCGCAGGCCGCCGAGGTGGCCGGTTACGCCGACGGTGTCATCGTGGGTTCGGCGTTCATCCGCCGGCTGCTGGACGCCCCCGACGAGGCCGCGGGCCTCGCGTCGGTGCGCGAGCTGGCGGCCGAGCTGGCCACCGGCGTCCGCGCCTGACCGGCTCGTCCGCTCCTAGAACGTTTGACCGGTTCGCTCGCTCCTGCAACGTCTGACCGGTTCGCTCGCTCGTGCAACGTCTGACCGGCTCATGCGCTCCTGGAACGTCTGACCGTTCGCTCGCCCGGGGAGTAGATGACCGGCTCATCCTTTGCGGGAGCGTGGTCGGTTCGCCCGGGCCTGCCCGGGCAAGGGTCTTTCGTCCTCCAGCGAGGGCGATGCGTCCGTTTCCCGAGCTCACGGCCGTGTGGCAGTCTACGGACGAAGATTGCTTACCGGGTGCTTATCGGCCTCATGATGGGCTGGTCAGCCGGTAGCCTTCGGCGAGGAAGGCCGTCGCGCGCCGTCGTGACCGGCCCCGATCGCCCGGGGCGTCCACGGCGTTACCCGTCCCGGGCGTCGGCTCGTGGGGATAAGGAGACGATGATGCTGGTGAGGTCGGGAAGGCCGCGCCGATGAGGTCGCTCAACGCGCACCCGGCGGTACCCTGGGTGACGACGCTCGCGCGGCTGGTGGTCGCCGTCGTGCTGATCGTCGCCGGCTGGCTCAAGATCGGCACACCGGCGCTGTCGATCCAGGCGGTGCAGGCCTACGAGCTGCTGCCGGCGCAGGTCGCCACGGCGGTGGGCTACGGCCTGCCGATCGTCGAGATCGTCGTCGGGGTGCTGCTGGTCGCCGGGCTGCTCACGCGCGCGGCGGGCGTGGTGTCCGCGCTGCTCATGCTGGCCTTCGTGATCGGCATCGCCTCGGCGTGGGCGCGCGGCCTGCGCATCGACTGCGGCTGCTTCGGCGGCGGCGGCAAGCTGGCCGCCGGGCAGAGTCCCTCCTACTTCTGGGAGATCCTCAGAGACGGCGGCCTGTTCCTGCTGGGGGTGTGGATCATCCGGTTCGCCCCGGGCCGCCTCTCGCTCGACTCCGCCCTCGGGCTGGTGCCGGCCAGGGCGGCCCGCGACGACGACGAGGACGCCGACGAGAGCGGCGAGGACGACGGGGAAGGCCGCGTGACCGACGACGATCACCGGCCCGACATGAAGGAGAGTCTCTGATGGGAAAGGCCGCGCGGGAGGTCTCGGCCCGCGAGCGCATCAAGGCGCAGCGCGAGAAAGAGCGCGCCCAGCAGCAGCGCAGGCGTCTGGCGACCATCATCACCTCGGTGGTCGTGGTGCTCGCCGTGGTCGGCGGCGGCTGGTGGTACGTCCAGTCGGGCAGGTCCGAGACGCTCAGCGGCGACCTCGCGCCGATCAGCCTGGCCGCCGACGGCTCGACGGTCATGGCCAAGCCGGGCGTCACCAAGCCCGTCCTCGACATCTACGAGGACTTCCAGTGCCCGGCGTGCAAGGCGTTCGAGCAGACCAGCAGCGCCACGGTGAAGAACATGGCGGCGGCCGGCCAGGTCAAGGTCGTCTACCACGTCGTGAACATCTTCACCCAGGAGCCGACGCTCGGTAACACCACGCGCGCCTCGGCGGCCGCCCGATGCGTGCCCGGGGGCGGGCAGTGGATGGCCTTCCACGACCGCATCTACAAGGAGCAGCCGCCCGAGACCAAGCAGGGCTTCGCGCTCGACGACCTGGTCGCCTGGGGCAAGGACGCCGGTGTCACCGACCCCGGCTTCGCGCAGTGCGTCAAGACCCAGAAGTACGCCCAGACCCAGGCCGACTACAACAAGAAGATCATCGACTCGAAGGTCTTCGAGGGCACCCCGACGCTGCGGCTCGACGGGAAGGAAATCGACAACAAGATCGCCTTCAGCCCCTCGTCGCTGCGTCAGACCATCCTTGATGCCGCGAAGTAGGCCTGGAACCGGTAACGTCACCTGACATGCCCCTGGCCTCCATTCCCAGCCCGCCAGAAGGGGTCTGGTACCTCGGACCGATCCCTCTGCGCGCCTACGCTTTCTGCATCGTGCTCGGCGTCATCGCCGCCGTATGGATCGGCGAGCGCCGCTGGCGCGCGCGCGGCGGCGAGCCCGGCACCATCACCGACCTGGCCGTCTGGGCCGTTCCGTTCGGCCTGGTCGGCGGCCGGCTCTACCACGTCATCAGCGACTGGCAGCTCTACTTCGCCGACGACGCCCCGAACCGCCCGATCGACGCGCTGTACATCTGGCACGGCGGCCTCGGCATCTGGGGCGCCATCGCGCTCGGCGCGGTCGGAGTGTGGATCGCCTGCCGCAGGCGGGGCATCTCGCTGTCGGCGGTCGCCGACGCGGTGGCACCGGGCATCGCGGTGGCGCAGGCCATCGGCCGCTGGGGCAACTACTTCAACCAGGAGCTGTTCGGCGGGCCGACCAGCCTGCCCTGGGGGCTGGAGATCGACCCGGGCCGTCCCGGCACGATCCCCGGGGTGTCGACCTACCACCCCACTTTCCTGTACGAGTCGCTGTGGGACCTGGCCCTCGCCGGCGTGCTGGTGTGGGCGGGCAGGCGCTACGCGCTGCGTCACGCCCGGCTGTTCGCGGTGTACGTCGCCGGCTACACCCTGGGCCGCTTCTGGATCGAAGGCATGCGGGTCGACCCGGCCCACCAGATCCTCGGCCTGCGGCTCAACCAGTGGACCTCCATCGTCATCTTCCTCGGCGCCCTGGTCTACCTCTACCTGACCAGGAACAAGACCACCGAGGAGATCGTCGTCCCGCTGCACGGGGCCGGCGCCGATCCCGCGCACGACGCCGCGCAGGCGGACGACCACGAGATCGCCGCCGCCTCCGCGGCCGGCGGGTCCTCCTCCGCCGAGCCGGGGGAGCAGGCCGAGGGCGAGGCCCCCGCGAAGGACGGGCCGGAGGCCGGCGACCCTCCGGCCGGCGAGCGGGCCGAGGCCACTTCACCGGCTCCAGACGAGCAGGCCGATGTCACTTCACCGGCCCCGGGCGGGCGGGCCGAAGCGGCCTCACCGGCCGACGCCCCCGAGGGCGCGCCGGTGGCGTCCGGTGACGCGGCGCGGGAAGGCGAAGGCGCGGCGGCGGCCCCGGTGGCACCGGCGTCGGAGGCGAATTCACGATGACCCATGGCGGCCTCTCGGGGGGGCACGCCGAGATGGGGCCCGGTAGCGGTCCGGCGGGAGACGGCGCCCAGTGAGCACGCGCAGCAAGCGGCGCCGCGCCTCGTTCGAGGTGGACGCCCTGTCCGAGCGCGGGCTGACCCAGCGGCAGCAGCGCATCCTGTTCGGCGCCGGCACGGTGGTGGCGGTGCTGGTGGGCGGCTTCGGCCTGACCGCCGTCGTGAGCAACCTCGGCGTGTCGGCCCCGGCCGCCGAGGAGTCCTCCGCGCCCGACGCGATCGGGCTGCTCAGCCCGGAGGACTACCAGGCCTGGCCCTCGCCCAAGCTGTTCGGGCCGATCGACGACCGCAAGGCCGACCAGGCGCCGCTGCGCGCCGAGGAGGTCTTCCCGGTCAAGACCGTCCGCAGCGGGACGCTGACGCTCAAGCTCGCCGGCCGCCGTCTCGACGGCGCCTGCGCTCCCGCGGTGTGGGGCGGCGGCGTGCTGGCGAAACTCGGGCAGACCGGCTGCACCCAGGCCGTGCGCGGCATCTACCTCAGCGCCGACCGCCGGTACGTCGCCCAGTACACGTTGTTCAACATGGCCGACGCCGCCGCGGCCGGCGGGTTCGTGCAGCAGATGACCACGCTCTACCGGGGCGGCGGCTGGGTGCGCCCGCTGGAGTCCAAGGGGGCGGCGTTCCCGCAGGACGGCTACTCCGAGGCCAGCGGCCACGCGATGGGGCACTACGCCGGGTTCGTCTGGGTCGGGCGGGCCGATGGCCAGGAGGCCACGCCCAAGGACGACTTCGTCTCGCTGGCCCTGGGCGCCCGGGCGGCCGAGAAGGCCATCTACCGTCGCGTCGTCGCCGTCACGGGCCCGACCGCGCCGCCGCCGGCCGGGTAGGGTGCGTGCCCATGCCCAGCCGTAAGGTGATCGCCGGGGCGGTCGCGGCCGTCCTGGCCGGGGCCGGAGCGGCGGTGTTCCTGCTCACCCGGCCTGAGACCGGGCCGGTTCCCGGCAGGGTCCGCGCCGAGCGCACCTCCGCGTTGTACGCCCCCATCGCGAGCCGGCGCGACGATCCGCGCCCGTTGAGCGAGGCCGAGGTGTTCGGGCAGGCCGCCGCCCTCTCGGCCTCGGGGGTGACCATGCGGCGCGGCCAGGTCGCGGTGTCGGCCGACTGCTCGCGGGCGCTGTGGGGGAGCGGCCCGGCCGCGGCGGCGGCCGGGTGCGCCCAGGTGGTGCGGGCGAGCTTCGCCGGCGCGGACGGCGGGGTGTCCGGGCAGTACGCCGTGTTCGACATGCCCGACGCGGCCGCGGCGGACCGGCTGGCGGACGCGCTGGCCGCCCGGCCGGACCAGGGGTTCCTGCGGCTCGCCGCGGGCCAGCCCGCCTCGTTCGACGCCGGGCACAGCAGGGCCGAGGTGCGGGCGCTCGGGCACTTCGTCGTGGTCAACTGGGTGGGCCCGGTCGGCGACACCGGCCGCGCCGACCTGACGCTGCCACAGGTGGCGCTGGAGGGGCTGGGCGGCTTCGTGCAGAGCCGGGTCCTGGCCGCGAGCGGCTGACCCGCCCCGGGCACCGGCCGGCGGCCGGGCGGGGGAGGGAAGGGGCGGCCGGGCGCGCGGGGTGGGTGGAGCGTGGTATAAGGAGTGGGGACCGTAGGGAACTTGACTCTCGCCTGACCGGTTACAGAACCCTTACCGGGGCCTTCACCTGGAATAACGTCCATTTTTCCGGCGTTCCTTCACTGCGGCCGGGGACGCACGGCAGCGGGCACATCGCAGTGCCCCCACATGGTGAATGTTCGCGATTCCCACCGGGTGGGCACTATTCCGGCAGGGTGCGGTAGTCTCTACACACCTAACAGCAGCAGGGCCAACGTCGTCCCTCTTGCCTGCAATCGCCAATCAAGACGAAGCAGACGAAGACGACGGGAGGGATTCAATGCCTGCTGCCCGCCTCGGGTTCCCCGAGCCCCAGGGCCTATATCACCCCTCGCAGGAGCACGACGCCTGTGGTGTGGCGATGGTCGCGGACGTCGCCGGGCGCCGGAGCCACGACATCGTCGCCAAGGCCCTGACGGCACTCTGCAACCTGGACCACCGAGGGGCGAAGGGTAGCGAACCAGACACCGGTGACGGCGCGGGAATTCTCACCCAAATACCTGACGCGTTCCTCCGTGACGCGGTGGACTTCCCCCTTCCCCCGGCCGGTTCCTACGCCGCCGGCGTCGCCTACCTGCCGATGGACGAGCAGGCCCGCGCGACCGCCGTCCGGATGATCGAGGAGATCGCCGCCGAGGAGGGCCTGACCGTCCACGGCTGGCGCGAGGTGCCGATCGACACCGCCCACGCCGGGCCGAGCGCCCGCGCGGTCATGCCGGCCTTCCGGCAGCTGTTCGTGTCCTCTCCGAACGGCGAGTCCGGGCTGGAGCTGGACCGGCTGGCCTTCTGCCTGCGCAAGCGGGCCGAGCACGAGGTGGACGTCTACTTCCCCTCGCTGTCCTCGCGCACCATCGTCTACAAGGGCATGCTGACCACCCCGCAGCTCGAGCCGTTCTTCCCCGACCTGTCCGACGAGAGGTTCGTCAGCGCGATCGCCCTGGTGCACTCGCGGTTCTCGACCAACACCTTCCCGTCGTGGCCGCTGGCCCACCCCTACCGGTACGTCGCGCACAACGGTGAGATCAACACCGTCAAGGGCAACCGCAACTGGATGCGGGCCCGCGAGGCGATGCTGGCCACCGACCTGATCCCCGGCGACCTGACGCGGCTGTTCCCGATCTGCGACCCCGACGGCTCCGACACCGCCTCCTTCGACGAGTGCCTGGAGCTGCTGCACCTGGGCGGCCGGAGCCTGCCGCACGCGGTGCTGATGATGATCCCCGAGGCGTGGGAGAACCACACCGAGATGGATCCGGCGCGGCGCGCCTTCTACGAGTACCACTCCACCTCGATGGAGGCGTGGGACGGCCCCGCGTCGATCACCTTCAGCGACGGCACCCTGGTCGGCGCGGTCCTCGACCGCAACGGCCTGCGCCCGGGCCGCTTCTGGGTGACCGACGACGGCCTGGTCGTGCTGGCCTCGGAGGCCGGCGTGCTGGACATCGAGCCGTCCAAAGTCGTGCGCAAGGGCCGCCTTCAGCCGGGCAAGATGTTCCTGGTCGACACCTCGCGCGGCAAGATCATCGAGGACGACGAGATCAAGGCCGAGCTGGCCGCCGCCCACCCTTACGGCGACTGGCTGCACGCCGGGCTGATCCGCTTCGAGGAGCTGCCCGAGCGCCAGCGCCCGATCGTCACCCACGAGGCCCTGGTCAAGCGCCAGCAGACCTTCGGTTACACCGAGGAGGAGCTGCGCGTCATCCTGGCCCCGATGGCCAAGGCCGGCGCCGAGCCGATCGGCTCGATGGGCACCGACAGCCCGGTCGCCGTGCTGAGCGAGAAGCCCCGGCTGCTGTTCGACTACTTCAGCCAGTTGTTCGCCCAGGTCACCAACCCGCCGCTGGACGCGATCCGCGAAGAGCTGGTCACCTCGCTGCAGACGACCATCGGCCCCGAGGGCAACCTGCTCGCGCCGGACCCGGCGTCCTGCCGCCGGCTCGTCCTGCCCTACCCGGTGGTCGACAACGACGAGCTCGCCAAGATCATCCACATCAACGACGAGGGCGCGCTGCCCGGCTTCCAGCCGCACGTCGTCTCCGGCCTGTTCGAGGTCGCGGGCGGCGGCGAGGCGCTGCTGCACCGCCTCGAGGAGATCTGCGCCGAGGTGTCGCGGGCCATCGCGGACGGCTCGCGCACCATCGTGCTGTCGGACCGCGGCTCCGACGCCCGCCTGGCGCCGATCCCGTCGCTGCTGCTCACCGGCGCGGTGCACCACCACCTGATCCACGAGAAGTCGCGCACCCGCGTCGGCCTGGTCGTCGAGACCGGAGAGGCCCGCGAGGCCCACCACATGGCGCTGCTCATCGGCTACGGCGCCTCGGCGGTCAACCCGTACCTGGCGATCGAGACCATCGAGGACCTGATCGCCGCCGGGGCGCTGGCCTTGGAGCCGCGCGCCGCGGTGCGCAACCTGATCAAGGCGTACGGCAAGGGCGTCCTGAAGATCATGTCCAAGATGGGCGTGTCCACGGTCGCCTCCTACACCGGCGCGCAGATCTTCGAGGCGCTCGGGCTGAGCCAGGAGGTCATCGACGCCTGCTTCGCGGGCACCACCTCCCGGCTGGGCGGCGTCGGCTTCGACGTGCTCGCCAAGGAGGCCGCGCTGCGCCACCAGCGGGCCTACCCGCGCGCCGAGAACCCCCACCGCCGCCTGGAGGTCGGCGGGGAGTACCAGTGGCGCCGCGAGGGCGAGCCGCATCTGTTCAACCCCGACACCGTCTTCCGGCTCCAGCACGCCACCCGCACCCGCCGGTACGAGATCTTCAAGCAGTACACCGAGCTGGTCGACACCCAGGCCGAGAAGCTCATGACCCTGCGCGGGCTGTTCAGGTTGCGCGAGGGCGTGCGCCCGCCGGTGCCGATCGAGGAGGTCGAGCCGGTCTCGGCGATCGTCCGGCGGTTCTCCACCGGCGCGATGTCCTACGGGTCGATCTCCAAGGAGGCCCACGAGACCATCGCGATCGCGATGAACCGGCTGGGCGCCAAGTCCAACACCGGCGAGGGCGGCGAGGACCCCGAGCGGCTGTACGACGCGACGCGCCGCAGCGCCATCAAGCAGGTGGCCTCCGGCCGGTTCGGCGTGACCAGCGAGTACCTGGTCAACGCCGACGACCTGCAGATCAAGATGGCCCAGGGCGCCAAGCCGGGCGAGGGCGGCCAGTTGCCCGGCCACAAGGTCTACCCGTGGATCGCCAAGACCCGGCACTCCACGCCGGGCGTCGGCCTGATCTCGCCGCCGCCGCACCACGACATCTACTCCATCGAGGACCTGGCCCAGCTCATCCACGACCTGAAGAACAGCAACCCCACGGCGCGCGTGCACGTGAAGCTCGTCGCGGAGGTCGGGGTCGGGACGGTCGCGGCCGGGGTCAGCAAGGCGCACGCCGACGTGGTGCTCATCTCCGGCCACGACGGCGGCACCGGCGCCTCGCCGCTCACCTCGATCAAGCACGCGGGCGCCCCCTGGGAGCTCGGCCTGGCCGAGACCCAGCAGACGCTGCTGCTCAACGGCCTTCGCGACCGCATCGTCGTACAGGCCGACGGCCAGCTCAAGACCGGCCGGGACGTGGTGGTCGCCGCGCTGCTCGGCGCCGAGGAGTTCGGCTTCGCCACCGCGCCGCTGGTGGTCTCCGGATGCGTCATGATGCGCGTCTGCCACCTGGACACCTGCCCGGTCGGCGTCGCCACCCAGAACCCCGAGCTGCGCAAGCGGTTCGCCGGCAAGCCCGAGTTCGTGGTCAACTTCTTCGAGTTCATCGCCGAGGAGGTCCGCGAGTACCTGGCGGCGCTCGGCTTCCGCTCGATCGACGAGGCCGTCGGCCACGCCGAGATGCTGGACACCACGGCCGCCGAGGACCACTGGAAGGCCGCGGGCCTGGACCTGTCGCCGATCCTGCACGTGCCTTCCCTGCCGGAGGGCACGCCGCTGCGGCGCGTGGTCGAGCAGGACCACGGCCTGGACAAGGCGCTGGACAACACACTGATCCAGCTCGCCGAGGGCGCGCTGCAGTTCGGCGAGCGGGTGACGCTGGAGCTGCCCATCCGCAACGTCAACCGCACGGTCGGCACCATGCTCGGCCACCAGGTGACCAAGCGGCACGGCGGCGCCGGCCTGCCCGACAACACCATCGACGTGAGCTTCACCGGCTCGGCGGGCAACTCCCTCGGGGCCTTCGTGCCCAGGGGAGTCACCCTGCGGCTCACCGGCGACGCCAACGACTACCTGGCCAAGGGGCTGTCGGGCGGGCGGGTGACCGTGCGCCCGCACCCTGACGCGCCGTTCAGCGCCGAGACCCAGGTGATCGCCGGCAACGTCGGCCTGTACGGGGCGACCTCCGGCGAGGTGTTCATCAGCGGCGTCGTCGGCGAGCGGTTCTGCGTGCGCAACTCCGGCGCCACCGCCGTCGTGGAGGGCGTGGGCGACCACGGCTGTGAGTACATGACCGGCGGCCGGGTGGTCGTGCTCGGCCCGACGGGGCGCAACTTCGCGGCCGGCATGTCCGGCGGCATCGCCTACGTGCTCGACCTCGACGCCGAGCGGGTCAACCGCGAGATGGTCGCCATCGAGGAGCTCACCGAGGAGGACTCGGAGTTCCTGCGCGACGTCGTCGAGCGCCACCTCGCCGAGACGGGCTCGACGGTCGCCAAGACGCTGCTGGACGACTGGGACGGCACGCTCACCCGCTTCGGCAAGATCATGCCGGTGGACTACAAGCGGGTCCTGCTGGCGCAGGAGGCCGCGCGCGCCGAGGGCAGGGACATCGACCAGGCGGTCATGGCCGCCGTACAGGGTTAAGGGAGGTTTCACCGATGGCCGACCCCAAGGGGTTTTTGACGCACGAGCGTGAGCTGCCGGCGCGCCGCCCGGTCGACGTCCGCATCCGCGACTGGCGGGAGGTCTACGAGGACTTCCCGCGGCCCGCCCTGACCAGGCAGGCCGCCCGCTGTATGGACTGCGGCATCCCGTTCTGCCACAACGGCTGCCCGCTCGGCAACCTCATCCCCGAGTGGAACGACCTGGTCTACCGCGACGACTGGCGCGAGGCGATCGAGCGGCTGCACGCCACCAACAACTTCCCGGAGTTCACCGGCCGCCTGTGCCCGGCTCCGTGTGAGGCGGCGTGCGTCCTCGGCATCAACGCGGACCCGGTGGCGATCAAGCGGGTCGAGGTGGAGATCATCGACCGGGCCTTCGACGAGGGCTGGGTGACGCCGCAGCCGCCGTCGGCCAAGACCGGCAAGCGGGTCGCCGTCGTCGGCTCCGGCCCGGCCGGGCTCGCCGCCGCCCAGCAGCTCACCCGCGCCGGTCACGACGTGGTGGTCTTCGAACGGGCCGACCGTGTCGGCGGCCTGCTGCGGTACGGCATCCCCGAGTTCAAGATGGAGAAGCGGCACATCGACCGGCGCCTTTCGCAGATGCGCGCCGAGGGCACCGACTTCCGCGCCGGCGTGAACGTGGGCGTGGACGTCACCGCCGAGCGGCTGCGCGAGGAGTTCGACGCCGTCGTCCTGGCGGGCGGCGCCACCGCCTGGCGCGACCTGCCGGTGACAGGCCGCGAGTACGAGGGCATCTACCAGGCGATGGAGTACCTGCCCCTGTCCAACAAGGTGCAGGAGGGCGACCTGCCCGCCTCGCCGGTGTCGGCCGAGGGCAAGCACGTCGTGGTGATCGGCGGCGGCGACACCGGCGCCGACTGCATCGGCACGGCGGTGCGCCAGGGCGCGCTGTCGGTCACCCAGCTGGAGATCATGCCGAAGCCGCCGGAGCTGCGGCCGGACTCCCAGCCGTGGCCGACCTACCCGATGCTGTTCAAGATGGAGAGCGCCCACGAGGAGCTGGAGGCCGAGGGCGGCGCGCGGGTGTACGCCGTCTCGACCACCGAGTTCGTCGCCGACGAGCAGGGACGGGTGAAGGCCCTGCGGCTGGTGGACGTCGAGGGCCCGGCGAGCGGGTTCCGGCCGATCCCCGGCACCGAGCGGGAGATCCCGGCCGAGCTGGTGACGCTGGCGATGGGCTTCCTCGGTCCCGAGAAGGGGGCTCTGCTCACCGATCTGGCGGCCCTGTCCGCCGACCCGGACGCGTTCTTCGACGCCCGGGGCAACGTCGCGCGCGACAAGTCCTACATGTCGGGCGTGGAGGGCGTCTTCGTCGCCGGTGACATGGGCCGGGGGCAGTCGCTCATCGTGTGGGCGATCGCGGAGGGCCGCTCGGCGGCCGCCGCGGCCGACCGCTTCCTGAGCGGCCGGACGGCGCTGCCCGTCGCGATCCCGCCGACGGCCCGGCCGCTGGTGTGACGCTCTGAAGGACGGCCTGAAGGACGGCGTCCCCCGATTCGGGGCGCCGTCCTTTTTGTAGTAATCCGGTCATCCCATACGGTGTTTATAGCTATATATGTGTGTAATGGGTCGAATGCCGGAGTATCTGACCGCAGTTTGCTTTGGTGCTCGATCCCCTGAAAGATGCTGCCTCGTTGAAGACAGGCATGAGGGGAAGGTCCATGGTGCGGGGGTACAAACGCCTGGCGGGCGCCGCCGTCTCACTCGCGGTGGCGGGCACGCTCGCCGCCGCCTCGCTGGTGACGGGGGCGGGTCCGGCGGGCGCCGCGCCGCCGGTCGCGGGCAGGGGTGAGTACCTCGTCTTCTACGGCGCGGGCGCCCAGGCCGAGGCGATGAGCGCCGTCAAGGCGGGCGGAGGCGTCGCCGCCGCCGTCGAGGCCAAGCTCGGCTACATCATCGCCCAGGGCCCTCGCACGGGCTTCGCCGAGGCGCTCGGCGCGAGCCCCGCCGTCGTGGGCGTGACCGACAACCGCCGCATCGGCGCCGCAACGGCCGTCGCCGCCGGCGCCGGCCCGCTCACGGCGCCGCTGTCGCCGGCCGCCGCCGAAGGCGCCTCGGCCGAGGATGCCTCCGCCCTGAACGCCTCCGCCGCGGGCGCGCCCGCCGCGATCGCCTCCAACGGGAAGTCGGTCAAGGCCGAGCCCCTGGCGGGACGCCAGTGGGACATGAGGATGATCGGCGCCACACCCTCCGGCTCCTACGCCGTCAACCGGGCGAACAAGAAGGTCACGGTCGGCATCATCGATACCGGCGTGGACGGCAGGCACCCCGACATCGCCCCGAACTTCAACCGGGCGCTGAGCCGCAACTTCGTGACCGACCACCCGAAGGACCCCAACGGCAAGACGCTCGACGGGCCGTGTGAGGTCAAGAGCTGCAAGGACCCCGCCGACGTGGACGACGACGGGCACGGCACCCACGTCGCCAGCACCATCGGCTCGCCGATCAACGGCATCGGCGTCGCGGGCGTGGCGCCCGATGTCTCGCTGGTCAACATCCGCGCCGGCACCGACGCCGGGTTCTTCTTCCTCAAGCCGGTCCTCGACGCGCTCACCTACGCCGGCGACGCGGGCATCGACGTGGTCAACATGAGCTTCTTCGTCGACCCGTGGACGTTCAACTGCGCCAACAACCCGGCCGACTCCAAGGCCGACCGGCTCCAGCAGGCCGGCATCGTCACCGGCGTCCAGCGCGCGCTCGACTACGCCCGGGCCCGCGGCGTCACGCTCATCAGCGCCCTCGGCAACGGCTCGACCGACCTCGGCGACCCCACGACCGACAAGGAGAGCCCCGGCTACCCGCTGGGCAAGGAGCGCGAGCGCACCATCGACAACTCGTGCGTGAACGTCCCGGCCGAGTCGCGCGGCGTCATCTCCGTCTCCGCCCTCGGCCCCAGCAAGCGCAAGGCCTGGTACTCCGACTACGGCACCGAGCAGACCGACCTGTCGGCCCCCGGCGGCGACCCCTCCGACGCCGGAACCTCGCTCAAGGGCGCGACCAGGGAGATCCTGGCCGCCGCGCCGACGCACGTGCTGCGCCGCGAGAAGCTCATCAACGCCGCGGGCAAGCCCGCCGGCGGCTCGGTGGTGCGCGAGTGCCACCACGGGCACTGCTCCTACTACCAGTACCTGTCCGGCACCTCCATGGCCTCCCCGCACGCCGCCGGCGTCGCGGCCATCCTGGTCGCCCGTTTCGGCAGGCCGGGCAAGGGCGGGCTGACGCTGTCCCCGTCCAGGGTCGAGCAGCTGCTGTACGCCACGGCCACCCCGGTGAGCTGCCCGGCCTCGGGCTCGACCACCTACTCGGTGAGCGAGGAGACCCACACCTGCGCCGGGCCGGCCGCGAAGAACGGCTTCTACGGGCACGGCCTGGTCAACGCCTACCGGGCGGCTACGGCCAAGGGCTGAACGGCCTCCGAACGCCTCCTGCGGCCCCGCCCGGCGCGTCCGGGCGGGGCCCGCGGGCGTTCACCGGGCAGGGCGCCCGCCGTTCACCCGCCGGGCCGCCGGCGGTCCACCGGGCCGTACGGCCTGCGGGCACGCTGCGGGGCAACTATCCTTCCTAGAGCACGCAACACGAAAACGGACCCCGCGCGCCCTTCCGCGCCGGTCGCGGCCTCTGCCCGCAAGAAACGGGCCCCACCTGCGGCGACGTGCGGAGCGCACGCGATGGCAAGGCTGATGTCACCTGGATTTCCCCAGGGGCTGTGCACTTCGTCATCATCAAGTGGTCTGTACCAATTAGGGTAGGACTTGTGAGTCGTCGAGCGAAGATTGTCTGCACACTGGGGCCCGCCACCTCCTCCCCGGAGCGGCTGCGCGAGCTGATCGCCGCCGGAATGAACGTGGCGCGTTTCAACCTCAGTCACGGGAGCCACGAGCTCCACAAGGAGATCCACGGCCGGGTGAGAGAGGCGGCCGCCGAGCTCGGCAAGGCCGTCGGCGTCCTCGCCGACCTGCAGGGCCCGAAGATCCGTGTGGGGCGTTTCGCCGAGGGCCCCGTCCGGCTCGGCTTCGGAGACGTCTTCACCATCACCACCGAGGACGTCCCCGGCGACCGCGAGATCGTCTCCACCACCTACGAGGGCCTGCCCAACGACGTCCAGCCGGGCGACAAGATCCTCGTCGACGACGGCCGCCTGGCCCTGGAGGCCATCGAGGTCGACGGCCCCCGCGTGGTGACCAAGGTGCTCGTCGGCGGCATGATCTCCGACAACAAGGGCCTCAACCTGCCCGGCGTCGCGGTCTCGGCCCCCGCCCTCACCGAGAAGGACGAGGAAGACCTGCGCTGGGCGCTGCGCACCGGCTTCGACATGATCGCGCTGTCCTTCGTGCGAAGCCCCGAGGACGCCCAGATCGTCCGCGCCATCATGGACGAGGAGGGCGTCCACCTGCCCCTTCTCGCCAAGATCGAGAAGCCGCAGGCCGTCGAGTGCCTCGAAGAGATCGTCGACGCCTTCGACGGCATCATGGTCGCCCGCGGCGACCTCGGCGTGGAGCTCCCGCTGGAGCAGGTGCCGATCGTGCAGCGCCGCGCCATCGCCCTGGCCAGGGAGAAGGCCCACCCGGTCATCGTGGCCACCCAGATGCTCGACTCCATGATGAGCGCCCCCCGGCCCACCCGCGCCGAGGCCTCCGACGTCGCCTACGCCGTCATGGACGGGGCCGACGCCGTCATGCTGTCCGGCGAGACCTCCGTCGGCAGCTATCCGGTCGAGTCGGTCGCCACCATGGCCCGCATCGCCTCGGCCGCGGAGGCCGAGTCGCTGGAGGCCACCCACACCTTCGACCGGCTTCCCGAGACCACCGGCGGGGCCATCGCCCGCGCGGCGGCCGAGGTCGGCGCCATCGTCGGCGCCAAGGCCCTGTGCGCCTTCACCATGTCGGGGGAGACCGCGCGGCGGCTGGCCCGCTACCGCTCGCCGATCCCGCTGCTGGCCTTCACCTCGGCCCCCGAGGTGCGCGGCCAGCTCGCCCTCACCTGGGGCGTCGAGACCTTCGAGGTGCCGTTCGTGCACCACACCGACGACATGGTGCGCCAGGTGGAGTCGGCCCTGCTGTCCATCGGCCGCTACGAGAAGGGCGACAAGGTCGTCATCGTCGCCGGCTCGCCTCCCGGCAACCACGGCTCCACCAACGCCCTGCGCGTCCACACCATCGGCTCCGCGGTCTCCAGCGACCACTGACCCACGCCGGCGAGCACCGGCAGGCGGCTTCCCGCCTGCCGGTCATCGGTGTTTCCGCGCGATGACGGCCGCATCGCGCGGACGGGCGGCGGACGGGCGTGCCAGGGGAGCGGGAGCCGCGGGACGAAGGCGCCGAGATGATCGCGAAGGCCGAGGGACGGCAGAGCGAGGCGTCGGGGCTTGAGAAGAGCGAAGCCGCGCGGCGGTGCCGCGCGGCTGCCCATGCGTGTGCCCCGAGTGGGATTCGAACCCACACTGTATGGATTTTGAGGCCATCGACTCTGCCGTTGGTCTATCGGGGCGCCGTGGTGCTCGTGCCCCTAATCTAGCGGACGTCGGTACTCTCTTGGTCGTGAGTACGCAGCGGCGAGTGGTGATCGCGGAAGACGAGGCGCTGATCCGCCTCGATTTGAAGGAGATGCTGGAAGAAGAGGGCTATGCCGTCGTCGGCGAGGCCGGTGACGGCGAGACGGCGATCAAGCTGGCTCTGGAGCAGCGCCCCGATCTGGTGATCCTGGACGTCAAGATGCCGATCCTCGACGGCATCTCGGCCGCCGAGCGCATCGTGTCCGAGCGCGTGGCGCCGTGCCTGATCCTGACGGCGTTCTCGCAGCGCGACCTGGTCGAGCGGGCGCGGGACGCCGGGGCGATGGCCTATCTGGTCAAGCCGTTCACCAAGTCCGACCTGGTGCCGGCGATCGAGATGGCCGTGAGCCGGCACGAGGAGATCGCGGCCCTCGAGCGCGAGGTCACGACCCTCGGCGAGCGCCTCGAGACGCGCAAGCTCGTCGAGCGGGCCAAGGGCCTGCTGATGGCCGAGCACGGCTGGACCGAGCCGCAGGCGTTCCGCTGGATCCAGAAGGCGTCGATGGACCGGCGGTTGAGCATGCGCCAGGTCGCCCAGGCCGTCGTGAGCGAGGCCAAGCCTCCCGAGGAGTCCTGATCTGACGGCGCGGTTGACACCGTGCCGTCCCGCCGTGTCAGATCGGACGGGTCCGGCGGCGCCCCGTCGCCCGCGAGCCCATACAGTCGATCTTGGTCGGCCGTGCAACCGCGATGTGACCTTTACTTTTCGTGCTGATCGCCGAAGAGGACCGGTGTGATAACGAAGCGGTAACGTGATGTGACTCTGTACCGACCTGTGACTTGAGCTGGGTGTAATGCCGTCAACGAACCCTGGCTGAACTGCCAGGGTGACTCTGTGAACCCGATCCCGGGATGCGGGATCAGGCGAAAGGAAGGCAACCTTGCGGCCCAAGATTGCTCGCCTCGGGGGCGTGCTCGCCGTCGGTGTGGCACTTACCGTTGGTCTCGCCGCCTGTGGTGGCGCTGACTCGGGCTCCAGCACCGGTGGCGGCGATTCCGCGGCGCCCAGCACGCTGAAGATCGGCTTCATGGGGGACCTCACGGGGCCCGACTCCGCGATCGTCATCCCGCCGAAGAACGGCGCCACGCTGGCCTTCGAGGAGTACAACGCCACGAACCCGAAGATCAAGATCGAGCTGGTGCCCTACGACACCCAGGGTAAGGAGAACCAGGCCGCCGCGCTCGCGCCCCAGGCCATCTCCAAGGACAAGGTCGTCGGTCTCATCGGCCCGGCCTTCTCCGGTGAGTCGGAGGCCGCCGGCCCCATTCTTGAGCAGGGCAAGATCCCCAGCCTCACGCCTTCGGCGACCCGGCCGACTCTGTCCGAGCACGGCTGGAAGTTCTGGCACCGCATGGTGGCCACCGACGCCTACCAGGGCTCCGGCGTGGCCGACTTCATGATCAAGGCTAAGTCGCCCAAGAAGGCCTACGTCATCAACGGCAAGAAGGCCTACAGCGTCGGCATCGGCGACTCGGCGTTCAACGAGTTCAAGACCAAGGGCGTCCCGACCGAGCGCGACCAGATCGACGAGGCCAGCTCGGACTTCTCCTCCACCGTGACCAAGGTCAAGGCGGCCAACCCGGACGTCATCTTCTATGGCGGTTACTACTCCGAGGGTGGCAAGCTGCTCAAGCAACTCCGTGACGGTGGCGTGAAGGCTCTGTGGGCGTCCGGCGACGGCTCCCTGGACGCTCAGCTCATCTCCGGTGCCGGTGCGGCCCAGGCCGAGGGCGCCGTCCTCGCCTGCCCCTGCTTCATCCCCTTCGGTGAGCAGTCCGACCCCAAGCTGAAGACCTTCGTCGACACCTACAAGACGAAGTTCAACGTCGACCCCGCGATCTACGCGACCGAGGGCTACGACGCCGCCCAGGCGTTCGTCGCAGCGGTCAAGGCGGGCAACACCACCGGCGAGAAGATCAACGAGTTCTTCAAGACGTACTCCGCCGACGGCGTGTCCAAGCCGATCAAGTGGGGCGACAACGGTGAGCTGGGGTCGACCACGATCCACATCTACGAGGTCGTGAACGGCGCGCTGGCCTGGCTCGGGAAGTCCGACGAAGCCACCCTCAAGAGCTGATTCGCTTCAGGATCTAGAGGTTTCGTAACGTGACACTCCAGAGGCGGGAACGCCAGGACGTTCCCGCCTCTGGCATGGGCGGCCCCTCCGCCCCGTCCTGAAGGCGGCTCACTTTGCACGATTTCCTGCAGCAGTTTCCGGGATCGACCATCGGTGGTCTGACCTACGGAGCCATTTACGCGCTGATCGCTCTGGGCTACACGATGGTCTATGGCGTTCTGCGACTCATCAACTTCGCGCACTCAGAGATCTTCATGATCGGCACGTTCGCGTCGTTGTTCACACTGACGCACCTCATGACGGTGACTCACCCGTTCACCGGCGTCGCGCTGGTCGGCGTTCTCGTCCTCCTCTTCGTGGTCGCCATGGCGGTCTCCGGCGGTTCGGCCGTCCTGCTCGAACAGGTGGCGTACAGACCCTTGCGCAAGCGGGGGGCATCGCGCCTCGCGGCCCTGATCTCGGCGATCGGCGCGTCGTTCTTCCTCCAGGAGCTCTTCGCCCTGGTGGTGCTGCCCAAGTTCTTCAACCTGCCAGGCCGTAACCAGACGCCCCTCCCGCGTATCGTCGAAAGAGAGACGATCTTCAGTATCGGGAATGCCGATGTGCGCCTGGATCACATCATCATCATCATCTCGGCTGTGATCATGATGGTGGCGCTCGACCAGCTGGTCAATCGCACGAAGCTCGGACGGGGCATCCGCGCGACCGCTCAGGACCCGGAGACCGCGGTCCTGATGGGCGTGAACATCGACACCATCGTGCGCATGACCTTCCTGCTGGGCGGCGCGATGGCGGGCGTGGCCGCGGTACTGTTCACCATGGAGGTTGAGAACACCCAGTTCAACATCGGGTTCATCCTCGGCATCAAGGCGTTCACGGCCGCGGTCCTCGGCGGCATCGGCAACCTGCGCGGCGCCCTTATCGGCGGTGTGCTCCTCGGTTTGATCGAGAACTGGGGGGCCATCTTCTTCGGCTCCGATTGGAAGGACGTCATCGCGTTCGTCGTCCTGGTCATCGTGCTCATGTTCCGTCCCACCGGGCTTCTCGGTGAATCTCTCCAGCAGGCGCGCGCATGAACGACAAAGCATCCACCCGTTCGATCTCGGGAGCCTTCGACCGCGTCAGGGACCGGTGGGCGACCGCTCCGGGATACCAGCGGTGGCTGGTCTACCTCCTGGTCATCGTCTTCGCCCTGTTGCTGCCCAACGAGTCGATCGCCTCGTTCATGTCGCCGGACGCCGACTGGACGACGATCCTGTTCGACCCGATCGGCATCTACATCCTGCTGGCGCTCGGGCTCAACATCGTCGTCGGTCACGCCGGCCTGCTGGACCTGGGATTCGTGGCCTTCTTCGCCATCGGCGCCTACAGCCTGGCGTACATGGGCACGAAGCACGGCTGGTCCTTTTGGACCTGCCTGATCCTCGGCATCGTGCTGGCGGCCATCTCCGGTGTGATCCTCGGCGGCCCGACGCTCCGGCTGCGCGGTGACTACCTGGCCATCGTCACACTGGGTTTCGGAGAGATCGTCCGCATCGTGGCGCTGAACACCAACGAGATCGGCGGCGCCCAGGGGATCTTCGGCATCCCCACGCCTCCGCCGATCGGCGGGCTCGAGTTCAGCATCGCCAATCCGGTCTCGTACTACTACCTGGTGGTCGCCATGATCACCCTGGTGGTCGTCATCTCGCGCCAGCTGGAGAAGAGCCGCGTGGGACGGGCGTGGACGGCCATCCGGGAGGACGAGGACGCGGCCGAGCTGATGGGCGTGCCCACCTTCAAGTTCAAGCTGCTCGCGTTCTTCATCGGCGCCAGCATCGGCGGCTTCGCCGGCGTGGCGGAGGCTGCGAAGATCAACTACATCCAGCCGCAGAACTTCCCATTCCTGCTCTCCGCGACCATCCTGGTCTGTGTCGTGTTCGGCGGGCCGGGGAACATCCCCGGAGTCATCGTGGGAGCCTTCCTTATCGCCTGGTTGCCCGAGCGGTTCCGCGAGTTCCACGACTACCGCTACATGATCTTCGGAGCCGTCCTGGTGATCATGATGATCCTTCGTCCCGAGGGACTGATCCCCTCCCGAAGACGGCGTGCCGAGATGGCCGAGGGGTCCGGGGGAATGGGGTCCATGGGCGGAGAAGTGGCCGGCCCTGACGCGCCGATCGAGGCGGAGGTGGCCAAGTGACGGCGGTCCTGGAGATCAAGGGCGTCACCATGCGTTTCGGCGGCGTGGTGGCCATCAACGGCCTCGACCTGACCATCAACGACGGCGAGATCTTCGCCCTCATCGGCCCGAACGGCGCTGGCAAGACCACGGTGTTCAACGTGACCACCGGCGTCTACAAGCCGACACAGGGCCAGGTCGTGTTCGCCGGCCAGCCTCTGACCGGCCTCAAGCGGTTCCAGGTCACCAAACGGGGTGTCGCCCGCACGTTCCAGAACATCCGGCTGTTCCATAACATGTCGGCCCTGGAGAACGTCATGGTGGGTGCGGATACCCACCACAAGACCGGCGCGATCGGCGCGATCCTCGGGTTGCCATGGCACCGCCATGAGGAGAAGAAGGGCCGCGAGGAGGCGATGGAGCTTCTCGACTTCGTCGGTGTGGCAAACCGTGCGGACGAGACGGCCAAAAACCTTCCGTACGGTGACCAGCGGCGCCTGGAGATCGCCCGGGCCCTCGCCACCAAGCCCAAGCTGCTCCTGCTCGACGAGCCGGCGGCCGGAATGAACCCCGCCGAGAAGATCGGCCTGCAACAGCTCATCCGCAAGATCCGGGACGCGGGGCGCACCGTCCTGCTGATCGAGCACGACATGAGCCTGGTCATGGGGATCAGCGACAGAGTGGCGGTTCTCGACTTCGGCCAGAAGATCGCCGAAGGCCTCCCGGCCGAGGTCCAGCAGAACCCGAAGGTGATCGAGGCGTATTTGGGAGCTGCGGCAGATGCTTCTTGAGGTCAAGGACATCCGTGTCCACTACGGAAAGATCGAAGCCCTCAAGGGGGTGTCGATCGAGGTGGACCAGGGAGAGGTGGTCACCCTGATCGGCGCCAACGGCGCCGGCAAGACCACGACCCTGCGCACCATCTCCGGCGTCCGTCCCGTCTCCTCCGGCAGCATCACTTTCGCGGGGCAGGACATCAGTAAGATGCCCGGCCACAAGCGCGTCGTCGCGGGCATCGGCCAGTCCCCCGAAGGCCGGGGAGTCTTCCCCGGCATGACGGTGATGGAGAACCTGCTCATGGGCGCCTACACCCGCAAGGGCGACCTGAAGAAGGACCTCGGCGAGGTCTTCGAGTTGTTCCCCCGTCTGGCCGAGCGCAAGGACCAGGCAGGCGGCACGATGTCCGGCGGCGAGCAGCAGATGGTCGCCATCGGCCGCGCGTTGATGAGCAAGCCGAAGGTCCTCCTGCTGGACGAGCCCTCGATGGGCCTGGCGCCGCTCCTGGTCGCCCAGATCTTCGAGATCATCAAGGAGATCAACAACCGCGGCACCACCGTCCTGCTCGTCGAGCAGAACGCCGTGCAGGCGCTGCAGGTGGCGCACCGCGCCTACGTCCTGGAAACCGGCAGGGTCATCAAGAGCGGCCCCGCCCAGGATCTGCTCACCGACCCCGATGTGCGCGCCGCCTATCTCGGCGGCGACCTGGGGGCCGCGGCTCAGTAGAACAACGTCGACGGGGCCTGGCCGGATTCTCTCCGGCCAGGCCCCGCCGACGTTGCGACGCCGACGGGTGAGGTCGCCGGCCGGACATGAGAGGAACTTCAGCCGGGAAGCTGAGCGCGCGCGCCTTCCTTGTCCTTGAGATCGGTGAGCGTCGCCCCGCCGTACAGCACCAGTGCCTGCGGCCGCGCCTGCTTGGGAATGTCGTACCAGAGGTCGAACTCGAAGATGTCCGAGGCGCCCAAGTCGATCTTCTCCGGCTGCCGCTTGATCGTCATGGCATCGTAGTCGGGCAGGTAGGTCTTGCCGTCGCTCGCGACGAGTTGTTGCCGCCTGAGATCGAGCAGCGCGGTTGTCCGCCCATGATTGGACGCCGAGACCCGCACCCGTACGAACTGCCCGCGCGCCGCCACATCCGCGTGGCTTCCGGTGAGCTGCGGCATGTCGGTGGTGATTGCGAGCAGTGCGAATTCCGTGTCCCCGTCCGAAACGGGTCTCATCGCCAGCGGCCGCTCATCGAGTCGTACAGGGCGCGGGGGAAGCTGGTAGGTCCGGACCGGGCTCGCCGTCGGGGTGGGCGGTTGCGAAGACCCTCCTGAGCAACCGGTGACCGTACCGGCGACGGCGACTCCGACGAGCACCCATGAGTGACGCTTGCGCACACGGCAAGCGTAGAGCGCGGGCGGGAGCGGATCTCATCCGCTCGCACATCGATGCCGGATCGTTCCTTCGTGGTCTTCTTCGGGTTGGCCGTTACGACTGTTTTCTGCTTGTTCCTATTCGCCGTGCCGAGCATTTGAAACTCATGGTCACCGGCCGAACTCGGGTTTGATATTGACGTGCCATCAAGGATCTGATAGCAGGTCTTCTTTGCCGCATGCGGTCCAGATTTATGGCTCGCTGACACGTCTTGACTCGGAGAAGTTCGCCACGGATCATCGTACTGGACGACCTGGATTAACGGGCGCGCGCATCGGCGGCAGCCGGTTTCGGTTGGTTCTGCGGCGCGTTCTCGTTTCATCGACCGGAAGGAGTTCCTTGTGAATTTGATCGGGCGTATCAGCGACGCCTTGCTGTCGGCCGTCGCACCGAAAAGCAGGGCATTGGCGTCATGCGACCAGTGCGCTGGAGCGCACTATCGGTGGTGCATCGCAATCGTCGAGGGAAGCCACGTGACCTTCCAATGCAATCCTTGCGGTACATGCTGAGGAACTGACCACGCACGTGCCCTGATCGGACGCCCGGTGGTCACAGGGCGGGAGTGCGGGTCGCTCCGTACTCGGCATGGCCTCGCCGCACCTCGCGAGGTCATGCCTCAGGGGGATCCTCATGCGGTTGGCGCCGCCGGGCTCGGTTAGGCATCGTGTTCTGCCGCGGTTCCGTGGGAACGTGCTCTCTTGGCGCGCGACCGGTATGCCGGCGCGTGACCGTCAATGTTCTGGCCTATGCCGACGAGAATGGTCACCTATATCTCTACGACGGCCCATGTTGATTATTCCAATTGGCCGGATCGTGATTTGTGAACGTGTCTCGGTAAGGAGTTCCCGGGTGATCTCAAATATCGCCATCGTGTTCATCGGCGGCTTGTGCGTGCTGAATCTTGCCCTTACTTACGGTGTCATTCGCAGACTTCGGGAGCAATCGGCGACCGTGGTCGATGGTCAGAGGACGATTCGCGCCGGCATCGCCGATGTCGGCACTTCGCCGGATCCGTTCAGCGCCACCTTCACTGACGGGCGTGTGTTCTCTTCCGACAAGCTGCCGGACTGGACGATCGTCGCCTTCTTCTCCGAGTCCTGTGCGGCGTGCCATGAAGGACTGCCTACATTCCTCCGTCGGGCCAAGGAGCTCCAGGTGGACAACCAGGAGATCATCAGCGTCGTCACAGGTGACGAGCGGGCGACGGTCGCCATGGTCCGCCGGTTGGAGAAGGTCAGCAGTGTCGTCGTGGAGCCGTCGGACGGTTCAATGGTGAAGGCCTTCGGCGTGAGCCAGTTCCCTGCCTTGTGCCTGCTCGACGGATCGGGTGCCGTCGTCGCCACGGGGTGGGATCTCGACTCCCTCCTGACGCCCGCCGGGCGGTCATGACCTCCGGCTCGAAGGCGGGCGCAGGGAAGGCGCGTGGGGGTGTCGTGATCTCGGCGCTCGCCCTCGCATGGCGCGCGGCCCCAGGGATGTTCTTGCTCCAGATCGCGCTCACCGCCGCGAGCGCGCTCGTTCCGGTGGTCACGGCGTGGCTGCTGAAGCTGATCCTCGACGGCGCGGTCGGTGGAGCCGAATGGTCCGCTCTGCTGGTGATGGCGGCGCTCATGGCCGCCGTCACCGCATCAGGGACGGTCTTCCTCCACGGTGGCAACTATCTGAGGACCGAAGTCGAGCGCCGGGTGAGCCGTCTGTGCCGGTCCCGCCTGTTCGCGGCGGTCAACCGGTTCGTGGGTCTCGGCCGATTCGAGGATCCGAGCTTCCAAGACCATCTGAGAAGCGCACAGGACGTCGGGCCCACGGCCCCTGACGACATCATCAACGGTTTCCTGGGTGGCCTGCGTGGCTTGATCATGGCTTGCGGATTCGTGGTGGCGGTGGCGACGATCAACCCTGTGGTAGCGGTGGCCGTCATGCTGGCCGCGGTTCCGGCCCTGGCAGCCGAGCGGTTCCTGGTGCGCCGACGGGTGCGCGTCTTCTGGGCGATGAGCCCGGCGCTCAGGAGGGAACTGTTCTACGGCAGGCTGCAGAGCGACCTCAGGGCGGTGAAGGAACTCAGGCTCTTCGGCCTCGGGGATTTCTTCCGCGAGCGCATGCTCGCCGAGCGCCTTTCTGCGGACGCGGCGCAGCGAAAGGTCGACCGGCGTACCTGGACTCTTCAGGCCCTTTTGGGACTGCTATCGGCTCTGGTCGCGGGCGCTGTGCTCGTATGGGGCGTCGCGCAGCTGAGAACGGGCCTGCTGACGATCGGGGACGTGTCGGTCCTCGTGGCGGTGATCGCAGGCGTGCAGAGCGGGTTGTCGCAGGTGATCGGCGAGTATGCCGTAGTCCACCGAGGACTTCTACTCTTCGGGCACTACCTCGCCGTCGTCAATGCAGGCCCTGAACTGCCGGTGGCCGAGGACCCGCGTGCGATCGCGCCGCTTTCTCGGGGCATCGAGTTCCGTGATGTCTGGTTCCGCTACTCACCTGACCATCCATGGGTGCTGCGTGGGATCAATCTGCACGTCAAGAAGGGGGATGCCCTCGCGATCGTCGGGCTGAACGGTGCCGGGAAGAGCACAATGGTGAAGCTGCTGTTCCGGTACTACGACCCCACTGAGGGAGCAGTGCTCTGGGATGGAGTGGACATCCGCCTCTTCGCCCCTGAGGATCTCCGGCGCCGGGTCTCCGGAGTGTTCCAGGACCCCATGGAATACGACCTGACCGCCGCCGAGAACATCGGGCTAGGCGATCTTGATCACATGGGTGACCGCGCACGAGTGAGGGGCGCCGGCACGCTGGCCGGCATCGACATCGCGCTGCGTCGCCTCCCCGATGGCTACGACACCTTTTTGAGCCGCATGTTCGGTAAGCCGATGGACGCCCTGGGCGAGCCCGCGGCCGAGACTCGGGCGGTCGTCACGGATCCGCCGGAGGAGGAACCGCCCATGCGCGGTGAGGCCGACGCGGCACCGGCGGCCGCGGTGTCGTGTTCGACGGGCGCGGGCATGACGCTCTCCGGAGGTCAGTGGCAGCGCCTTGCCTTCGCTAGGGCGTTGTTCCGCGAGGGGCGCGATGTCCTGGTGCTGGACGAGCCCAACTCCGGCCTCGATCCGGCGGCGGAGAGCGAAATCCACTCGACGCTCCAGGCGCACCGTCAAGATTGGACCAGCATCATGATCTCCCATCGGTTGAGCGCCGTCCGGGAAGCCGATGTCATCGTGCTCATCGAGGACGGCCGTATCGCCGAGCAGGGATCGCATGCCCGGTTGATGGCGATGGACGGCCGGTACGCGGGGCTCTTCAGGACACAGGCGAGCGGCTACAGCGAGGTCCCGAGCAATGCGTGACATGCGAGACCGCTTCACGAGGATGGCAGACCGTTGATCACATATGTCGCGATCGTATGCCGCGTCGCCCTTGTCGTCGTCTTCGCGGCCTCCTTCTTCGGCAAGGTACGCAGCCGCAAGGCGTTCTACGAGTTCGCCTTGACGCTCCGAGCCGTGCCGATGCGCTCGCCCCGGTGGGCCATGCCGGTCGCGGGGGCGGTGGTGGCCGCGGAGGGCGCCGTCCCCTTGTTGTTGATCTCCACGGCCACAGCGCCGCTCGGCTTCTTCCTCGCTCTCCTTCTTCTTCTGGCCTTCTCGGCTGTGACGGCCTGGAGCCTTCGCCGTGGTGTCACCGTCCCCTGCAGGTGCTTCGGAACCTCGCGGTCCTCGCTCGGAATGCGGCATCTGGTGCGCAACGCCATCCTGATCGCCGCTGCGGCCGCAGGCCTCGCCGACGTCTCCGGTGGTCCTCTGCTTCCGGAGCACCTCCTCGTCGGTGCCATGGGGGGATTGCTGGTCGCCCTCCCGTTGATCACAATGGACCAGCTGGTCGAACTCTTCACCGTATGAGGCGCGAGGTGCGGGCCCGCTCCGCGATCGGCGGCCATGGAGGTCCGGAAGGTTGAGTGACGTTCGATGAACCCGTGGCTGTCGACCGCCGTCGTTGCCGTGTTCGCCGGCATCGTGATCGCGATGGTGGAACTTCGCCGCCGATTTCGGCTGGTGACCGTGTACGGCGTCAGCATGGAGCCGACGTTGTCGACCGGCGACAGAGTGCTGGTGCGCCGCTGCGGGCCGGCCGGCCTCAGCCGCGGCGACATAGTCCTTGTCGACATGGACAAGCCTTTCGGATGGCCCCCGGGAAGACCGATACTTCTGCCCAAGGGCTCGCAGTCGGCGATCATCAAACGGCTCGCGGCCTTGCCCGGTGAGCCCTTGCCAGATGACTTGGACGCGCGTCCGGGGGTCTTGACGGATGCCGTCGTTCCCGATGGCCACGTGGTGGTCGTCGGTGACAACCGCAGGGCGAGTGTCGATTCCCGGCAGCACGGCTATGTTCCCGTGCGTTTCGTGGTGGGGAAGGTGCTCAGGAGGGTGGAGACCCGAGGTTCCTCGAAGGTCGGCACCTCCGTCTGAGCCGGCATGCGCCGCAGGCGCCGTGACCTCGGGGCGGTCTGCCCGCATGATGCCGAGTGCGATGATCACGATCCTGGCCGGCGTGGCGCTTGGCGATGCATCCGTGTGAATCGACCGCCCTTGTTACTCCATGTCGCGCCGCCTCCCCTTGCCCCATGAGGCATCCTTGACGGCTCCGGGTTCCCGGAGCGGCTCCGAGCCGTGTGCGACGGGTGATTTGAACATCGGGGCGATGAACGGCCGGGCGGAGCCCGGAGCGCCAGGCGCGGTGATGTGTTGTGCGATCGTTTCTTTCCGGTAATACCCCTGGTGACCAGGTGCGGGACCATGGCCAGGGTTACGGTAACTTAACTTAACTCCGACATACAGCTAAAGAGGAGGACGTTGTGGTCTTTTGGTCCAGGCGTCGCCGTATGACATCAATCGGGGCGCTCGTCGTGGGCGCCGCGTGCCTTCTCTCCGCCTGCGGCGGCGGATCGGACACCGGTGCCACCGCCTCCAACGCGCCGGCCGGCAGTGCCCCGGCCGCCTCGGGGATCAAACTGATCAACCCGGGCAAGCTCACCACGTGCACCAACCTGCCCTACGAGCCGTTCCAGTTCAAGCAGGGCGCCAAGACGGTCGGCTTCGACGTCGACATCGTCGACCTGGCGGCCAAGAAGCTCGGCGTGACCCAGGACATCGTGGACATCGACTTCGCGGTGATCAAGAGTGGCGCGGCCCTGAACGCCGGCAAGTGCGACGTCGCCGCCGCCGGCATGACGATCACCCCCGAGCGTCAGAAGAACCTGTTGTTCTCCGACCCCTACTTCGACGCCACGCAGGCCCTGCTGGCCAAGAAGGGCACGGGCGCCAAGTCGCTGGAGGACGTCAAGGCCAAGAACCTCAAGCTCGGCGCGCAAGCCTCCACCACCGGCCTGGACTACGTCAAGGGCAAGGGCTTCGACCCGACCGAGTTCGCCGACTCGCCCAAGGAACTGCTCGGCCTGCAGTCCGGCCAGGCCGACGTGATCGTCCAGGACCTTCCCGTCGTGCTCACCTGGCTGAAGAAGCCCGAGATCGCCGACAAGTTCGAGCTGATCGCCAGCCTCGACACCGGCGAGCAGTACGGCATCGGCATGAAGAAGGGCAACGACGCCCTCGCCAAGGTGATCAACGAGGAGATCGCCAAGGCCAAGTCCGACGGCACCTACGAGCAGATCTTCGTCAAGTGGTTCGGCAAGAAGCCCGGCGAGCTCGGAGCCTTCTGATTCCATGACCGACCAGCCCATCACGGCCGAGTCGGCCGGACCCGCCGGGCCCGCGCCCGGCGGGTCGCGGCTCAGCCCCCGGAAGAAGCAGCGGATCAGCCGCGGCGTCCAGTACGTCATCCTGATCCTCGCGCTCGTCGCGGTCGTGCTCCTGACCAACTGGAAGAACCTCGCCGAGAACTTCGCCAGGTTCGATGTGGCGGCGCAGGCGTTCCCCGAACTGTTCACGGTCGCGCTCAAGAACACGATCATCTACACCGTCGGCGGCTTCGTCTTCGGCTCGCTGGGCGGGCTCCTGCTCGCGCTCATGCGGCTGTCCTCGGTGCGCCCGTATCGGTGGATCGCGATCATCTACATCGAGATCTTCCGCGGTCTCCCCGCGCTGCTGATCTTCTTGCTCGTGTTCTTCCTGCCGTCCGCCTTCCCCGGCTTCGAGGTTCCGGGCGGCACGTACGGCCAGGGCATCCTGGGCCTGACGATCGTCAGCGCGGCCTACATGGCCGAGACCCTGCGGGCCGGCCTGCAGGCCGTGCCCAAGGGGCAGATGGAGGCCGCGCGCTCGCTCGGGATGTCCCACGCGCGCGCGATGGTCACGGTGGTCATTCCGCAGGCGATCCGCATCGTCATCCCGCCGACGACCAACCAGTTCGTGGCGCTGCTCAAGGACTCCTCGCTGGTGCTGTTCCTCGGGGTGACCAGCCAGTACGTCGAACTGACCAAGTTCGGCAACGACCTGGCGTCGACGACGGCCAACGCCACGCCCATCATGGTGGTGGGGCTCACGTACCTGCTGGTCACGATCCCGCTGGGGTACCTGGCGGGACGCCTTGAGAAGCGTCAGGCGAAGGGGCGGTGACGGCGATGGCGCACGCGGTCGAGATCAAGGACCTGCACAAGTCCTTCGGCGACCTCGAGGTGCTCAAGGGCATCGACTTCACGGTCGACCAGGGCCAGGTCGTCTGCATCATCGGCCCGTCCGGGTCGGGCAAGTCGACGCTGCTGAGGTGCGTCAACCTGCTGGAGCAACCCAGCAAGGGCACGGTGCGCGTCGGCGGGGTCGAACTGACCGACCCCGACGTCGACATCGACGCGGCGCGGCGCAGGCTCGGCATGGTGTTCCAGTCGTTCAACCTGTTCCCGCACATGACGGTCCTGCAGAACGTCATGATCTCCCAGCGGCGGGTGCTCAAGCGGGGCAAGGGCGACGCCGAGCGCATCGCCCGCGACAACCTGGAGAAGGTCGGCGTCGCCGACAAGTGCGACGCCTTCCCGCCGCAGCTGTCGGGCGGCCAGCAGCAGCGCGTGGCGATCGCCCGGGCGCTCGCCATGGACCCCGACCTGATGCTGTTCGACGAGCCGACCTCCGCGCTGGACCCAGAGCTGGTGGGGGACGTGCTGTCGGTCATGCGCAAGCTCGCCCGCGACGGCATGACGATGCTGGTGGTCACGCACGAGATGAGCTTCGCGCGGGAGGTCGCCGACCGCGTGGTGTTCATGGACGGCGGGGTGGTCGTCGAGGAGGGGCCGCCGGAGCAGGTGATCGGCGCTCCGCGACACGAGCGCACGCGCACCTTCCTCAAGCGGGTGCTCGACCCGACGCATTCGGACGACGACGTGTCCGGCGCCGGCGAGACCTCGGCGCAGGCCCGCTGAGGCCCTCAAGACGGGCGCACCGGCCCCCGCGCGGCTTCTCGGCCGCCGGGGGCCGTTTCGGGTCCACAGGGCGCCCTCGGGAACGCAAGGAGCCCGCGGGTGGTCTTTGGGGCCATGTAGGGCTTCCCCGGCCGCACACGTTGTCTACTCGACCACCCACGGGCTCTGGCGTCACAACGCTAGCGAGCTATGAGGCTCCCGTGCAAAGAGAGTGGCAAATCGCAGCGTGATACGAGAGGAATGTCACGTGGCGTCACGGAGCATGCAGGTGAGGCGCGAGGTGCAGACCCGGCGTCCCTGCTCGTCGGTGATCTCGATGTCGTAGGTCGCGATGGTGCGCCCGCCATGAAGGCGCGTGGCGACCCCGGTGACGTGGCCGGAGGTGGCCGACCGGTGGTGGGTGGCGTTGATCTCGACGCCGACGGCCCGGCGGCCGGGCCCGGCGTGCACGGCGGCGCCGGTGGAGCCGATGGTCTCGGCCAGCACGCAGGAGGCCCCGCCGTGGAGCAGCCCGTACGGCTGGGTGTTGCCCTCGACGGGCATGCGCGCGACCACGCGCTCGGCGCTGACCTCCAGGAACTCGATGCCCATGGAGCTGATCAAGGCGCCCTTGTGGTCTCCGTCGTACACCGCGTCCAGGCGGGCCTGGTCCTCGGGCTTCATCATGGTCAAAGGGAGGCCTCCACTTGCACTGCCGGCCGTGTTCTGTCGTACATGGAGACTAGGCTGCGGGTGTGCCGAAGAAGGAACCGACCCCCTCACGCCCCTGCCTGCTCCTGCTGGACGGGCACTCGCTCGCGTACCGCGCGTTCTACGCGCTGAAGGACGCGAATCTCATGACGACCGAGGGCCAGCACACCGAGGCGGTGTACGGCTTCACCTCGATGCTGATCAACGTCCTTCGCGACGAGCGGCCGACCCATGTCGTCGTCTGCTTCGACAGGTCCGAGCCCACCTTCCGGCACGAGGCGTACGAGCAGTACAAGGCCAACCGGCAGGAGACGCCGGAGGACTTCCGCGGCCAGGTCAGCCTGATCTTCGAGGTGCTCGACGCCCTACGCGTCCCCCACCTCTCGCTCGCCGGGTACGAGGCCGACGACCTCATCGCGACCCTCGCCCACCGGGCCGCCGAGCGCGACATGAACGTCCTCATCGTCACCGGCGACCGCGACGCCCTGCAGCTCGTCAACGACCGCATCACGCTGCTGATGACCCGCCGCGGCATCAGCGACATGACCCGCTTCGACCCCGACGCCGTCGTGGAGAAGTACGGCCTCACCCCCACGCAGTATCCCGACTTCGCCGCGCTGCGCGGTGACCCCAGCGACAACCTGCCCAACATCCCCGGCGTGGGTGAGAAGACCGCCGCCAAGTGGGTCAAGGAGTTCGGCTCGCTCACCGAGCTGGTCGACCGGGTCGACGAGGTCAAGGGCAAGGTCGGCGACAAGCTCCGCGAGCACCTCGGGCAGGTCATCCACAACCGCCAGCTCACCGAGCTGCGCCGCGACGTCCCGCTGGACGTCGACGTGGCCGACCTCAAGATGGGCACCTGGGATCGCGACGAGATCCACAAGCTGTTCGACACGCTGCAGTTCCGCGTCCTGCGCGACCGTCTCTACCAGAGCATCGGCACCCCCGAGCCCGAGGCCGAGTCCGGCTTCGAGGTCGAGGTGGCGGCCCTCGGCCCCGACGAGGTCGAGGCGTGGCTGGCCGCCATGCCCGAGGGGCGCGCGGGGCTGGCGGTCAAGGGCGCCTACGGCAGCGGCACGGGCACCATCGAGGGGCTGGCCATCGCCGTGCCCACCGACGGCGAGGGGCGGCAGCGCGCCGCCTACCTCGACCTGAGCGCCCTCACCCAGGCCGACGAGAACGCGCTGGGCCGGTGGCTGGCCGACGAGTCCCGGCCCAAGGCCCTGCACGACGCCAAGGGCCCCCTGCTGGCCCTGTGGGCGCACGGGCTCGACCTGCGCGGTCTCACCTGCGACACCGCTCTGGCCGCCTACCTGGCGATGCCCGGGCAGCGCTCGTTCCCGCTGGACGACCTGGTGCTGCGCTACCTCCACCGCGAGCTGCGCGCCGAGGCCGACACCGGCGGCCAGGCGGCGCTGTTCGACGACCCCGCCGACAACGCGGGGGAGGAGCTCGCCGTCCGCGCCCAGGCCGTGCGCGACCTCGCCGAGGCCCTGGAGGCCCATCTCGCCCCCCGGGGCGGCACCCACCTGATGCAGGAGGTCGAGCTGCCGCTGGTGCGGGTGCTCGCCGAGCTCGAGCGGGCCGGCATCGCCGCCGACCGCGACTACTTCACCGGGCTGGAGGCCGAGTTCGGCGCCGCGGTCAAGCAGGCCGTCGAGGAGGCCCACCGCGTCGTCGGCGAGCAGTTCAACCTGGGCTCGCCCAAGCAGCTCCAGGAGATCCTGTTCGTCAAGCTCGGGCTGCCCAAGACCAAGAAGATCAAGACCGGCTACACCACCGACGCCGACGCGCTGGCCGCCCTGGCCACCCAGACCGACAACGAGCTTCCGACGATCCTGCTGCGTCACCGCGACCAGACCAAGCTGCGCACCACCGTCGAGGGCCTGATCAAGGAGGTCGGCGACGACGGGCGCATCCACACCTACTACAACCAGATCATCGCGGCCACCGGGCGCCTGTCGTCGGAGAAGCCCAACCTGCAGAACATCCCCATCCGCACCGCCGAGGGCCGCCGCATCCGCCAGGGCTTCGTGGTCGGCGAGGGGTACGAAAGCCTGCTGACGGCCGACTACAGCCAGATCGAGCTGCGCATCATGGCCCACCTGTCGCAGGACGAGGCGCTCATCGCCGCCTTCGAGTCCGGGCACGACTTCCATCAGGCGACCGCCGCCCGGGTGTTCGACATCCCGCCCGAGCAGGTCGACGGCGAGCTGCGCGCGCGCATCAAGGCGATGAACTACGGCCTGGCCTACGGCCTGTCCGACTTCGGGCTCGCCGGCCAGCTCACCATCCCGGTCGCCGAGGCCCGCGCGCTCAAGGAGGAGTACTTCGAGGAGTTCGGCGGCGTCCGCGACTACCTCGGCGCGATCGTCGCCCAGGCCCGCCACGACGGCTACACCGAGACCATCCTCGGCCGCCGCCGCTACCTGCCCGACCTCACCAGCGACAACCGCCAGCGCCGCGAGATGGCCGAGCGCATGGCGCTCAACGCCCCGATCCAGGGGTCGGCCGCCGACATCATCAAGGTGGCCATGCTGAACGTGCAGCGGGCCCTGCGCGAGCAGGGGCTGCGGTCCCGCATGCTGCTGCAGGTCCACGACGAACTGGTGTTCGAGGTGGCCCCGGGCGAGATGGAGCCGCTGCGCGAGCTGGTCGTCGGCCAGATGTGCGACGCCTACCACCTGCGCGTCCCACTGGACGTCTCGGTCGGCACCGGCCGCACCTGGCAAGACGCCGGCCACTGACGCCACCCGCCGGCCGCCCCCTGTCATCGGACCGGGCGCGTGCGGTGGTGTGGCACGCCGGTCGCCGTGGGGTGCGGGCCTTGGCCGGGTCTGGTCGGTCCTTGGGGGTGGGCGGGGTGCGTGTGGTGATGGCGTGCGGTGAGGTGGCACGCCGGTCGCCGTGGATCTGCCTGCGCCTGGTGCGCTCTCATCGCGGTGGGTGCCGGTGGATATCGGCGCCGGGTCGGCGGTACGTGGCGCGGTGATGGCGGCGCCGTTCACGGCGCCCGGCCCGGCGGACCCTCGCGCACGGCGCGCGTGTCAGTGGCCTGTGGTCTGGGCGGGGTGGCGGTGGCCTGAGAGCGAGGCTTCGACGGTGGCGGACTCTACTTCCAGCAGGCTCGTCTCATGCCGTTCGGCCTCGTGGGCGGCGCGGCCGCCGCGCAGGCCGAACAGCCGCTTGGACAGCAGGATGTACAGCACGGCCGCCAGGTTGACCAGCAGGATGACGACCCTCAGCCAGGTGACCTTCTCGACCAGCTCGTAGACCTCGACCGGGACGAACAGCGACGTCGCCACCACCGCGAAGTACTCGCCCCAGCGCTTGAGCAGCCACAGCCCGACGCCCTCGGTCATCAGCAGCGCCCCGAAGACCAGCAGACCGAGGCCGATCCACGTCAGTGTGCGGGTCTCGGCGGCCAGCACGGTGCGCAGCGTGTGCACCACGCCCGACTCCTCCAGGTTCCAGCCCAGCTTGTCGGCCAGCGGCTGGAGCAGGGGCAGGTCCTCGTCGAAGGCCAGGCCGATCGCGTTCTGGTGGGCGCGGAACCGCCAGATGCCGAACGCCGCCCCGAGCACCAGCAGACCTTTGGCCCACCGGAAGACGGCGAGTAGCCGCAGGATCGTGGCGTCGCGCAGCGCCTTGCCGCGCAGCACGATGGGCGCGTCCGCGGCGGGCCCGGAGCCGTGCGGCTCGCCGAGGGTGAAGTCGCCGCACCGAAGGCAGCGCCACGCCTCCCCGAGGGCGGTGTCGGCCCGCAGGCGCCCGCGCAGCGCCTCCTCGGTGGGGGCGTAGGTGACGTGCCCATGGCGGCCGCAGGCCCGCAGACTCCAGTTCACAAGCAAATTTCAACACATGCCCGGCGTGTGTGCTGGATCGCCACGAGTTCGATTGGTCTGTCCTAGGGTGAATGCCGACCAGCCGCCCGATCCAGGAGAACACCGTGCGGAGCACGCCCGGCCTGACCACCCTCATCGGCATCGTGAACGTCGGGGTGATGATCGTCGCCGTGGTGGCGCTGCTCGTCCTGCCGTTCAGTGGCGGGTCGCCCGAGCCAAGGCGCGCGGCCCCCTCGCCGTCCGCCTCCGCGGCCCCGGCCAGCCCCGCGCCGGTGGCGGCGGCGACCGTGGAGTCCGCCCGGAAGGTCAAGGCCAACGAGCTCGGCGCGATACCGGTGATCATGTACCACCGCATCCTGAAGAAGCGCCGGGCCTCCATCGACCGCACCCCGGCCCAGTTGCGCAAGGAGCTGGAGCGGCTGGCCAAGGGCGGCTACGTGCCGATCACGGCGGCGGAGTTCGCGGCCGGGCTGATCGACCTGCCGGCAGGCGCCCACCCGGTCGTGCTGACCTTCGACGACGGCCACCCCTCGCACTTCGCCCTGGACTCCTCGGGCACGCCGAAGAAGGACACCGTCGTGCGCATCATCTACGACGTCGCCGCCCGGCATCCGGGCTTCCGGCCGGTGGCGACCTTCTGGGTGAACGACCACCCCTTCGGACTGGTCTCCCATGATCGCCAGGCGGCGGCGGTGCGCTGGCTGGTCGACCGCGGCTTCGAGGTGGCCAACCACACCTTCGGCCACCCCGATCTGCACCGGCTGTCCGGCAAGAAGGTGACCGAGGTGATCGCCCGTGAGGAGCGGTTGCTGACCGGGCTCGGCGCGCCGGCCTCCTCCACCTTCGCCCTGCCCTACGGCAGCAACCCCAAGAAGCGGGCGACGGCCCGCTCGGGGAAGTGGAAGGGCATCTCCTTCCACTTCCAGGCCGTCTTCCTCGCCGGGGCGGAGCCGGCGATTTCGCCCTACGCGAAGGCCTACGACCGATACGACATCCCGCGAATCCAGTCAAACGGTAAAAAAGGGGAGTGTCGCAAGTGGTGCTCGGAGTACTGGCTGGGGTGGCTCGACACGCATCCTGATAGGCGATACACCTCCGACGGGGACCCGACGCACGTCTCCATGCCACGTCGACTCGGGAGTAAGATCCTGGCAAAGCTCGACAGGGTGAAGATCGTTTACTAGGGGCTTGCGGGGTTATGCGGGTGAGCGCCGGATTGACCACGCCCGCGTACTCTCATATGCTGATCGCTGCGCTGTGGGCTCGCGTGCGCCTCGGACGGAGCGGGCTCGCGCTCGGTCATGTCGACCACGGGTCATCCCGACCATCCTCGGCTTGAGCGATAAAGAGGGCCTGCCGCGCGTCCGCCACATCGACATCTGTCCGCGTTCGGAGCAATTCCACACATGACGAGCAGCACTGAGGCCACCTCGAGCACCCCGCAGGTAGCGGTCAACGACATCGGTTCCGAGGAGGCCTTCCTCGCCGCGATCGACGAGACCATCAAGTACTTCAACGACGGCGACATCGTCGAAGGCACCGTCGTCAAGGTCGATCGAGACGAGGTCTTGCTCGACATCGGCTACAAGACCGAGGGTGTCATCCCCTCGCGCGAGCTCTCGATCAAGCACGATGTCGACCCGGCCGAGGTCGTCGAGGTCGGAGAGCACGTCGAGGCCCTGGTCCTCCAGAAGGAGGACAAGGAAGGCCGGCTGATCCTCTCCAAGAAGCGCGCGCAGTACGAGCGCGCCTGGGGCACGATCGAGAAGATCAAGGACGAGGACGGCATCGTCACCGGCACGGTCATCGAGGTCGTCAAGGGCGGTCTGATCCTCGACATCGGGCTGCGCGGCTTCCTGCCGGCCTCCCTGGTCGAGATGCGCCGGGTCCGCGATCTGCAGCCGTATGTCGGCCGTGAGCTCGAGGCCAAGATCATAGAGCTGGACAAGAACCGCAACAACGTGGTTCTTTCCCGCCGTGCCTGGCTCGAGCAGACCCAGTCGGAGGTCCGCCAGACCTTCCTCAACACCCTGCAGAAGGGTCAGGTCCGCAAGGGCGTCGTCTCCTCGATCGTCAACTTCGGCGCATTCGTGGACCTCGGCGGCGTCGACGGTCTGGTCCACGTCTCCGAGCTGTCCTGGAAGCACATCGACCACCCCTCCGAGGTGGTCGAGGTCGGCCAGGAGGTCACCGTCGAGGTTCTCGACGTCGACATGGAGCGCGAGCGCGTCTCCCTCTCGCTCAAGGCGACGCAGGAAGACCCCTGGCAGCAGTTCGCCCGCACCCACCAGATCGGCCAGGTCGTTCCCGGCCGGGTCACCAAGCTGGTGCCGTTCGGCGCGTTCGTCCGGGTCGAGGAGGGCATCGAGGGCCTGGTCCACATCTCCGAGCTGGCCGAGCGCCACGTCGAGATCCCCGAGCAGGTCGTCCAGGTCGGCGACGAGATCTTCGTGAAGATCATAGACATCGACCTCGACCGTCGGCGCATCTCGCTGTCGCTCAAGCAGGCCAACGAGGGCGCGATGGGCGCTGACGTCGAGTTCGACCCCACGCTGTACGGCATGGCGGCGACCTACGACGACCAGGGCAACTACATCTACCCCGACGGGTTCGACTCCGAGACCGGCGAGTGGCTCGAGGGCTACGACAAGCAGCGCGAGGAGTGGGAGCGGCAGTACGCCGAGGCCCAGACCCGCTTCGAGGCCCACAAGACGCAGGTCGAGAAGGCTCGCGCCGAGGAGGCCGAGGCCGCGGGGCCGTCGTCCTACTCCGGTGAGACGCCTCCCTCGTCCTCTTCCAGCAGCGGCTCGGCTCCGGCCGCGGGCGCCCTGGCCTCCGACGAGGCCCTGGCGGCTCTGCGGGAGAAGCTGGCGGGCGGCCAGAGCTGACGCTCTGAACGACCGCTGACGGCGACGAAAGGGCCCCACTCCGGTGGGGCCCTTTTCGCGTCCCAGAACCCCCGCGCGGGCCCTGTGCGGCCCGGCGCGGCCCTGTGCGCGGCCCCTCCCTTCTGTGCCTGCCTGCGCGGCCCTGCGTGCCGCCTGTGCCTTCCTGTGCATGCCTGCGCGGCCCTGCGTGCCGCTGGGCCTCCCCGTGCGGCCCTGTGCGGTCCTGTGTGCTTCACCGGAGCTCGGACGTGCTCCCCGGGAGCGATTCGCCCCGAACCCGGCCTGTGGCCCTTTCCGCGCCGCCGAGGTGTGGCCGTCCGGGCGCGGCCCTACAGTGGGCGGGTGACGCCGATCGAGCGGGCCCGGCCCGAGGACGCCGGGGAGATCCTCACCCTCCAGCGGGCCGCCTATGTGGTCGAGGCGCAGCTGTACGGAGACCCGTTCATCGCGCCGCTGGTGGAGTCGCTGGAGGGCCTGCGCGGGGCGATCGCGTCGGCGACGGTGCTCAAGGCCGTCGAGTCCGGCCGCATCGTCGGCTCGGTACGCGGCCGGCTCGGCGAGCGCAGCGGCCTCATCGGCCGGCTCGTGGTGGCCCCGGACCGGCAGGGGCAGGGGCTCGGCACCGCGCTGATGAAGGCCGTGGAGGGCGAGCTGAGCCCGCAGGTCGAGGCGTTCGACCTGTTCACCGGCCATCTGTCGGAGGGCAACCTGCGCCTGTACCGCCGTCTCGGCTACCGCGAGACCCGGCGCGAGCGCGTCCACGAGCACCTGACCATGGTCCACATGCGCAAGCCCGCCTAGCGTTGGCTACGCTTTGCGTTCATGGTGAAGGTCGGGCTCACGGGCGGCATCGGGTCGGGCAAGAGCGAGGTCGCCCGGCGCCTGGCCGCGCGGGGCGCCGTGGTCATCGACGCCGACAAGATCGCGCGTGAGGTGGTCGAGCCCGGCACCAGCGGGCTCGCGCTCATCGAGGCGGCCTTCGGCCCGCAGGTCCTGCGCGAGGACGGCTCGCTCGACCGCGAGAAGCTCGGGCAGATCGTGTTCGCCGACTCCGGCAAGCTCGCGCGGCTGAACGAGATCGTGCATCCGAGGGTCGGCGAGCGGGTGGCCGAGTTGCAGCGCGCCGCGCCCGCCGACGCCGTCGTGGTCTACGACGTGCCGCTGCTCGCCGAGAACAACCTGGCGCCGATGTACGACCTGGTCGTCGTGGTGGACGCCTCCGACCGGACGCGGCTGGCCCGGCTCACCGGCCTGCGCGGCATGGCCGAACAGGACGCCGTCGCCCGCATCAAGGCGCAGGCCACCCGGGAGGACCGGCTGAAGATCGCCGACATCGTCGTCCCGAACGAGGGCGACCTCGACGACCTCGACGCCCGGGTCGACGAGGTTTGGGCCCGCATCCAGCGACACCGCACCGCCGACGCCTGACCAAGACGGCTCCGCCTCTTCAGGGACCCGGGCGCCGGGGGCAGAAGGGGTCAGAAGGGGGCGTCCAGGGCGATCTGCCGGACGGCGGGCAGGTACGGGTCCAGCTCGCCCGGGTCGAACCGGCACATGCCGATGACGTACCAGAACTGCCCGGTGACCTCTCCCTCGATCTTGTACCGGCCGTCCGGGCTGATCGCCGCCCACCCCTCCGACAGCCCGAGGAGCGTGGTCCGCTGGGTCGGCACCTCCGCGGTCAGGTCCCACAGGATCACCACGCCGTCGTCGCCCGCGCTGGCGAGCACGTCGCCCGCGGGGGAGAACGCCACCGACCAGACGCGGCGGGTGTGGCCGACCAGGGTGTGCAGATGGCGTCCCGACGCGGCGTCCCACAGCCGCACGACCAGGTCGTCGCCCGCGGTGGCGAGCCGGGTGCCGTCCGGGCTGAAGTCCACCGTCCAGAGGCGCCCGGTGTGGCGTCTCAGCGTGTGCAGCGGGTCGGCCGCCCAGGCGTCGCCCTCGGCGCCGAGCCGCCAGACGCGGGCGGTGCCGTCGTTGCCCGCGCTGGCCAGCAGCCTTCCCGTGGGGTCGAACCGCACCGCGTACACCCGGTCGGTGTGCCCTTCGAGGGCGGCCAGCCGCGCGCCGGAATGCACATCCCACAACCTCACCACGCGGTCGTCGCATCCGGTGGCGACGGTGGCGCCGTCCGGGCTGAACGCGATCGAGCGCACCCGCCCGCGGTGCTCGGCGAGGTTGCCGACCTCCCGTCCCGAGGTGCGGTACCACAGCCGGACGCTGTCGTCGTCGTTGGCGGTGGCGAGGATCTCGCCGTCCGGGCTGAACGCCTCGGCCCAGACGTGGTCGGTCTCCACGTTGAGCTCGCGCTCGAAGGTGCCCGCCGCCACGTTCCACAGGTAGACGCCGCCGTCGTTGCTCGCGGTGGCGAGCAGCGGACCGGCCGGGCTGAAGATCGCCGAGATGAGCCGGTCGGCGGCGCCGGTCAGCTCGCGCAGCCGGCGTCCGGTGCGCGGGTCCCACAGCCGGACGTACCCGTCGTTGCCGCAGGTGGCCAGCATGGTGCCGTCGGCGCTGAACCGCGCGGCGGTGATGCGGCGCCCGTGGCCGCGCAGCGTCTGGCGGCACTGGCCCGTCTCGGGGTCCCACAGGCGCGCGGTGCCGTCGTTGCTCGCGGTGGCGAGCTGCCGGCCGTCCGGGCGGAAGACGAACGGCCACACCGACCCGCGGTGGCCCGCGAGCTCGGCGCGCTGGCGGCCGGTGTCCGGCTCCCACATGCGCACCACACCGTTGCTGTCACCCGTGGCGAGCGTGTCACCGCCGGGGCCGAAGAGCACCTGGTAGACCGCGCCGGAGTGGCTCGGCAGCGCGCCCTCCGGCCGCCCGCGGCGCGGATCCCACAGGCGGACGGCGCCGGAGGTGTCACCGGAGACCAGCAGGTCCCCGGAGGGGTGGAAGTCCAGGGCATAGACCCGGCCGGTATGGCCGCGCAGATCGTGCAGTAGATCGCCGCTCGCCGGATCCCAGATCTTGACCGCTCCGGTGTGGTCGCCCGCGGCCAGCAGGCGGCCGTCCGGGCTGAGGGCGAGACGGTAGACCGTGCCCTGGTGGCCGGTGAGCCGGTGGCTGAGCCGCCCGGTGGCGAGGTCCCAGACGCGGATGGCGCCCCCCGCGTCGCCGGTCACGAGCCTGCCGGGCAGGAAGACCGCGGTGTAGATGGGGGTGGTGTGCCCGGGGAGCGAGGCCACCGGCTCGCCGGTGGCCGCCGACCACACGTTCATCACGCCGTCGGCGCCGCCCGCGGCCACCAGCTCGCCGGACGGGCTGAGCACGACCGGCCAGACCCCTTCGGCGTGCCCGGTGATGACCAGGCGCTCGGCCCCCGTGGAGGGGTCCCAGATGCGGATGGTGCCGTCCGCGGCGCCCGTGACGAGCATCCCCGGCCCGTACGCCACCTTGTACACCCGCCCCCGGTGACCGTGCAGTGTGCGCAGCGGTGATCCGCTGACGCTGTCGCACACCAGCACCCCGCCGTCCTCGCTGCCGAAGGCCAGCAGCCCGCCGTCGGGGCTGTAGGCCACCGGCTCCGGCAGCCGGCTGCTCTGGAAGTGGTAGCCGTAGGGCACGCCGACGAGCGGGGGCGCCAGCTCGGGCGTCACGGGGTGGCCCGGGGCGATGGCGGCGCCGCGCAGGGCGGGGGCGGTCGCCAACGCGGGGGAGGCGGTGACGTCGATCAGCGCCGCGCGGTCCCAGCGGCCGCCGTCGGTGGCGACGTCGCGCAGGTCGGCCCGGGGGAGCCGGGCGCGGGTCAGGTCGGCGCCCCGCAGGTCGGCGCCCGCGAGGACGGCCTCGTCGAGCCGCGCGCCGTTGAGGCGGGCGTCGCGCAGGATCGCGCGGGTCAGGTTGGCGCCCACGAGCTGGGCGTCGGTCAGGTCGGCGCCGCTGAGGTCCACCCCCGCGAAGTCGCGGTAGGACAGGTCTTCGCCGTGCAGCCGCGCGCCCCGCAGGTCGGTCCTGGCGGGCGTGCGCAGCCTGGTGGTGATCTTGATGGCGTTGGCGCGCGCGGTGTCGTCGGCCGCGGGGTCGGCGAGCGTGCGGGCCGCCCACGCCTGGAGCCGGCCGGTGTCGGCCAGGTCGCACAGGAAGTCGACCATCAGCGCCGACAGCGGGCGCAGCGCGAGGTGTTCGCCGAGCGTGCGCGCGATGTGGCAGGCCACCATCCACTCCATCACCGAGGAGTGGATGAAGCCGAACAGTCCCTCGTCGGTGCGGACGAGCAGGCTGCCGGTGCCCATCGCGTGCGCGGTCTGGCCGGCCGGCAGGCGGCCGCCGGCCGGCTCGGCGAGCGTCTCGGCGACCTCGGCGAGCTCGGACGGCCGCAGGTAGGACTCGCCGTTCTCCCACAGGCGCAGCGCCAGCGTGGTCGCCGCCCGCCGCAGCTCCTCGGCGCTCAGCCCGCCCGGCGCGCCGGGCACGTGCGTGCGCCGCTCCTCGAACAGCAGCCAGTTGTCCAGGATCTCCGAGTACAGGCCGGCGGCGCTGATGGCCTCGCCCGCCTGGGCCACCGCGCGCAGCCGCTCGTCGGGCAGGTCGGCGATGAAGCTCAGCATGCGGGGGTTCTGCGCGAGGTCGAGCAGGTCGGAGATGCCGGTCAGCAGGCTCATGCGGTCGGCGGCGGCCCGCTCGTCCCCGCCGTACCGGTTGGCGAGATAGGCGCGCACCTGCGCGGGGGTGAACTCCTCGACGCTGAGCACCCGCCGGTGCGGCAGCGTGCCGACCCGCTCGCCCAGCGCGGTCAGCACCTGGGCGTGCGACTTGAAGTGCTGGGTGCGGCTGGCCACCACGATCTTGGCCTTGTCCTCGGCGGCCTGCAGCAGCGTGTCGAGGTGGTCGGCCGCGCGCTCGTAGGTGACCCGGGTGACCAGTTCGTCGAACCCGTCGAACAGCAGCACGATGCGGCCCTGGCGCAGCATGTAGTGGAAGGCCTTGAGGTCGATGAGCTCCTCGCCGTGGTTGGCCAGGTGCGCGGCCACCAGCCCGTCCACCGAATGCGCCTTGTCCAGCGCGCGCAGCTCGATGAGGATCGGCGTCAGATGGGGCAGCTCGGCGGGGATCCTGCGCGCGACCTCCCGCAGGGCGAAGGTCTTGCCGCGCCCGAAGTCGCCGAGCAGCAGCACGAACCGGCCGTGGTCGGCGGCCAGCAGCCGCATCAGCTCGCCGGTGAGATCGTCGCGGACGCCCTGGCCGGCGCGGTCGACCTCGCGGTAGCGCTGCGCCACGTACAGGCCGGGGGGATAACGCCGGTCGCTCACCAGCCGCGCCGTCTGGTCGGCGACGTGGTCGGACAGGTCGAGCAGCCCCTGGAACTCGGTGAAGCTGCGCAGCCGCACGCCGCGCCGCAGGGCGTCGTCGCGGACGGCGCGCGAGGGGCCGGGCCCCTGGTACACCAGCTCGGAGCCGTGCTCCAGGCCGGCGGCGTGCACCTGGCGCAGGAAGGCCGACACCTCCTCCGCGGAGACCGGGCCCGCGTGCGCGCCGATGAGCTGCTGGCGGACGAAGCCGTCCTCGGCGACGGTGACCAGCAGGTGCGGCGGCTCGCCCGGCACCTTGCGGATCTTGGCTCGGTCGCTGCGCGTCTCGCACACCTCGGCGACGCGGTCCAGCAGCAGGCTCGACGGGCTCGCCTCGCGCTCGGGCTCGGCGCCGGAGTCCGGAGGGGCCTGCAGAGGGTCCAGAGCGGCCTGCTCGACGGCGCTCACCGGTGGGAAGGTGCCGTGCACGGAGCGCCGATCGTAGGCGATCTCGTCTGGAGGGGAGATCTCCTCGCGGTCGCGCGCCCAGCGGCGGATGCCGTCGGGGGTGATCTCGATGATCTGGTGGCGCCCCGGCGCGAGGGACGGCACGCAGGGCAGCTCGCCGATGTGGCCGACCTCGTCGGGGCCGCCGCCGTGCAGCAGCAGGTTGAGCCGGGTGCCGAGCAGCCGTTCGAGCGTGCCCCGGTCGCGCAGGGCGGAGGGGGGATGGCCGACGGCCCCGACGCGCAGCCAGCCGGTCTCCTCGAACGGCCGCAGGCGCTCGGCGAACCAGGCGGCCTGGGCCTGCCCGATGTGGCCGTAGGCGTCCTCCTCGCGGTGGCTCATGGCCATGGTGGAGTTGAGCCCGGCGACCACGACCTTCAGCTCGGGGTCGGCGAACAGGCTCCAGGGCTGGGCGCTGTCGAACTCGGGGTCGGCCAGCCCCTGGTAGAGGTCCTTGAACAGGCCGGAGTAGTGCCGCCACTTGGGCCAGTAGGGCGGTTCGGGCGCCACGTCGTCGGCCTCGCAGGTGGCGAAGTACGCCCGGCTCGCCGCCTTGGTGACGTCGCGGGGGCCGGGCACGATGACCAGCCTGCGCTGTTCGAGGCCGAGGAGCACGCGCAGCCCGGTCAGGAACGCGAGCGCCTCGCCGTACTCGCGGACGCTGCCCGACTCGGTGATGTCGCCGGTGACCAGCAGCAGGTCGGGACGGGGGACCCCGGCGTCGGCCAGGCGCGTCAGATCGGCCCACACGCTGGACTGAAGCTCGCCGGCGCCGAGCGGCTCGTCCGCCTCGGCGAGCCCGCGCCCGAAGCGCGGCCCGGCGACGTGCAGCACCGTGACCGCCCGGCGTTCGCGCCGGACGGACGCCGCCGCCGGGAACGCGGGCGGGGTCACGGGCGTCCTGCGCCGGTGCCGCGCGCCCGGCGTCTCCCCGCCCCCGCCGGGGACGCGGCTCACGGCGTCCGGGCCCGGAAGCGGCACGCCGATCGCGGCGCCGGCCGCCGGGTGGGGAACGCCGATGGCGCCCTGGTGGGCGGGGCGCCCGCCGGCCGCGTCCCGCACCAGGGTGCCGGGGATGGTCTTGGCCGGTCCGCCGGGGAAGCCGGGCTGCTCGGCGGGCTTGGCCCGGCCCGCCAGCGTGTGCCGGATGCGGTCCAGCAGCAGCGACCTGGCCTGCCCGGCATCGGTCACGCCGACCAGGTCGACCCACGTGATCGTCGACAGCAGCCCTTCGAGCGGGCACTCCTCGATGCGGATCGTCACCAGCCGGTTGCCGGGATTGTCGGGGTCGGCGCGGAAGGCGGTGAGCCACTCCTGCCGTCCGAAGCGGGACCCGAGGTAGTTGTTGGACAGCACCGCCACCATCAGCTTGGCCTGGCTGACGCCCCGGTCCATGAAGTCGACGAAGTTGGTGCCGGGGACGAAGTCCCACGCCTGGAGCATGGTGCGGTATCCGGCGGTCTCCAGCTGCCAGGCGATCCAGCCCGCCCACCGCTCGTCGGCGGGGGAGTAGCTGACGAAGATGTCGATCCGCGCGCCGTCGCCACCGTCCATGCGGACTCCCATCGCTCGCCTGCGCCACCCGGCGTGACCCCCGGCGTGACCGCCCTGTGCTCGACGTCCTTTTCCGCGCTCGCGCCGCGCGCTCGCCCCGGCGTGCCTCCCGGCTCGCCGCGACGGCCCGTCCGCGTCGCCCGGCAGTCCCGCCCGGCAGTACGGCTCATCAGAACCGTTCATCAGAACCGCTCATCAGAACCGCTCATCGGAACCGCCCGTCAGGGCCGCCCCCGGGGCGCCGTGCTGTCAGGAAAGCCATTATCCTCTGCTGCGCCGGGGCTTTGGAGGATTTCGATCTCTCATGGGTATGCGATCATGGCCAGCGTGATACGGCGGCTGGCGGTGCTGGACTGGGTCCGGCTCGGGGTGCTCGCCGTGGGCCTGGCATGCGTCGCGACCGGGTTGCTGCCCGCGGAGGAGGCCCTCGCCAACGTGCGGCGCATCGGGCCGCTGCTGCTCTTCCTGGCGGCGGTCATCGTGCTGGCGGAGCTGGCCAAGGAGGCCGACGTCTTCGACGTCCTCGCCGGCCGGCTCGCGATCATCGGACGCGGCAACTATGCCGCTCTTTTCCTGCTCTGCACGGCTTTCGCGTCATTTGTCACGATATTTCTGAACCTGGACACCACGGCGGTGCTGCTCACGCCGGTCATGCTGGCCCTGGCGCCCCGCGCGCGCATCGCCACCCTGCCCCTGGCGATGACCACCATCTGGCTGGCCAACACCGCGAGCCTGCTGCTGCCGGTCTCCAACCTGACCAACCTGCTCGCCATGGACCGGGTCGGGCTGTCCACCCGCGACTTCGCCGTGCGCATGTGGGCGCCGCAGGTCGCCTCGATCGCCGTGACCATGCTGTTCCTGTGGGTCTTCTACTGGCGGCGCGGCGAGCGGGGCGCCGACCGGTACCAGCCGCCGTCCCCGGCCCCGGTGGGCGACCGGGTGCTGTTCTTCGTCGCGGGCGGCGCCTGCCTGCTGTTCATCGCGGCCATCCTCGCCGGGATCCCGATCGGCGCGGCCGCGGCGGTGGCGGCCGTCCTGGTGATCGCGGCCTTCGCGTGGCGCGACCGCTCCAAGCTGACCTGGGGGCTGTTCCCCTGGCAGCTGCTGGTCTTCGTGACCGGGCTGTTCCTCGTGGTGCCCACGCTGAGCCGGTACGGGCTCGACGACCTCATGCGCGCGATCATCGGCGGCACGGGCGACACCGCGGGCGACTACCGCGCCGCCGCGGCCGGGGCGGGGCTGTCCAACCTGGTCAACAACCTGCCCGCCTACTACGCCGGCGAGCGGGTGATCCCCCCGGCCAACCACGACCAGCTGCTCTCGCTCCTCATCGGCACCAACGTCGGGCCGGTGATCACCCCGTGGGGGTCGCTGGCGACGCTGCTGTGGTTCGAGTGGTGCCGCCGCCGCGCCGTGAAGGTGCCCTTGCTCAAGTTCGTGCTCACCGGCGTCGGCCTGTGCGCCGCCGGCATCGCCGCCACGATCACGGCGCTGCTGCTCACCGCGTAGCGGCGGCGACCAGCCCGAGCAGGTCGTCCATCAGCTCGGGGCCGGCGGCGACGAAGTTGCGGCGGTGCGCGGGCAGGTCGGTGCGCCCGTCGAAGGGCCTGCCGTCGAACCCCCGCACGCACAGGCCCGCCTCCTGCGCGATCAGCAGGCCGCCGGGCAGGTCGACCGCCTCGGCGCGGTAGCCCACCACCGCGTCGATGTCGCCCCGCGCGAGCATCACCCAGCCCAGCAGCGGGGCCCACAGTTGCAGCACTCTGCGCGCCCGCAGGTCGAGCGCCGCCTTCAGCGACCGCATGGCCGGATCGTCGCGGACGACCTCGTGCCCCTGGGTCCAGGCCAGCACCGGCCCGTGCGTCCCCGCCGGGCGCTGTGGGCGGCGTACCGGCCCGTGGGGGCCGAGCGCGCCCTGCCCCCGCACCGCCGACCAGGTCTGCCCGCCGACGGGGTCGTGGACGACGCCGAGCCGCGGCAGCCCCTGATGGCACAGCGCGAGCCCGACCACGTACAGCGGCAGGCCGATCGCCAGGTTGTTGGTGCCGTCGAGCGGGTCGACGAACCACGTCCAGTCGGCGCCCGCGTCCCCGGACGCGCCGGACTCCTCGGCCACCACGCGATGCGCGGGGAAGGCGGCCTGGATGCGCTCCAGCAGGAGCTTCTCGGCGGCGACGTCCAGGTCGGTGACCAGGTCGCCGCCGTTCTTGGCACGGATCGCGAACGTGCCCGAGGCCCGTTCCCGCAGCAGCGTCCCCGCGGCCTCCGCGGCCTCCACGGCCACCCGCCGGGCGTGTTCGAGATCCATCGGGACCCTCCTATGCTCGCGCCAGGTGCTCCGCGGCCAGCCGGGCGGCCCGCGCGGTCTCCTCATCGTCGCAGCGGCGCCGGACCACCCGGTGGGGGCGCGTGCCGAGCGGCCCGAGGGACAGATCGGCCATGCCCGGACGCCCGTTGCCCAGCGCGATCGTCGCGGTGTCGGTGCCCTCGGGGATCACGCTGCGGTGGAACACCCCGGCGCGCAGGGTGTAGACCTCGCCGGCGCCGTAGAGCGACGACGCCCCCGGCGCGTAGGAGACGGTGCGCCCGGTGGGGCGGATGCTGTCCACATCGCCCGCGCTGACCACCTCGAACACCCGGTGGGAGGCTCCGGCGGCGCGGTCGGCCACCGTGGCCAGCTCGTTGCGCACCTGGCCGAACAGGACATAGCTGATCAGGTCCCAGCTGTGGCAGTGGACGCCGGAGGTGGTGGTGGCGACGCTCGGCACGTCGGTCGACCAGATGTGGACGCACACGCCGTGCTCGCCGCTTCGTTCGACCGGCAGGCACAGGAACCCGAGCGGATGGCGCACCGCCCTGATCGCCGACCGGCCCGCCGCGATGTCCCGCAGCAGGCGCAGCACCCGGCCGGGGAGGGCGCGGGGCGCCGCGCCCGACGCCAGCTCCGCGTACAGGTCGTCGTACCTCACTCGGGCCTCATGCCGAGTAGGGGTTCTTCGCGCGGATGGCCTTGCGGATGATCTCGACCACGTCGCGGTCGCCGTAGGCCTTCGGCAGGCCGAGCCCGAGGGCCTCGAACAGCTTGCGCACCTCGTCGACGGTGGGCTCTTCGCCCACCTGCGTCGCCTTGGCCGACTCCAGGGGGACGCGCCTCGCCTGGTCGAGGCTAGCGATCAGCTCGGTGGCGCAGTGGTCGTAGTAGAAGCTGCCGCGCCGGGTCACCAGGGCGCGGTTGGGGTCCTCCACCGTGATGATCACATGATTCGCGGACAGGTCCCACCGGAACGTCGTCATGGTCGCCGCCAGCCCGAGGTGGATGTCCAGCAGGCTGAACCGCTGGCGGTACCAGCAGGCCGCCAGGATGGTGGCGTAGGACTCCTTGCGCGTGCGGTCGACCGTCCAGTACTCGCCGGTGCCGTCGGGCGCGTCGGACACCGACCGGCGGAAGCGCACGTACGCCTCGCAGACGCCGAGGTGGGTGGGGTCGATGATCTCCAGGCGCACGAGCAGGGCCTTGCGCTCGCGGCGGGCGGCCACGACCAGCTCGGGGAGGGTCACCGCCCGCACGTAGGTGCCCGTGCCGCCCTTGAAGTACCAGCGGTCGGTGGAGCGCCGCGCCTCGGCGTGTGCCTCGGCGATCTCGTCGGCGCCGTTGAGCACCTGCACCACCTGCAGGTCGTCGAGCACGCGCTTGGCGCTCTGGACGACCGCCTCGAGGTGGGTGAGCCGGTCGAGCCGCGCGGGAAGGTCGGCCAGCGCGCCGGAGGTCGTGCGGAAGTTCTCCTTGATCGTCTCCTCCATGGGCTCCTGCCGCCACCGGTCGCGCAGGATCGCCGCGGTGAGCAGGCCCAGCACGAGCAGGGTCACCCCGCTGATCAGCTCGCTCTTGGGCTGGCCCATGATCTGGTCGCTCGCGGTCAGGCCGAGGAAGGCGATGAAGACCGCCAGCACCAGGGCGATGACGCCGTCGGCGTTCTTGCCGACCCAAGCAACGAACCTGCCCATGCGCTCCATGGCGCCCGCCCCGCCTCGACGATCAGTAAGCCCCGTGGTCATGGTAACGGGAGGGTAAACCGGAGGCCAGTGCCGGGCTTCGCGACGCCGATGGCGGCCGGCCGCCGTCGCGGCGGCGGAATTGTCGGTGGCGGCGCGTAGGTTATGGAGATGTGAGGCCGGTAACTGATTTGCAGCGCAGGGTGGCGCCCTTCCAGGTCGTCACCGACATGACCCCCTCGGGCGACCAGCCGACGGCGATCGCCGAGCTCGAGCGGCGGGTCAAGGCCGGGGAGAAGGACAACGTCCTGCTGGGCGCCACGGGCACCGGCAAGACCGCCACCGTGGCCTGGCTCATCGAGCGGCTTCAGCGCCCCGCTCTGGTGATGCAGCCGAACAAGACGCTCGCCGCGCAGTTCGCCAACGAGCTTCGTGAGATGCTGCCCGGCAACGCGGTCGAGTACTTCGTCTCCTACTACGACTACTACCAGCCCGAGGCGTACGTCCCGCAGACCGACACCTACATCGAGAAGGACTCCTCGATCAACGACGAGGTCGACCGGCTGCGCCACTCGGCGACCAACTCGCTGCTGACCCGCCGCGACACCGTCGTGGTGGCCTCGGTGTCGTGCATCTACGGCCTCGGCACCCCGCAGGAGTACGTCGACCGCATGGTCCGGCTCAAGGTCGGCCAGCAGATCGAGCGCGACCAGCTCCTGCGCCGCCTGGTCGACATGCAGTACGCACGCAACGACCTGTCCTTCACCCGGGGCACCTTCCGCGTGCGCGGCGACACCGTCGAGGTGATCCCGCAGTACGAGGAGCTCGCCGTCCGCATCGAGATGTTCGGCGACGAGATCGAGAAGCTGGCGACGCTCCACCCGCTCACCGGAGAGGTCATCACCGAGGACGAGGAGCTCTACATCTTCCCCGCCTCCCACTACGTCGCCGGCCCCGAGCGCATGGAGCGCGCGATCGGCGACATCGAGGCCGAGCTGGCCGCGACCCTGGCCACCATGGAGAAGCAGGGCAAGCTGCTGGAGGCCCAGCGGCTGCGCATGCGCACCACCTACGACATCGAGATGATGCGCCAGGTCGGCACCTGCTCCGGCATCGAGAACTACTCGCGGCACATCGACGGCCGCGAGGCGGGCACCGCGCCCAACACCCTGCTCGACTACTTCCCCGAGGACTTCCTCCTGGTCCTGGACGAGTCCCACCAGACCGTGCCGCAGATCGGCGCGATGTACGAGGGCGACGCCTCGCGCAAGCGCACCCTGGTCGACCACGGCTTCCGCCTGCCCTCGGCCATGGACAACCGCCCGCTCAAGTGGGAGGAGTTCCTCGAGCGCATCGGGCAGACCGTCTACCTGTCCGCCACACCGGGGCCCTACGAGCTCGGCCGCAGCAAGGGCGAGGTCGTCGAGCAGGTCATCCGCCCAACCGGCCTGGTCGACCCCGAGGTGGTCGTCAAGCCGACCAAGGGGCAGATCGACGACCTGGTCCACGAGATCCGCGAGCGCGCCGAGAAGGACGAGCGGGTCCTGGTCACCACCCTGACCAAGAAGATGTCGGAGGACCTCACCGACTACCTCCTCGAGCTCGGCATCCGCGTGCGCTACCTCCACAGCGAGGTCGACACGCTGCGCCGCATCGAGCTGCTCCGCGAGCTGCGCATGGGCGAGTTCGACGTCCTGGTCGGCATCAACCTGCTGCGCGAGGGCCTCGACCTGCCCGAGGTGTCGCTGGTGGCCATCCTCGACGCCGACAAGGAGGGCTTCCTGCGCAGCGAGACCTCCCTGATCCAGACGATCGGCCGCGCGGCGCGCAACGTCTCCGGCCAGGTCCACATGTACGCCGACCGGGTCACGCCCTCGATGGAGCGCGCGATCGAAGAGACCAACCGGCGCCGGGCCAAGCAGGTCGCCTACAACGAGGCGAACGGCGTCGATCCGCAGCCGCTGCGCAAGAAGATCGCCGACATCCTCGACTCCCTCGTCCGGGAGGACGCCGACACCGAGCAGCTCCTCGGCGGCGGCCGCCAGCAGAGCCGCGGCAAGGCGCCGGTCCCGGGGCTGAGCGCCCGCCAGACCGGCCAGCACGCCAAGGCCATCGCCGGCGAGATGCCGAGGGCCCAGCTGGAGTCGCTGGTCCAGTCGCTGACCGAGCAGATGCACACCGCCGCGGCCGACCTGCAGTTCGAGGTCGCCGCCCGCCTCCGCGACGAGATCAAGGAGCTCAAACGCGAAGTCCGCGACATGCGGGAGGCCGGCGTCCACTGACCGGCGTCCACTGACCGCCGTCCACTGACCGGCGCCCACCCAGTGGCCGAGGTCCTGCGCTTACGCGGGCCTCGGCCGGGTGTGAGACGCCGCCGGCGGCGGCGTCCGGCCCCGGGGTGGCGGGGCGGTCATGAGGGTTGCGGGAGGCGGGGGGCCATCTTGCGGGCGCGGCGCCGGCGCAGGAGGCGGAAGGCCCACCAGGCCGGGACGGCCAGCACGACCAGCCCCACGACGACCAGCACCGGGAAGAAGACGGCGACCAGGCTCATGCCCAGCGCCCCGGCGTCCTCCATGGTGCTGACCACCGGGGCTCCGACACCCGCGGTGGAGACGTTGACGACCGGCCGGGCCGTGGCCTTCATCACGTGCACCGCCAGGGCGACGCCGATGCCGAGCACCCAGCTCACCCAGGGGTTGTGCGCCATCCAGGTGGAGTGGTCGAGCTGCGAGGCCGCCTGTGTGGCGCTGAAGGCCACGCCGCCGGCGGCGGGACGCACGGCCGTCTGGATCATGTCGTTGACGTGGTCGACGACCGGCACCTTGTCGAGCACCATCTCGGCCACCAGCAGCACGCCGATGATGGCCAGCACCCACCCGTTGGTCAGCCACGCGTAGTCGTGCGGCAGCCGGACGGCGTTCGTGAAATTGGCCAGCAGGCCGACCACCAGCAGCGGGATGTAGGCGTTGAGCCCCGCGGCCGTGGACAGCCCGAGACCGGTCAGCGCCGCGAGCATCGCACCTCCACCTTTCCATGCTTTCCGATGGAGAAGACGAATGAGCAGATGCCCATCGTTCCCGTCGTCAAGCACGGCCCCGCGAAGTCGTGTGAATGTTCGAACGGGCGGCGGCGGGATCAGGCGCCGGTGATCCGCCGCAGCCGGTCGACGGCCGAGGCGAACTCTTCGATGATCTCGTAGGCGACCTGGCGGGACGGTTTGACCTGGTCGAGCTGGCCGACGACCTGGCCGACGAAGTAGTTCGCCAGTTCCCGGGCGCCCGGCTCGCCGTTCTCGGCCGCGTCGCCGATGCGGGCCAGAGCCCCCTCGGCGAGGAGCATCTGCAGGGGCATCGGCAGCGGCCCGGGGCTCTCTGGGGCCTCGTCCCATTCGGTGGTCCAGGCCGAGACGAGCTGCCGCGCCGGCTTGCCGGTGCGCGCCCTCGACCGCACGGTGTCCAGGGAGGTGGCGGCGAGCATCTTGCGCTTGACGACCGAGGGGGTCTCGGCCTCCTCGGTGGTGAGCCAGACCGAGCCGCACCACACGCCCTCGGCGCCTAGGGCCATCGCCGCGGCCATCTGCCGGCCGTTCGCCACGCCGCCCGCCGCGAGCACCGGGATCGGCGCCACGGCGTCCACGACCTGGGGGACGAGCACCATCGTGGACACCTCGCCGGTGTGCCCGCCGGCCTCGGTGCCCTGGGCGACGATCAGGTCGGCTCCGGCTGCGACCTGGCGGCGGGCGTGCTCGACCGTGCCGACCAGCGCGGCGATCGGCACTCCGGCGGCGCGGGCCTTGGCGACCATGGCCGGGGGCGGCGGGCCGAGCGCGCTGGCGATCAGGCGGATCGGGTGCCGGAGCGCCACGTCGACCAGACCGGTCGCGCCGGAGTGCGTGACCCGGCGCCCGACCTCGTCGGCGTGGCCGCCGACCGAGCCGAGCGTGAAGGGCTTGCCCTTGCCCACGCCGTACTTGGCGAACAGGTGGGTGACGAAGTCGCGGTGGACCTCGGGGATGTGGTCGAGCAGCCGCTCGGCGGGGTCGGCCGCCGCCCGGTCGATGCGCGTGGGGACGAGCACGTCCACGCCGTACGGCCGGCCGCGCACCTGCCGGTCGATCCAGCACAGCTCGCGGTCGAGCTGCTCGGGGGAGTGGGCCGCCGCGCCGAGGACGCCGAACCCGCCCGCGTTGGTCACCGCGGCCACCACGTCCCGGCAGTGGCTGAAGGCGAACAGAGGGAACTCGACCTCGAACATGTCACTGATTCCCGTCCGCATGCCGCGACGGTAACCCGCACGACCGCCCCGGTCCAGGTCCGTTACCGGACGATGCGTGCCGGGCGGCCGGCGGTCAGGTGCGGGGCAGCGAGGCGGCCCGTTCGGAGACCGGCTCGGGAATCGGCGCGGAGGCGGGTGCGGCGACCGGCGCGGGGATCGGCGCCGGCATCTGTCCGGGGACGGGCGAGTGGTCGTCCATGAGTGCCGGGTCGTCCAGGTCCGCGGGGTCGTCCGGGATCGCGGGGTCGTCCAGGTCCGCGGGGTCGTCCGGGATCGCGGGGTCCTCCCGGATAGCGGGACCGTCCGGCGCCGGGAGGATCTCCGCGGCCGCGAGGTCGGCCGGAGATGGGGAGTCACCGGGAGGCGGTGGGGCCTCGGAGGGGGAGTGCCAGCCGGTTTCGGGGGTGTAGCGGCGCACGACGCGGGCCGGGACGCCGGCGATGACGCAGTGGTCGGGGAACTCGCCGCGCACCACCGCGCCGCCGGCGACGACCGACTGCCTGCCGATGCGGGTGCCGGGCAGGATGACGGCCCCGGCGCCGATCCAGGAGCCGGACCCGATGGACACCGGGTTGTTGCGCGGCCACTGGCGGCCGATGGGCAGCTCGGGGTCGTCGTACACGTGGTTCTGGTCGGTGATGTAGACGTACGGTCCCGTGAACACGTCGTCGCCGATGTCGATCGACTGGTGGCCGACGATGTGGCTGCCGCGCCCGATGGAGCAGCCGCCGCCGACGCGGACGATCGACCGGGGGCCGAGGTCGACCCCCGGTCCCATGCCGGCCGAGATGGAGACGCGCTCCCCGACCAGCGTGTGGTCGCCGATCTCGATCCACGCCTCCCCGAAGATCGCTCCCTGCGGGAACGAGAGGCACGCCCCCTCGCCGAGGCGGCGGAAGCGGTACCCGGCCGGGGTCTTGGGCGTGACCGCTCCGGTCGCGCGGATCGCGGCCCACGCGCGGTGGATGAGGCCGTTGATGATCCGGCGTAGTGCATCACGGGGTGACATAACCGGAAAAGTTACCGCTTGGTTAGCATGCAGGGAACGGACGCCCCGGACCGTTCGGGCACTTCGCGAGCGTCCTTTGATATCCTGAGAGCCCGTGGACACGAGGTCGCCCGTCGGACGGCCACGATCAGAACGGACCACGGGAGACCCTCCTTGCGCAGCGCCGCAAACACCAAGCATCTGTTCGTCACCGGAGGCGTCGCCTCCAGTCTCGGCAAAGGGCTGACAGCCTCGAGCCTGGGGCGCCTGCTGAAGCTCCGCGGCCTGCGGGTCACCATGCAGAAGCTGGACCCCTACCTCAACGTCGACCCCGGCACCATGAACCCCTTCCAGCACGGCGAGGTCTTCGTCACCGACGACGGCGCCGAGACCGACTTGGACGTGGGTCACTACGAGCGGTTCCTGGACACCGAGCTGCACGGCTCGGCCAACGTCACCACCGGCCAGGTGTACTCCAACGTCATCGCCAAGGAGCGGCGCGGGGAGTACCTCGGCGACACCGTCCAGGTGATCCCGCACATCACCAACGAGATCAAGGACCGCATCCGCGGCATGGCCGGCCCCGACGTGGACGTGGTCATCACCGAGGTCGGCGGCACCGTCGGCGACATCGAGTCGCTGCCCTTCCTCGAGGCCGTGCGCCAGGTCCGCCACGAGGTCGGCCGGGACAACGTCTTCTTCCTGCACGTCTCGCTGCTTCCGTACATCGGCCCGAGCGGCGAGCTGAAGACCAAGCCGACCCAGCACTCGGTCGCCGCGCTGCGCAGCATCGGCATCCAGCCCGACGCCATCGTCTGCCGCTCCGACCGGCCCATCACCACCTCGCTCAAGCGCAAGATCAGCCTCATGTGCGACGTGGACGAGGACGCCGTGGTGTCGGCCGTGGACGCGCCGAGCATCTACGACATCCCGAAGGTCCTGCACTCCGAGGGCCTGGACGCCTACGTGATCCGCCGCCTCGGCCTGCCGTTCCGCGACGTCGACTGGCACGAGTGGGACCAGCTCCTGCGCCGGGTGCACCGCCCGGCCAAGGAGGTCACGATCGCGCTGGTGGGCAAGTACATCGACCTGCCCGACGCCTACCTGTCGGTCACCGAGGCGCTGCGCGCCGGCGGGTTCGCCTGCGACGCGCGGGTCAACATCCGCTGGGTCAAGAGCGACGACTGCGAGACCCCCGAGGGCGCCGAGCGCGAGCTCGACGGCGTGGACGGTGTGCTCATCCCCGGCGGCTTCGGCGTGCGCGGCATCGAGGGCAAGCTCGGCGCGGTTCGGCACGCCCGAGAGCGGCAGGTCCCGCTGCTCGGCATCTGCCTGGGCATGCAGTGCATGGTCATCGAGGCCGCCCGCAACCTGGCCGGCATCGAGGGCGCCGACAGCACCGAGTTCGACCCCGGCACCGCCGACCCGGTGATCAGCACCATGGCCGACCAGGAGGACGTGGTGGCGGGCGAGCGCGACATGGGCGGCACCATGCGGCTCGGCCTGTACCCCGCCCGGCTCGCCGAGGGGTCGATCGTGCGGGGGCTGTACGGCACGGGCACGGTGAGCGAGCGCCACCGCCACCGCTATGAGGTCGGCAACGCCTACCGCGAACGGCTGGAGAAGGTCGGCATGGTGTTCTCCGGGCTGTCCCCGGACGGCAGGCTCGTCGAGTACGCCGAGCTGGACGCCGACACGCACCCGTTCTTCGTCGGCACCCAGGCGCACCCGGAGTTCCGGTCCCGCCCGACCCGCGCGCACCCGCTGTTCCGCGGCCTGATCGACGCGGCGCTGACCTACGCCGACGTGCGCGAGGCCGTCGCCAAGGCCGGGCGGGGCGCGTGAGCCCCGCCCCGGGCCGCCCGCCCGCCCGCGAACCGAGCGCCGAAGACGTCCAGGACGTGCCCGCATCCTGGGAGGTGCGGGGCGAGCGCGTCCACCTCACGGCGCGGGTGATCACGGTGCGCACCGACACGGTCAGCATGCCCGGCGACGAGGTCGCCGAGCGCGACTACGTCGTGCATCCCGGTTCGGTCGCCGTCGTCGCGCTCGACGAGGACGACCGGGTGCTGCTGCTGCGGCAGTACCGCCATCCGGTGCGCAAGCTGCTGTGGGAGCTGCCCGCCGGCATCCGGGACGTCAAGGGCGAGCCGCCGGCCGAGTGCGCGGCGCGCGAGCTGGCCGAGGAGTCCGGCTACCGGGCGAAGACCTGGCACACGCTGCTGGACACCTTCACCTCGCCGGGGATGTCCGACGAGAGCATCCGCATCTTCCTGGCCCGCGATCTGGAGGCGATCCCCGAGGAGGAGATGGCGTTCGTGCGCCGGCACGAGGAGGTGGACATGCCCGTCGTATGGGTTCCGCTGCTCGAAGCCGTGCATAAGGCGCTGAGCGGAATGATCCACAATGGTCCCGCCGTCGCGGGTATTCTCGCCGCGTACGCCGCATTGCCGGACGGCTTCGCCACCCTGCGTCCCGCCGACGCCGAGGAGGCCTGACAGGAGGTCCCGTCCTGAGCGCACACGCCGACGCCGAGGCCGCGTCCGCCGCCTACCTCGCCCACCTCGCGGTGGAGCGGGGCCTGGCGGTCAACACCCTCGCCTCCTACCGGCGTGACCTTCGGCGTTACCTGGAGCACCTGCGCTCGCGCGGGTGCCCGTCCCTGGCCCAGGTGGCCGAGGCGGACGTCGAGGCGTTCCTGACGGCCCTGCGCGAGGGCGACGAGCGTCATCCCGCCCTGGTGGCCAGCTCGGCCGCCAGGGCCGTCTCGGCCGTGCGCGGGCTCCACCGGTTCGCCGCGCGCGAGGGGATGACGGCGCACGACCCCGCGCGCGAGGTGCACCCGCCGAGCCGGCTGCGCCATCTGCCCAAGGCGATCGGGGTGGCCGAGGTCGAGCGGCTCATCGCCGCCGCCGGGCCGAAGGACGCGCCGCTGACCCACCGCAACCGGGCCCTGCTGGAGGTGCTGTACGGCACGGGGGCGCGCATCTCCGAGGCCGTGGGGATGACCGTGGAGGACGTGGAGCCCGAGCGGGTGCGGCTGCGGGGCAAGGGCGGGCGCGCCCGCGTGGTGCCGATCGGCCGGTTCGCCCGGGAGGCCCTCGGCGCCTACCTGGCGCGGGCACGGCCGCTGATCTGGGCGCAGGGGGGCGGCAGCGCGGCGCTGTTCCTCAACGCCCGCGGAGGCCGGCTCACCCGCCAGGGGGCCTGGGAGGTGCTGCGGTCGGCCGCCGAGCGGGCCGGGCTGACCGGTGTCTCGCCGCACATGTTGCGCCATTCGTTCGCAACTCACCTCCTTGACGGAGGAACGGACGTTAGGGTTGTCCAGGAACTGCTCGGCCACGCCTCGGTCGCGACCACCCAGGTCTACACCCTCGTCGGGGTCGACCGGCTCCGCGCGGCCTACGCGGCGGTCCAAGACGGGGCCGATCGTCCAACTTCATAGCTCTCGGGCGCGTCGCCTTGCCGCTTACGTGCCCACCCCATAGTGTCCGTCCGGACGGTCCGGTTCGGGGCCGTCAGGGAGGTTCAACTGGTGACTGCGACCACAGACGCTTCAATCCGGGAGATTCCCGGTGCCCCCGAGGGTGGATGGGGTGACACCAGGAGCGACGGGATCCTTGGTCCCACCGGCCGGCCGCGTCCCGTCTTCCCAGATCCGGTGCCCCCGACCACGCACGGCCCCGCGAGGGTCGTGGCCATGGTCAACCAGAAGGGCGGCGTCGGCAAGACCACCACGACGATCAACCTCGGGGCCTCGCTCGCCGAGTGCGGGCAGAAGGTCCTGCTCGTCGACTTCGACCCGCAGGGCGCGCTCTCGGTCGGTCTGGGCATCGACCCGCGCCCGCTCGAGGCGACCATCTACGACCTGATCATGGAAGAGCAGGACGTCACCGCCGAGGACGTGCTGCTGGCCACCAGCGTCGAGAACATGGACCTGCTGCCCAGCAACATCTTCCTGTCCGGCGCCGAGATCCGGCTGGTCAACGAGGTGGCCCGCGAGTACGCCCTCGGGCGCTCGCTGGAGCCGCTGCTCCCGCACTACGACATCTGCCTGATCGACTGCCAGCCCTCGCTCGGCCTGCTGGCGGTGAACGCGCTGACCTGCGCGCACAGCGTCATGGTGCCGCTCGAGTGCGAGTTCTTCGCGCTGCGGGGCGTCGCCCTGCTGATGGAGTCGATCACCAAGGTGCAGGAGCGCCTGAACAAGAACCTCGAGATCGACGGCATCCTGGCCACCATGTACGACCCGCGCACGCTGCACGCGCGCGAGGTACTCCAGACGATCATGCAGGGCTTCGGCGACAAGGTCTTCCACACGGTGATCAACCGCACCGTCCGGTTCCCCGACGCCACCCTCGCGGGCGAGCCGATCACCCAGTTCGACTCCGCCTCCATGGGCGCCACGGCCTACCGTGAGCTGGCCCGCGAGGTCCTGGCCCGCTGGTCACAGGAGGGCTGATCCGCCCGCACCGCCGACCGGTCCGCACCGCCGGCCGTGAGGGCGGTCCCGCGCGGCGGCGGCCGCCGTGCGGGACAATGGGCCGGTGACCCCACAGCCCGAGACGGCGCAGGCCAGGCCGGACGCCTTCCAGGTGCACCTGGAGGTCTTCGAAGGCCCCTTCGACGTGCTGCTCGCGCTGATCTCCAAGCACAAGCTCGACATCACCGAGGTGTCCCTGCACCAGGTGACCGACGAGTTCATCGCGCACATCCGCTCCCGCGGCCCCGAGTGGGATCTGGACCTGGCCAGCCACTTCCTGCTCGTCGCCGCCACTCTCCTGGACCTCAAGGCCGCCCGCCTGCTGCCCACGGGCGAGGTGGAGGACGAGGAGGACCTGGCGCTGCTGGAGGCCCGCGACCTGCTGTTCGCCCGCCTGCTGCAGTACCGCGCCTACAAGGAGGTCGCGAAGGTCTTCGCCGGTCGGATGGCCGAGGAGGCCCTGCGCTTCCCCCGGTCGGTGCCGATGGAGCCGCAGTTCGCGGGGCTGCTGCCCGAACTGGTGCTCGGCATCGGCCCCGAGCGGCTGGCCAAGATCGCGGCGAGGGTGTTCACGCCGAAGGCCGCGCCGTCGGTGTCCACCGCCCACATCTACCAACCGGTCGCCAACGTCCGCGAGCAAGCGGCTATCCTTGTGCAGCGGCTCCGGCGCGTGCGCACCGCGACGTTCCGGGCCCTGACCGCCGACTGCGCGGGCACCTTCGAGGTCATCGCGCGCTTCCTGGCCGTCCTTGAGCTCTACCGGGAGGCCGCGGTCTCCTTCGAGCAGATAGAGCCGCTCGGAGATCTGCACGTGACCTGGACGGGCGCCGACGACGGAGACGTCGCGGTGGTCGACGACTACGACGAGGGCCCCGCGGGCGACCGCGACCGGCAGGACGGCGACGACGCCGACGGCCGGCCGCACCCCGAAGGCCGAGAGAGCGAAGATGCAGCCGATGAGTCCTGACGCCGGGCGCCCGCCCGGCGACGCGCCCGTCCCCGCCGGCGAGACCGCCGAGCCGGGCCTGCGGGCCGGCCTGGAGGCCATCCTGCTCGTCGTCGACGAGCCGGTCGCCGAGGTCACCCTGGCCCAGGTGCTCGAGCGCCCCTCGCGCGAGGTCGCCGAGGCCCTGCGCGAGCTGTCGGCGGAATACACCGCCGAAGGGCGGGGTTTCGATCTGCGGGAGGTCGCCGGAGGCTGGCGTCTCTACACGCGGGCCGGGTGCGCCGCGGTGGTGGAGCGCTTCGTCCGCGACGGGCAGCAGGCCCGTCTGACGCAGGCCGCCCTGGAGACCCTCGCGGTCGTGGCCTACCGCCAGCCGGTGAGCCGGGCGAGGGTCGCCGCCGTACGAGGGGTCAACAGCGACGGCGTCATGCGCACGCTGGCGGCGCGCGGGCTGGTCGAGGAGGCCGGCACCGATCCCGAGAGCCAGGCGGTGCTCTACCGCACGAGCTCGTACTTCCTGGAGAGGCTGGGGCTGCGGAGCCTCGACGAGCTGCCCGCGCTCGCCCCGTTCCTCCCCGACGACGTGGAAAACCTAGAGGAGCATCAGAAGTGAACAACAGGCGTGGTACCCCGTCCGGTGATGGACGCGGTCGAGGACGCGGCGGCGCCCCCGGCGGCGCCTCAGGCTCCCGTGGAGGGGCCGGAGCCCGTGGCGGCTCCGGCGGCTTCCGGAGCGGAGGCGGCCCGCGAGGAGGCGGCCAGAGCGGCTCTCGCGCGCGATACGGCAGGCCGGGCGACGACCGAGGCGGGGCGTCCGGCGACGACCGCCGTGCCCCGTTCCGGGGCGACGAGCGGCGTGGCTCCTTCGGCGACGACCGCAGGGGCTCGTTCCGTGACGACCGGGGCGGTTCGTCCCGTGGTGACGACCGCCGGGGCTCCTTCCGCGGCGACCGGGGCGGTCCGTCCCGTGGTGATGACCGCCGGGGTTCCTTCGGTGGGGACCGGGGCGGTGCCCCGCGCGGCGATGATCGCCGTCCCCCGTTCCGGAGTGACGAGCGGCGCGGTTCCTTCGGCGACGACCGCCGGGGTTCCTTCCGCGATGACCGGGGCGGTCCGTCCCGTGGTGATGACCGCCGGGGTTCCTTCGGTGGGGACCGGGGCGGTGCCCCGCGCGGCGATGATCGCCGTCCCCCGTTCCGGAGTGACGAGCGGCGCGGTTCCTTCGGCGACGACCGCCGGGGTTCCTTCGGTGGCGACCGGGGCGGTCCGTCCCGTGGTGACGACCGCCGGGGTTCCTTCGGTGGCGACCGGGGCGGTGCCCCGCGCGGTGATGACCGCCGTCCCCCGTTCCGGAGTGACGAGCGGCGCGGCTCCTTCGGCGACGACCGCCGGAGTTCCTTCCGCGACGACGACCGCGCGGCTCCGCGCGGCGGCTCCCGCGAGCGCTACGGCAGGGACGAGACCGGCCGCGACCGGCCCGTCCGCGACGAGGGCCGTTTCGCCGGCGGCTCCGGCGGCCGGTACGGGCGCGACGACCGGCGTGAGGGCCGGCGCGACGAGGTGCAGACCATTGGCGGCTCGCTCGGCGGCTCGTCCGCCGGCACCCGTGGCCGCTACGGCCGCCCCGAGGGCGGCCGGGCGCAGGACCGCTTCGGCCGTGGCGCCGCGCCCGCGGGCCGCGACGCGGCCGGTCGCGGCGGCGCTCCCGCGGCGCGCGGGAAGGCGACGCGCTCCGGCGCCCCGGCCGGGCGCGGGCAGGCCGCCCGTCCCCAGCGCGGCGGCGCGTTCAAGACCGCCCGCCAGCCGCTGCGCGACCCCGACTTCTTCCCCGCCGGCTACACCGACGAGCGCGACACCACCGAGGTGCCCGACGGCATCCGGCTGCAGAAGGTCCTCGCCCAGGCCGGCGTCGCGGCACGGCGCACCTGCGAGGAGATGATCGGCGAGGGACGGGTCACCGTGGACGGCCAGGTCGTGCGGCGCTTCGGCGCCCGCGTCGACCCGGCCAAGCAGGTCATCCACGTCGACGGCAAGCGCATCCCGACCGCCCCCGACCTGGTCTACTTCGCGATCAACAAGCCGATCGGCGTCGTCAGCACCATGTCCGACCCCGAGGGCCGTCCGTCGCTGGCCGACTACGTGGCCGACCGCACCGAGCGGCTGTTCCACGTCGGGCGCCTGGACACCGAGACCGAGGGCCTGATCATCCTCACCAACGACGGCGAGCTGGCCCACCGGCTGACCCACCCGAGCTTCGGCGTGCAGAAGAAGTACTGGGCCAAGGTGCCCGGGCCCATTCCGCGCGACCTGGGCCGCCGGCTGAAGTCGGGCGTCGAGCTGGAGGACGGCCTGGTCAAGGCCGACGAGTTCAAGATCGTGCAGGAGCACGGTCAGCAGGCCCTGGTCGAGGTCGTCCTGCACGAGGGGCGCAAGCACGTCGTGCGGCGCATGCTGGAGCTCGCCGGTCACAACGTAATCGACCTGGCCCGCATCGAGTTCGGGCCGGTCAAGCTCGGCCGGCTCAAGCCGGGCACCCTGCGCGCGCTCACCCTCGTGGAGGTCGGCGAACTCTACGCCACCGTGGGAATGTAGCCTGGCGGGAAGCGGAGCACGACCCGACGCCCTGCGAGAGGGGAAAGCCATGGTGCGGGCCATCCGAGGCGCCGTCCAGATCGATTCCAACGATCGGGAGGCGATCCTCGAGGGAGTGACCGAGCTGGTCAGCGAGGTCATGGAGCGCAACAGGCTGACCACCGACGAGGTGATCAGCGTGATCTTCACGGCCACTCCCGACCTCACCGCGGAGTTCCCCGCGCTCGCCGCCCGCAAGCTCGGCTTCCACGACGTGCCGCTGATCTGCGCCAGCGAGATCGACGTGCCCGGGGCGCTGCCCCGGGTCGTCCGGCTGATGGCCCACGTGGCCACCGACCGCCCCCGCCAGCAGATCCAGCACGTCTACCTGCGCGGCGCCGCCGCGCTGAGAGTGGACATCGCCCAGTGAACGAGCGGCCGCGCGGCATCCAGAGCGTCCTGGTCGTCGGCACCGGGCTGATCGGCACGTCGGTCGCCCTGGCCCTGCGCGAGCACGGCGTCACCGTCAAGCTCACCGACCAGAGTCCCGGTGCGGTGCGCGTGGCGTGCGAGCTCGGCGCCGGGGACGAGTGGGAGCCGGGCGGCGACCGCGTCGACCTGGCCGTGATCGCCGTGCCGCCCCAGTTCGTGGCCGACTGGCTGCTCGACCTGCAGAAGACCGAAGCCGCCCGCTTTTACACCGACGTGGCCAGCGTCAAGGCGCTGCCCATCGAGCAGGCGCGCCGGCTCGGCTGTGACATGAGCGCCTACGTGGCCGGGCACCCGCTGGCCGGCCGCGAGCGGTCCGGGCCCGGCGCGGCCCGGGCCGATGTGTTCCTCGGCCGTCCCTGGGCGTACTGCCCCGGGCGCGAGACCTCGCCGCGCGCCGTCGCGGCCGTGCTGTCGCTCATCGAACTGTGCGGCGGCAACGCCGTCAAGGTCGACCCGGTGGCGCACGACGAGGCCGTCGCGCTGATCTCGCACGCCCCGCACGTGGCCGCCTCCGCCGTCGCCGCGCGGCTGGTCGGCGCCTCCGACACCGCGCTCGGCCTGGCCGGGCCGGGAGTGCGGGACGTCACCCGGGTCGCGGGCGGCGATCCCGACCTGTGGACGGTCATCCTGTCGGGCAACGCCCGCCCGGTGGCGGAGGTCCTGGAGGCCGTCGCCACCGACCTGGCCGCCGCGGCGGCGGCCCTGCGCGCGGTCTCGGTGGACGACGACGGGGCCATCGCGCGGGTCACCGAGCTGCTGCGGCGCGGAAACGCCGGCCGGAGCCGCATCCCCGGCAAGCACGGCGGGCCCGCGCGGGCGTACGCCGTGGTGCAGGTGCTCGTCGGCGACCGGCCCGGCGAGCTGGCGCGCCTGTTCCAGGTGGCCCAGGACGCCGGGGTCAACATCGAGGACGTCCGCCTGGAGCACGCCCCCGGGCTGCCGCTGGGCGCCGCCGAACTGTCGGTCCAGCCCGAGTCCGCCGAGGTGCTCGCCGAGGCCCTGCGCTCGCACGGGTGGCACGTGCCCTAGTCCCGTCAGGGGCTTGGGCCGACGATGCCCGGGTGGTGGAGGATTCCCGGTACCCTCATTGCGGACAACTCAATCGGGACGCAGAGGGAGATGCCGTGACCGCACTGGTCGTCGCCATGGACGGCCCTTCGGGGTCGGGCAAGTCGAGTGCGTCGCGCGGGGTGGCGCGCGCGCTCGGGCTGCGCTATCTCGACACCGGGGCGATGTACCGCGCGATCACCTGGTGGATGCTCGAGCACGGCGTCGAGGTGGCCGACGCGGCCGCGGTCGCCGGCCGGGCCGGCGAGCCGGTGCTCGTCATCGCCACCGACCCGGACGCCCCGGGCGTCACGGCGGACGGCCGCGACGTCTCCGCCGAGATCCGCACCGGCGAGGTCACCGCGGCGGTGTCCGCGGTCAGCGCGGTGCCCGAGGTGCGCGCCCGGCTGGTCGCCGAGCAGCGCGCCATCATCGGCGAGGGCGACATCGTGGTCGAGGGACGCGACATCGGCACCGTGGTGGCCCCCGGCGCGCCCGTCAAGATCTACCTGACCGCGAGCCCCGAGGCCCGCGCCCGGCGCCGCACCGCCGAGCTGACCGGCACCACCGTGGAGGCCCAGCGGGCCGCGATGGCGCGGCGTGACACCCTTGACTCGACCCGCAAGGCCGACCCTCTGGTGATGGCGGCGGACGCGGTCGAGCTGGACACCACGGAGCTCAACCTCGAAGAGGTCGTCTCCGAGGTCCTCAGACTTGTGAAAGAGCGCACCTGATCCGGTGACGCGCGAGCGGGACGCCCTCCGGGGCGCCGCGCCCGCCCGCCGCCGAGGCAAGGATGGGCCCCGATGGAAACGGACGTGACGTGACGGGGGAGTACGACGACGAGGCCGGCTGGATCGAGGCCGACCTCGCGGAATTGGAGCAGGACGGCGCGCCCGCCGAGGCCGAGCCGGACGCCGGCCCACTGCCGGTGGTCGCCGTCGTGGGGCGTCCGAACGTGGGCAAGTCCACGCTGGTCAACCGCATCATCGGCCGCCGCGAGGCGGTCGTGGAGGACGTGCCCGGCGTGACCCGCGACCGGGTGACCTACGAGGGCACCTGGCGGGGCCGCCGCTTCACCCTGGTGGACACCGGCGGGTGGGATCCCGACGCCACCGGCATGGCGCTGCGCATCGCCGAGCAGGCGCAGATCGCGGTCGAGCTGGCCGATGTGATCCTGTTCGTGGTGGACGCCACGGTCGGGGTGACCGACGCCGACGAGACCGTCGCCGCGGTGCTGCGCCGTTCGGGCAAGCCGCTCGTGCTGGCCGCCAACAAGGTGGACGACCAGCGCATGGAGCTGGAGGCGACCTCCCTGTGGTCGCTCGGCCTCGGGGAGCCGCAGCCGGTGTCGGCCCTGCACGGCCGTTCCAGCGGAGACCTGCTGGACGTCCTGCTGCAGATCATGCCCGAGGCCCCGCCGCAGCGGTTCGGCGCCGAGCGCGGGCCCCGCAGGGTCGCGCTGGTCGGCAAGCCGAACGTCGGCAAGTCCTCGCTGCTGAACAAGCTGGCCGGCGAGGAGCGGGTGCTGGTCGACCCGATGGCGGGCACCACCCGCGACCCGGTCGACGAGCTGGTCGAGCTGGGCGGCAAGACCTGGCGCTTCGTCGACACCGCGGGCATCAGGCGCCGCGAGCGCGAGCTGCAGGGCGCCGACTTCTACGCGGGCATGCGCACCAAGGCCGCCCTGGAGCGGTCGGAGGTCGCCGTCGTGCTCATCGACGCCTCCGAGGTGCTCACCGAGCAGGACCTGCGCATCATCAGCATGGTCATCGAGTCGGGCCGCTGCATGGTCGTCGCGTTCAACAAGTGGGACCTGGTCGACGAGGACCGCCGCCACTACCTGGAGAAGGAGATCGACCGCCAGCTCGTCCGCGTCCCGTGGGCGCTGCGGGTCAACATCTCCGCCAAGACCGGGCGGCACGTCGACCGGCTGGTCCCGGCGATCGAGCGGGCCCTTGAGTCCTGGAGCACGCGCGTGCCGACGGCTCGGCTCAACACCTTCCTGTCGGACCTGGTCGCCGCCACCCCGCCGCCGGTGCGCGGCGGCAAGCAGCCCAAGATCCTGTTCGCCACGCAGGCGTCGACCGAGCCGCCCAAGTTCGTGCTGTTCACCTCGGGCTTCCTGGAGGAGACCTACCGCCGCTTCATCGAGCGCCGCATCCGCGAGGAGTTCGGCTTCGCCGGCTCCCCGGTGGAGGTCAGCATGCGCATCCGCGACAAGCGCGGCGCCGCCAAGAAGAAGTAGCCGCTCGCCTCTCCCCGCCCGCCCGGCTCACGGCCGGCGGCGGGGGAGGGCGAGGGCCGTCACGGCGCCCACGGCGCACAGGACGGCGGTCAGCAGGAAGATCTCGGTGTACTCCGTGTGCAGCGCCTGGACGACCTTCGCGCTGTACTCGGCCAGCCGCCGGGCGTACTCCGCGCGTTCCACGCCGAACGGCAGCGGCGTGTCCAGATGGGCCGTCAGCGACTGGAAGCGGTGGAACCCCCAGGCCGACAGGGCGGCGACGCCCAGCAGCATGCCCATCATGCGGGTCACCACGACCGCCGCCGAGGCGACCCCGTGGCGTCCGGCGGGGGTCGCCCGCAGCACGGCCGAGGACACCGGCGCGATCACCGCGCCCAGCCCCAGGCCCGCCACGGCCAGGTCGACGTCCACGCGCGACAGGCCGAACGGGTAGGAGGCGGCCGCGGGGTCCAGCGGCCAGCGGGAGATCAGGAAGTACCCGGCGGCGGCCACGACCAGCCCTGCCACGGCGACCGCCCGCTCGCCGAACCGGCGAGCCAGCACCCCGCCCGCCAGCGCGGCGAGCGCGAGGGCGACCAGGAACCGCGAGAGCACCAGCGCACCCCCGACGGTGTCCTCGCCCAACAGGGTCTGGGCTGCGAGCTGCACGTCCACCAGGGTGACCAGCAGCGCCGCCCCGGTGAGGAAGCTGACCCCCAGCGACGCCCAGAACGGGGCGCGCCGCACGCCGGCCATGTCCAGCAGCCGCACCGGCGCGCGCAGCTCCCACGCGACGAACCCCGCGACGGCGACCACGCCCGCCGCGATCGCCGGCACGCCCCAGGAGGGCAGGACCGCCTTGTCGGGCTCGGGGTTGTACAGCCCGGCCACGAGCAGGCCCAGCGCGAGGGCCAGCAGCAGCCCCCCCACCACGTCGACGCGCGTTCGGGGGCCGCCGCGCGGCGCGGGCGGCGGCACGGCCCGGTGGACGGCCACCGCCGCGATCAGGGCGAGCGGGATGTTCACCCAGAAGATGCCCCGCCAGCCCACCAGCGCGGCCACCCCCGCCCCGTACAGGGGGCCGAGGACGCTGCCCAGCTCCTGCGCCGCGCCCACGGCCCCCAGGGCGACCGGGCGGGCGTGTTCGTCCCACAGGTCGCCGACGAGCGCCATCGTGATCGGCAGCAGCGCGCCGCCCGCGATGCCCTGGAGCGTGCGGCCGGCCGTGAGCAGCGGGACCGACGTGGCGAGCGCGGTGACCGCGGAGCCGGCCGCGAACCCGGCCAGGCAGGCGTGGATCAGCGGCCGTCGCCCGTACCGGTCGGAGAGCTGGCCGAGCAACGGCATGGCGGCTACGTAGCCGAGCAGGAAGCCGGTGACGATCGGGGTGGCCCGTTCGAGGTGGTTGACGGGCACGCCAAGGTCGCGGGCGACGTCGATCAGGACGGTCACCACGACGTAGGCGTCCAGCGCGGCCAGCAGGACGGCCGTTCCACCGACGCCCAGGGCCACCCGCCGGACCGCGACCGGGCCGGCGGGCGCGGCCGTCGAGCCGGGCTCCGCGCGGGGCGCCGGAGAGGAAGCGGGGACCGGTTCGGCGGAATGACCCAAGGGCTCGCGCTCGGTGTGGCTCATGGGCTCGCGCTCAGGGTGGGGCATGGATTGGCGCTCGGGGTGGGTCATGGGCTCGTGCTCGGGGTGGATCTGGCGCTCGGGGTGGCGATGGTCACCGGGGCGTCGTAGTCGTCGAGGGCGACCAGGACCGTGCCGGTGTTGGCGCCGCTGCCGAGCGGCAGGCTCGCCTTCAGCAGGCGGCCGGTGTCCTTGGCCACCCACACCTGCCCCGTGACCCCCTGGTTCACCCCCGGCACCAGCGTGATGATGACCTGCTGCGACAGCGTCACCGCCACCCGGTAGGCGTCCACGCCGCCGACCTTCTCGGCGGCCTCGGTCTTGGGGGCGGTGGCGGTGGACAGCAGCCGGGCCACCCCGGTGTCGGGGTTGAGGATGGCCGAGGGGTCGTAGATGCCGGCCAACTGCTTGCGGGTCATCGTCTGGTAGCCGCCGGTGGGGCCCTTGAAGTAGACGGTGTCGCCGGTCAGGACGAAGTTGAGCTCCTGAAGGTTGCCCAGGACGTCGATCTGCAGGGTGCCCTTGGCGTCGCCCTCACGGGTCAGGGCGCCGTCGGCGTTCTTGACCGGCACCGGGGGCTTGCCCTCGGTCGTGATCGTGAAGGCGACGGTCTTGACCTCGCGCATCGCCGCCGCGGCCTTGTCGAGCAGGTCGCGTCCGGCCGGCAGCGCGTCGCCGCCAGGCGAGGACGTGCAGGCGGAGGTGCAGGCGAGGGCCAGCAACAGCGAGGCGATCAGCCACGTCGCCAGCACCGGCGCCCGCCGCGGCGGCGGCGCGCCGTCGCGGGAGGCGGTACGCGGCGAGGGGCCCGTGCGCGCGGGGGCGAGCCGGGAGGGACCGTCGCCGGGGGATGCGGCGAGGCGGGACCGGGAAGCGAGCGACCTATTCGACACAGCCGGGATGCTAGCCACCGCGAGCGGCGCATCCACGACTTTCCCAGGTATCGGTTTGGGGTCGGACGGCCCCGGACCCGCCCGGCCAGGCCGGACGGCGGAGACAAGGCGGGCGGGCGGCGGGGACGACATGGGTGGCCCGCCGCACTCCAACGCGCCCGTGGCATCGGGGACGCCCCCTGAAGAAGTGGCCCCCGTGGCATCGGGGACGCCCCTGAAGAAGCGGCGCACCCATGGCGTCGGGGACGGCCCCTTGAAAAGCGGCGCACTCGTGGCGTCGGGGACGGCCCCTGAGGAGGCTAGGCGCGTTCTTCGGCGCGCAGGCGCAGCAGGTGCTTGACCACGGGGGTGTAGGCGACCTCCAGCGCCTGCACCAGCTCAGGCGTGAGGCGGTCGATGAAGTGGTAGCGGACGTTGGCGACGTGCATGGGCGCCACCCGCTGCATCGTCTCCCACCCCTGCTCGGTGAGCACCGCGAACGTTCCCCGCCGGTCGTCCGGGCAGCTCTCCCTGCTTACCAGGGAGGCGGCCTCCATGCGCGCGATCTGGTGGGACAGGCGGCTGCGAGACTGGATGGTGGCCTCGGCCAGGTCGCTCATGCGCATGCGATGACCCGGGCTCTCTGACAGGTTCACCAGGATCTCGTAGTCGTTCAGCGACAGTCCGGACGCCTGAAGCTCGCGGTCGAGCCGATGCTCGAGAAGCTTGTGGGCCGCCAGGTGGGCGCGCCACGCTCGCTGCTCCCCGCCGCTCAGCCAATTGGTGTCCAGGTCGTCGGATTCCGCCGTGCTCATGGTTGTGAATCTATCTCTCCGGGAGCGTTCATGAGGCGGTTGACCTCGGTCGGATCCCCGGATCGCCCGTTATTTGGGAAATTTTCCGGCTGGAACGATGTATCCCGGCCCAGACGGGGGGAAGGAGCGGCGAGATGAGCGAGAAGGCGACGGAGCCGGATTCCGGCCAGGAGAGTTTCCTCACGGTCGCGGTGGCCGCGGGCATCAACCTCGCGATCGCGGTGGCCAAGATGGTGGCCGGCCTGATCAGCGGCTCGGCGGCCATGCTTTCGGAGGCCGCGCACTCGGCCGCCGACACGGTGACCGAGGTGCTGTTGCTGGTCGCGGTCCGGCGCAGCGGGCACCCGGCCGACTCCCGGCATCCCTTCGGGCACGGAAAGGCCGGGTTCTTCTGGGCGCTGATGGCGGCCGGCGCGACGCTGCTGATCGGCGCCGGGTTCTCGATCACCCACGGCGTGCAGACGATCAGGGACGGCGAGGACCTGGGCGACCTCAAGGTGTCCTACATCGTGCTGGTGATCGCCTTCGTGCTGGAGGGCGTCTCGTTCTTCCGCGCCGTCCACCAGGTGCGAGGGGAGGCCGACCGGCTGAACGTGAGCCCGCAGCGGTACGTGGCGCACACCACCGACACGGCGGTCAAGGCGGTCGTGTTCGAGGACTCCGCGGCGCTGGTCGGCATCGGCGTGGCCGCCCTCGGCCTGCTGGGCTTCCAGCTCACCGGGTCGGCGGTGTGGGACGGCCTGGCCTCGATCGTGATCGGCCTGCTGCTGCTCGGCGTCGCGCTGTACCTGATCAAGGCGAACGCCTCGCTGCTGATCGGCCAGGCGGCCCCGCCGCGCGTCCAGCGCGCGATCCTTGAGGAGATCACCGGACGGGCCGAGGTCAACCAGGTCGTCGAACTGCTGACCATGATGCTCGGCCCGGACGACGTGCTGGTCGCCGCGAAGATCGATTTCGTGGACGAGTGCACCGGCGACCGGCTGGAGCAGGTCTCCGACGACATCGAGCACCGGCTGAGGGATCGTTTCCGGGGCGTCACGCACGTCTTCCTCGACCCCACGCCGGGGCCCGACGCTCCGCGCCGCGCGGCGCGGCCGCCGGTGCCCTCAGCCGTCGATCCGGCGCAGCTCGGCCGGGTGGTCGGTGACGGCGCAGCCGATGACGGCGCCGGCCGTCCACTCCAGTAGCCGGCGCCCGCGCCAGCCGGACGAGCCCGACGGATCCACCTCGCCGTCCATGTCGGAAAGGTCGGTCAGCGGAAAGTCGTCGATCGTCAGCTCGCCCCGCTTGACCAGGGCTTCCTTGCGCACCCACTGGCGGATCACCCGCCGCTTGTCGTGACCGATCAGGGCGAACTCGGCGGGGGACAGGGTGAACTCGACCAGGCCGCGGTCCACGTCGCCCCGCGGCACGTGCTCGGCGTCCACGCCGACCCGGCCCGGCCCCGCCGCCGCGCACACGTACCCGGCCGTGTGCGACAGGCTGACGCCCAGTTCGGGCACCTCGGCGATGGACGGGCGGCCGTGACCGGGGCCGTGCTTGTCGCAGTACTGGATCAGGGTCAGCTCCTCGGCGGGCCGTCCGAGGAGGGTGGCGGCGCACTGCCTGACCAGCAGGTGGGCGGCCACGAAGTCGTCCCGGTCACGTTCGCGGACGAAGCGGGACGCCCGCTCGCGCTCGGTGTCGGTCAGCGTGCCGCCCACAGCGGCCAGCACGGCGTCAGCACGCCCGGCCATCACGATCGAATCGCGCACCCGCCCACCCTAACGGCCCGCCGATCACGCCGGGCGCGCGGACCCGACCCGGCCCGCTCGGCCGTCCGGGATGACGCCGAGCGGGCCTGCCAGCCGTCGTCGATGACGCCGAGCGGGCCTGTCGAGCGTCCGGGGTCAGCCGAGCAGGGCTCCCATCCAGGACTCGACCTCGTCGGGGTGGCGGGGGAGGGCCGAGGACATCAGCCGGGCGCCGTCCTCGGTGATCAGCAGGTCGTCCTCGATGCGCACGCCGATGCCGCGCAGCTCCGGCGGCAGGGTGAGGTCGTCCGGCTGCAGGTAGAGGCCGGGTTCGACGGTGAGCACCTGACCGGCCTCCAGCACGCCGTCCAGGTAGACCGACGTGCGGGCCCTGGCGCAGTCGTGGACGTCCAGGCCGAGCATGTGCCCGCTGCTGCACAGCGTGTAGCGGCGGTGCAGGTCCCCGTCGGCCGAGTCCAGAACGCCCCACTCGCGCAGCCCTTCGGCGATGACGCGCATCGCGGCGGCGTGGAAGTCACGGAAGCGGGCCCCCGGCCGCAGGACGGCGATGGCCGCGCTCTGGGCCTCGTACACCAGCTCGTAGACCTGCCGCTGGACGGGGCTGAACCGGCCCGACAGCGGCAGGGTGCGGGTGACGTCGGCGGTGTAGAGGTCGTCGGACTCGACGCCGGCGTCGAGCAGCAGCAGCTCGTCGCGGTTCAGGGCGCCGTCGTTGCGGATCCAGTGCAGGACGCAGGCGTGCGCGCCGGAGGCGACGATGCTGTCGTACCCGGTCGCGTTGCCCTCCAGCCGGGCCCGCAGCCCGAAGACGCCTTCGACGTACCGTTCGCCGCGCGGGTGGGCGAGGGCCTGCGGCAGCGCGCGCACCACGTCCTGGAAACCACGGCCCGTGGCGTCGACGGCGTGCTGCAGCTGGGCGACCTCCCAGTCGTCCTTGATCAGCCGCATCTCCGACAGGAACGCGGTCAGCTCCTCGTCCCCCTCATGCGGCGCCACCCGCGCGTCGACGGAGGCGTCCACCTCGCGCAGCACCCGGGCCGCGCCGGTCAGGGCCTCGGGCAGGCGGTCGATCGGCGCGCACTCGATCTGGTACAGCGCCTCGGCCTCGGCCAGGGTGGGCCGGGCGCCGACCCAGAACTCGCCGTACTTGCGGTCGCGGTAGAACTCCTGCCCTGCCGCGCCCTCCGCCGAGCGGAGCGACCGGGGGCGGGTGAACAGCGTCGCCGCCCCCGAGGGCGCGATGACCAGCACGTCGCCGGGCTCCTGCCCGCCGGTCAGGTACGCGAAGGCGCTGTGGGGGCGGAAGCGGTGGTCGGAATCGTTGCTGCGGACCTTCAGCGTCCCGGACGGGATGACCAGCCGCTCGCCGGGGAACCGCTGGACCAGGGCGGCCCGGCGCTTGGCGGTGTAGGACGCCGGCGGCAGCGCCGCCAGGTCCGGGCGGCTCGTGTCGGCCCAGCCGCCGGTCATGAAGGCGGCCAGTGCGTCGGATATGGGCAGGTCGTGGCTGCCGATGTTCAGTCGATCGCTCATCTCGCGGTCCCCTGGAGAGAAGTGGTGGGTGGCATGGTACTCATGCCGCCCCCGGACCGCCGGGCCGGCTTTGCCCACACTCGCGCTTAACGTTGGCACGAGGTGGGGAAGTCACTGATACTCTCCCTGGCCTCTCCTTACCGTGACGAGGTGGTGTCGATGCTCATCAGCGCGATCCTGCGAAGCAAAGGAAGCACGGTGGCGACCGTGCGGCCGCAGGCGACGGTCACCCAGCTGCTCGCAGCCCTGGCCAGCCACAACATCGGCGCCGTCGTGGTGTCGGAGGACGGCGAGACGATCGTCGGCATCGTCTCCGAGCGCGACGTGGTGCGCGGGCTCCACCAGCGCGGCCCCGGCGTGCTGGAGGAGCCGGTGTCGTCGATCATGACGACTCCCGTGCGCACCTGTGAGCCGGACGCCGACGTCGAAGACCTGCGCAAGATCATGACCGACCACCGCATCCGCCACCTCCCCGTGGTCAGCCAGGGCCGCCTGGCCGGCATCGTGAGCATCGGCGACGTCGTCAAGAGCGCCATCGAGGAGCTGGAGACCGAAAAGGCCCACCTGGTCGACTACCTCCACGGCTGAGCCTGACAGTCCTGGCAGGCGTCAGGCGTCAGGCGGCGGGCCGAAGGTGCTCGTGTGCCCAGTCCTCGAAGGTCGTGAGCGGGATGCCATAGGCCCGCGCGAATTCCGGGCGGGCCGGCTGGCCGGCCACGTCGATGAATTCGTGCGACCTGACGCCTGCCGGCGGCATACCGGCGGCGATCGCCTCCTGCGTGGTCATGTCGGGCGCGGCGATCTCGGTGCCGAGCGCGCGGGAGAGGACCTCGGCGATCTGCGTCATCGTCAGGTAGTCGCCCGCCAGTTCCAGCTCGACCTGGTGGAACCGCTCCGGCGCGGTGAGCGCCGCGGCGGCCGCCGCGCCGATGTCGCGCACCGCGACGAGGGAGAGCCGGGTGCCGGGCTTCAGCACGGTCACCAGTCCTCCCTCGACACCGCGGGGCAACAGGTACGCCGTGGAGGGAAGGAAGTTCTCCATGAAGAAGCCCGGCTTGATGATCGACCAGTACGGGAAGCCCGCCGCGCGCACCAGGTCCTGAGCGCCGGCCTTGGCGGCCATGACCGGCTCCATGGATGCCCAGCGGCCTTCGGCCCATCCGGGAACGCTGTCGCGCTGTCCGGCACCGGAGACGGAGGTGTGCACGAACTGCCGCACACCTGCGGCCAGGGCGCCTTCGACCAGGTTGTCGGCCTGAGTCAGCTCGCCGTCGAAGTCCAGGCCTTGCTCGGTCACGGGCGTCTGCACCGAGAAGACGGCTCGGGCGCCTTTCGCCGCCCTGGTCACCGACTCGCGGTCGAAGAGGTCGCCGGTGACCAACTCGGCGCCCAGCGATTCGATCGCCCTGGCCCGGCCGGAGGCGGGGTCGCGGACCAGCGCCCGGACGGGGACGCCGGAGGCGAGCAGGGCGCGGGCCGTCGCGCCGCCTTGCTGTCCGGTGGCGCCGGTGACCAGGACGGGTGCGGATTCGATGGACATGGATCTCCTGTCATGATGGATAAACGGCGGACCCCGCCGTTTAAGACTTTCGGTAGAATACGGCGGGCCCCGCCACTTAGCAACCGTGAGGAGAGACCATGCCCGCCCTGCGTGCGGATGCCCGGCGCAACTACGCGCGCCTGCTCGCCGTGGCCGAGGAGGCGATCGCCGCGCACGGCCCCGACGCGTCCCTGGAACAGATCGCCCGTACGGCGGGAGTCGGGTCCGCCACCCTGCGCCGGCACTTCCCCAACCGCCACGCGCTGCTGGAGGCGGTCTTCCGCGAACGGGTCGGTATGCTCTGCGCCCGCGCCCGGGACCTCACCACCGGGGCCGGCACCCGGGATGCGCTGCTGGAATGGCTGAACGCCGTCACCGCGGACGCCGCCACCATCCGGGGGCTGGCCATCGCGCTGACCCGCGACCAGGCGGCCGGTCCGGACGTGGCGCACGAGCACTGCGCCTCGGCGCAGCTCACCGAGGCGGGTGACCCACTGGTACGCCGCGCCGCGAACGACGGCGCGCTGGCCCCGGGCGTGACCATCACCGACCTGCTCACCCTGATCACCGGCATCGCCCTGGCCACCGAACATCACACCGACCCCGCCGCCGAGGCACACCGCCTGCTCGGCCTGGCCATGGCGGGGGTCAGCCCCCGTCCGAACTGAGAAGACCCCACAGGCCGATCTCGGCCCGTCTTCGGTGACGCCCGGCCGCCTCGGTGAGGAGGCGCAGGCACGGATCCGCCGGGCGCCGGGCGGCCGCCCCCGCTCACCGCCCGGGCCTCCGCTCTGTGCGTGGTCGTGCCCGGGCGCCGTGGCGGTGGGTGGGACGTGGTGCGGTGCGCGGCGCCCGGGTACGGCGGTGCCCCCGCGTCCTTCGCCGCGCGGGCGCGAGTCCTGGTTACGAGAAGGCGCCGGAGATGATCCCGAGTTGCCGCATCTGGGACAGGACGTCGACGACGCCCCAGGTCTCGGCGATCCGGCCGTCCGCGAAGCGGAAGACGAAGATCTCGTTGTAGGAGATGGACCGGCCGGTGGGAGCCAGGCCCATGTACTCGCCCTGGTGGGTGCCGGTGACGGTGTTCCGGTAGACGATCTTGTCTCCTTCGGCGATCACGTCCTCGACCGCGATGTGCAGGTCGGGAAAGGCCCGCAGGAGCCTGCCGAACACCTCCTTCAGTGCCTGCGCCCCCGTCGCGTCGATCGGCAGCGGGGTGCGGACCACCACATCGGGGTCGACGACCTCGTCGATCGTCTTGAAGACGAGTTCCGCGTCGCCGCTGTTGACGGCCTCATGAAGGCGGGCGAAGACCCCCAGGTCATGGGTCGGCCGGGTCGCTGACATGTCGTTTCTCCTCTGGTTCGGACGAACGTCGCTCATACTCGGGCGACGAACGACCACCCACCCGGGGGACAGGCCGGGTCAGAGTTGTTCGAGCCGCCCGGTGAGGAACCGCCGCTCGGGGGTCGAGGTGGCCAGGTCGAGCGCTCGGCGGTACGCCGCCCGGGCCTCGTCCTCACGGCCGAGACGCCGCAGCAGCTCGCCGCGGGTCGAGTGGAAGTAGAGGTAACCGTCCAGGTCCAGGCGGTCGACGGCGGCCAGCGCCGCGGCGGGGTCGCCCGCCTGGGCGAGCGCCGCGGCGCGGTTGAGCTCGACCACCGGGGAGCCGGTGAGGTCGGCCAGCCGCCGGTACATCCGGGCGACCCGCCGCCAGTCGATCCGTTCCCGCGCCTGCAGCGAGGCGATCACGGCCTGCACGACGTAGGCGCCTCGCCCGCCCAGCGCGAGCGCGCGGCCGAGCACCACCCGTCCCGCCGCGATCTGGCGCGCGTCCCACAGCGACCGGTCCTGATCGTCGAGCAGCACGAGGTCCTCGCCGGAGAACCGGGCCCGGCGCCGGGCATGGTGGATCAGCATCAGCGCGAGCAGCCCGTGCGCCTCTGGCTCGTCCGGCATGAGCGCGGTGAGCACGCGTCCGAGGCGGATGGCCTCGCCGCCGAGGTCGACCCGGCCGCTGTAGCCCTCGTTGTAGATCAGGTAGACCACGGCCAGCACGGCGTCGAGGCGGTCGGGCAGCAGGTGCGCGCCGGGAACGGCGAACGGGATCCCGGTCGCCTTGATCTTGGTCTTGGCGCGCGACAGGCGCCGCTTCATGGTCTCTTCGGAGACCAGGAACGCGCGGGCGATCTCGGCGGTCGAAAGGCCGCCCAGGGCCCGCAGCGTGAGCGCCACCTGCCCCTCCAGCGGCAGCGCCGGGTGACAGCAGGTGAAGATGAGCTCCAGTCGCTCGTCCTTGATCACGGTGTCGTCGACCTCGTCCATCATGACGGCCTCGGCCGCCGGCAGCAGGTGGATCTTCTCAGCCAGGGTGTGCTCCCGGCGGATCCGGTCGATCGCCCGGTTGCGGGCCGTCGTCGTCAGCCACGCGCCCGGGTTGTCCGGCACGCCGGACGCGGGCCAGCGCTCCGCCGCGATCGCGAACGCCTCCTGCGCGGCCTCCTCGGCCCTGTCGAAGTCGCCGAGGAACCCGACCAGCGAGGCCAGCACCCGCCCCCACTCGTCCCGGAAGACCTGCTCCAGCACGGTCAGCGCCGCACCACCGGCCTGATCTCCACCGCGCCGCCCATCCGGGCGGCCGGGACGCGGGCCGCCATCTCCAGCACCTCGTCCAGATCGGCCGCCTCGACCAGGCAGAAGCCGCCGAGCACCTCCTTGGTGTCGGCGAACGGGCCGTCGGTCATCAGCGTCCGGCCGTCGGCCACCCGCACACTGGTCGCCGTCTCGGCCGGTTGCAACTGCGCGTGCTCGATGCACCGGTCGTCATCGGCCAGCGCCAAGTAGTCCGCGTACACCGCGTCCATTTCCGCCTCCGACAGCGACTCCACGTAGCCGGGCGGGGTGTAGATCATCAGCGCGTACCGCATCGCGACCTCCGAAGTCAGGGGCTCTCCCCTTGCACGACGAACGGGCGACGGCGCGGGGGACACCACAGGCCCATTCTCGCCCGGCGATCACCCCGTTCTCGCCTCCTGCTCGGTTCGTTCCGTCCGTGAGGTCTCGTCCTGACGACGCGACAAGACGCGACAAGACGCGGCGCACGGGCACGCGCCGGACGGCCCGGCCGCCCGGCGCGTGTCGTGCTCTGCGCTCCGCGCCCCCTACCAGCGCAGGTGAAGGGCGGCGATGAAGTCGTTCAGCCGCTGCGAGATGATCTGGTGATCGTGGGCCGACGGGTGCCAGTCGCAGCCGCCGTAGTCCAGGTCGGCGTTGTCGTAGTACCAGTAGACAACCCGGTCGTCGCCCTGCCCGTTGCGGTCCTGCACGACCTGTCGCGCCGCGTCGGCGAGCGCCGTCGTGTTGTACACGTAGGTGGCGCTGACCACGATGACCGCGCGCTTGCCGTAGCGGGCGCGCAGCTTGTCGATGAAGCCCTGGTAGGCGGTCTTGTAGGCGGCGACCAGGGATTCCGGCGTCCACGGCTCGCCGGGGTTGATGGCGGTGGAGAAGTCGTTGATGCCGAGCCCGACCACGATGAGCTGCGGGTGCCAGGTGCCCGGATTCCTCCAGACGTCGCCGGGCACGCCGATCAAGGCACGGTCGTAGTAGGTGCGGTAGTCGGTGCCCGGCTCGATGCCGTTGTAGTTGCGCACCATCCCGCGCCCGGAGAAGGCGTTGAGCTGGTAGTCGGCGTCGAGACCGTGCGCGGTGAGGGCGCCGAAGCTCAGGTCGGCGTTGGTGTTCCTGTCGAGCTGCCCAGGAGCGGGGCATTCGCGGGTGGGGGAGAGGTTGCCGTAGCCGGCGGTGTAGGAGTCGCCGATGAACTCGATCTGCCGCCGGCGATCCGGGGGCCTGGGCAGGACGACGCCGCCGGGGGCGGCGACGAAACCGCCGAACTCGCCGATGCCCGACTGGCTCTCGGTGCGCTTGACGAGCCGCACGTCATGCACGCCGTAGCGCAGATTCTTGACCCAGTACGTGGTGCGGCCGGGGGTCACCAGCGTGGCGACGGTGGCGCCGTCGATCTGGACGTCGTAGTCGTTCACGGCGTCGTTCAGGGCGATCCCGACTCCGGTGCCGACGAAGCGGCCCTCGAAGTAGACGCCCGGCCAGCTGTACCGCACGGCGTCGCCGGCGACCTGTACCCGGCCGGCGGTGTGCGCCCTGGCCAGCACGGCCGCCGCATGCCTGCCCGCGGACGTCGCCGGAACGGCCGCCGGACTGCCCGCGGACGTCGCCGGAACGGCCGTCGCCGGACTGCCTGCGGACGTCGTCTCGGAAGGGCTCGCCGCGTTGGCGGCCGTCGGCAGCAGCGTGGCCGCCACCGCCAGCGCGGCCAGCGCCGCCTTCACCTGTGTGTGTCGCACGGTCTCTCCTACTCCTGCCGGCGAGAGCGCCGTGGGACACGCTCCGCCGGGCGATGAGGGGCCAGCGTTCAAAGCTCGCGTTGAAAGCTTCATGGGGGCGAGTACGGCGAGCGCCGCCGGCGGAGACCGCGGCCCGGCGGCATGACGGATCACGGCGACGCGAACATCCGGTGGGGGCACGGATGACGTGGGGCTCAACGCCCACCCTTCGCCTTGGATCGGAGACAGGCCCGGCGGCGACCCCGGAGAACACTCCGGTCCCGCGCCGGCCAGAGTGTCCGTCCCCCCACCCCAACGGTCAAGACCATCCGCTCGAGGGTCGCCCTGTCCGCGTAAGGCATGGGCAATGTCTAGGGTGTTCTTGTGCCTGCCACGCTCAATGCCACCAAGACCCGCACCGCACTGCGCACTTCGGCGCGCATCTCTTTGGAGATGCTGCTCGTCGTGCTGATGACGGCGGTGGCTCTGTGGATTCTCGGCCGGATGTGGTCTGTCCTATGGCCGCTCGTGATCGCCCTGCTGCTCACCACACTGACCTGGCCCCTGACCCGTTTCCTGCGCCGGCACGGCTGGCCACCCGCCCTGGCCGCATCGGCCGTGACCGTGCTCTTCCTGCTGGTCGCCGCCGGGACCGTGGTGCTGATCGCCGTCCCGGTGGCCTCCCAGTCCGGCGAGCTGGCCACCGGCGTGGGCGACGGCATCCAGAAGCTGCGCGACTGGGCCGCCGGGCCGCCGCTGAACATCGGCGCGGACCAGGTCAGCACCGCGTTCGACAGCGCGGTCAAGCGCGTCCAGTCCAGCGTCGGCAGCATCGTCACCGCCACCCTCACCGGCCTGGGCACCGTGGTCAACGGCCTGGTGACCACGGTGCTGGCACTCTTCCTCATGTTCTTCTTCCTCAAGGACGGCCCGCGGTTCCTGCCCTGGCTGGCCCGCCAGCTACCCGGCCGCCTCGCCACGGACGTGCCGATCGTGGCCGCCCGCAGTTGGGACACCCTCGGCTCGTTCGTACGCTCCCAGGCCTTCGTGGGCCTGCTCGACGCCGTCTTCATCGGTCTCGGCCTGTGGATCGTGGGCGTGCCGCTGGTTCTTCCCTTGGCCGTCCTGACCTTCGTCTCGGCGTTCATCCCCATCGTCGGCGCCCTGTTCGCCGGTTTCGTGGCGGTCCTCATCGCGCTGGTGTCCAACGGTTGGACGGACGCGCTGATCGTGCTCGCCATCATCGTCGTCGTGCAGCAGCTCGAGGGGAACGTGTTCCAGCCAATGGTGCAGAGCCGTGGTCTCGGCCTGCACGCGGCGGTGGTCCTGCTGGCGGTGACGCTGGGCGGCAGCCTGGCGGGCATCGTGGGCAGCCTGCTCGCCGTACCGGTCGCCGCCCTGATCGCCGTGGTGTGGAACTACCTCCGCGAACAGCTCACCGACCCGCCCCAGGAACCGGAGCCCGACCTGCCGGAAACCGGCGCGGCCGCCCCTGAGCGGACGTCCACCTGATCCACTCGCCTTCAGGGGTGTCGCGAGAGCCACTGCGATGCGTCAGGTCAGGGTGGCGAAGCTTGTTGCCTTGACGCCGCCGACGAAGGTCCGCCAACCGGAGGGACCGACGAGGAGTTCGGGGCCATCAGGAACCTTGCTGTCGCGCACCGCGACCACGCCGGGCAGGTCGTCGGCGACCTCGACGCACTGCCCGCCGTTGTCGGAAGAGCGTGACGATTTCCGCCACACGGCGGCACTCAAGTCCATTCCCGTCTCACTTCCTCGATCATTCGCAGGGATACGTGCTCAGGATAGGCCCACGCCCTTACGGCTTCATATCGGTTTCGGATGGAAACGACGAATTCGTGCTGGCTTGTTATCTGTCCCTGGACCGGTGAGTCCGCATGAATGACATCCGGCTGGCCGTTGGGAAGCTCCGCGATCATGAAGGCCCCGGCCAGTCCGGCCAGACAGTCCGGGTCGACGACTTGAATGGTTACGGCAGGCCGTTCGGCGACTTCGAGCAGATAGCCGAGTTGCTCGCTCATCACCTCTGGCCCGCCGACCCTGCGGCGTAGCACACCCGCATCGAAGAGGACGAGGACCAGCGGAGAGTCTTCCCTGTCCAGTACCCTCCGGCGCCGCATGCGGGCCTCGACTCGCCTCTCCACGTCCTCGGCGACGGATCTCGGACCCCTACTGAAGAGTTGCCGGGCGTACGCCTCGGTTTGGAGCAGTCCGGGGATCAGCAGCGGGTCCCAGGAGCGCAGGACGAGGGCGGTGGGCTCGATCTCCTCGGTCCAGCCCTCGAACCAGATCGGGCCACTGGGGCGGGCGACGATGCGACGGCGCAGCGCCGCGAAGTAGGTGCCGCCCTCCTCGCCGAAAAGCCGGTCCAGCCGCTCCGCGTCGGACTTGGACGGCGTCCTCGTGGCGGCCTCCAGGCGGCTGACCTGGGTCTGCGTGCATCCGAGGCGGGTGGCTACGGCGGCTTGAGACAGTTGCGCGGCCTCACGTAGACGGCGCATCTCGGCTCCGAAGACCATACGGGGGGACCCGGGGTCCGGGAATTGCTCGATGCTCATCGCGGTCCTCCCGAAATGGAGAAAATCGGGCTTTTGCCTCGGATGGCAAATGCCGGTCCGAGGTTTTCCTATACCGGTGACTGTCATCGCCGGTCATCTTCTGGGGCGCTGATCCGGCCATTCAAGCGCTGGTCGCGCAGGCAATCTAAGCACACGCCTTGTTTATCCGGCAGGGCGGAAGGCAAAGCGAATCGGCGCCTGCGAGCGAAGGACAAGACGAGTGATCAGCGATCGAAGGGGTGACTCCGCTCACTCCACCCACGCGTCCCCGAAAGCCGCGAGCGATGGCCCGGCGGTAGGGGGCGCGCATGGGAAATGCGTGTGGGCCGGGGCCGTCAGCGAGGCCGGCGTGGGCTGGTCGGGGGTGGGGTCGTGAGGTCGGACGAGCAGGTGGTTCGGCATGGGGGTGAGGTGCCGGGGGCGGAGGCGTGGTGCGGGGAGTTTCCCGGTGACATCGCCTCCGTGCCGGCCGCCCGGGCGTGGGTGCGTGGGCTGCTGGCCGCGACGGTCGCCACTCCGGCCCTGGACGACGTCCTGCTCCTGCTCAGTGAGGTGGTGACCAACGCGGTGGCCCACTCCGACTCCGGGAGCGCGGTGGGCGGGCGGGTGACGGTGCGCGTCGCCGTGGCCTCGCGGACGGTCCACGTGGAGGTGACCGACGCCGGTTCGGCCACCAGTGCGCCCGTGGCGCGGATGGTCGAGGCGGACAGCGACGGCGGCCGGGGCCTGTGGCTGGTCAACACGATCGCCACCGCCTGGGGCTCCCACCACGACGACGCGGACAGAACGGTGTGGTTCCACGTCGCCGAGATGTAAGGCGTACCTTCCGTTGAGTCAGGGTCGCTTGACCTAATGGAAGGTTCGCTTTACATTCATGGCATGGCAAAAGAGATGCAGCAGGATCAGGTGACGCGCGCGGCCCGCCGCGCCGTGCTCATCGACGGCATACCCGTGTCCACTTTGGGGGTGGTGGCCCTGGCGCTGGGCAGCGACCCCGATCAGAGCACCGTCCAGAAGGGTTGGTGGATCGCGACCACCACCGTGTTCACCCTCGCGATCGCCTGGGTGCTGCTGCGGGCGTTCCGGCGCGCGGACGAGTACCTGCGCAGGGTTCAACTGGAGAGCATGGCCATCGCGTTCGCCGCGGTCCTCGTGGGGCTGCAGGTGGCCACCCTGCTCGATGCCGCGGGCATCATCCGGCTCCAGCAGCTCGCGCAGTTGATCCTCATCGGCGGCGTGGCGCTGTGGCTGCTGATCGCGGACCTGCGCACCCGCCTGCACCGGTGACGGCGCGCATGAAGAACCGGCTACGCGAACTGCGTGCGGCCCGCCGTTGGAGCCAGGCCGACCTGGCCGACCGGTGCCGGGTCTCCCGGCAGGCCATCAACGCCATCGAGACCGAGCGGTACGACCCCAGCCTGCCTCTGGCGTTCACCCTCGCCGACGTCTTCGGCCTGACCATCGAGCAGATCTTCCTCCCAGAACGGACGGAGGACACGGGCGACCCGGCCTGACAGGGACCGTCCGGTCAACGATGCGGCGACGAAGGCACCCTTGTGCCCGGGGCGTGCTGGAGCCGCCGGCGCCGTGTCAGCTCATCACCCCTCTAAGGTGGGATGAATTCCGGGCAACGAAAGGGTGAAGGCGATGGTGTGCGGTGGGCGCACCTCGTGGTCCCCGTCTTGGATCCGGTCATCCGGCTGATGAAAGTTGCACGGAACTCGGGGGAGAGCCCTCGGCTGTCCTGGAGATCGGACCGGAGATGACACGGCGTTCTTGACGGCACACATGAGACGTCGTACGTTACGCACGCTTTATTCATGGGATGTATTTCCGGAAGCCGCATGATGTCCTTGCCGTCGGAGGCACCTTTGACCGAGTGCTCCGCATCAAGGTGCCCCGTCGAACGACGACCGTCACCAAGGCGACGGACCATCCATCGCGGCACAGGCGGCACGTGGCCGCGACCGTCATCCCCAGCTCGTCACCGGGAGCTTCGATGAACATGCCGCTGAACCGCCGACGTTTCATCGCGACCACGGCGGCTGCCGTCGGTGCCGCCGCGCTGCCCTCGACGATCTTCGCTGACCGGGCGGCCGCCGCCGTGCCGCCGCAGGTGTCGCTGCCGCAGCGGGGGATCTACGACACGGCCGCCGCGACGAGCTGGACCGATGCCTTCCTGACCGGCAACGGTGAGTACGGGGCCATGTTCTACGGTGCGCCCACCCTGGAGAAGATCGTCTTCACCCATCACCGGTTCGTGATGCCCAACGGCACCCGTAATGTGACACCGCCGGTGCTGTCGGGCCGGTTGGCGGGAGTCAGGGACAAGGCGCTCGCCGGTGACTTCAACGGCGCCACCGGCGACTTCACCTCCGGCTGGTCGCTGCGCTGGACCCAGACCTTCCATCCGGGCTATGAGCTGCAGATCAGCACTCCGGGGATGACGGCGGCCGGCGACTACGCCCGGATCACCGACTTCAGGACCGGTGAGGTGACCTCGACGTGGACCGACGGCAACGGCGCGTGGACGCGCCGGGCCTTCGTCTCCCGAGCCGACCGGGTGATCGTCCACGAACTCTCTCCCGCGCCGGGCCGGACGATCGACACCACGCTCAGCGTCAACACGGGCCTGAGCGGCGTGCCGGGGTCGGTCGGCTTCACCACCCTGGCCACGGTCGACAATGGTGACGGCTACCTGAACTTGAGGGGCAGGTACCCCGCCGGCCAGGGGGCTTTCGGCTATGAGGGCGTCACCCGGGTGGTCGCGTCCGGCGGCTCCGTTCGGGTGAGCGGGTCGGCCATCGTCGTGGCCGCGGCGACCAAACTCGTGCTGCTGACCCGACTCGACCGCTACGAGTCCTCCACCGCGTGGGACGCCAGACCGCTGCACGCGGCACTGGCCGCGCTGAACACCGACTACGCGGCGCTGCTCGCGCGGCACACCGCCCTGCACACCCCGCTGTACGACCGTTCACGCCTCGACCTCAACGTCAGCGCCGCCGACCGGCGACTGTCGACCAGTGAGCTGATCGCGCGGCAGAACTCCAGCCGCAACGTCATCGACCTGGCGTTGCTGGAGCGGATGTACGACTCCGGCCGTTACCTGTTCCTGTCCTCCAGCGGCGTACTGCCGCCGCGGCTGACCGGCCTGTGGACGGGCGCGTGGGACGCGGCGTGGGCCGGCGACTTCACCACAGACGCCAACGTCAACTTCCAGGTCGCCGGCGGCAACATCCTGTCCCTCACCGAAGCCATGGACGGCTACTTCACCCTGATCCTCGGCCAGATCGACGACTGGCGCACCAACGCCAGGAACCTTTACGGCACCCGCGGCCTGCTCGCTCCCTCCCGGACCGACGGCGAGTACGGCAAGATGCTGCACTTCGACGGCGGGTTCCCCGGCCACACCTGGATCGGCGGCGCCGACTGGCTGCTCTATCCATTGCTGGAGTACTACCAGGTCACCGGGGACGCCACCTTCTACCGCACCAGGCTCGCCCCGGTCCTGATCGAACTCGCCCTGTTCTATGAGGACTTCCTCACCCGCACCGACGCGGGTGGCAAGGTCATCTTCGTGCCCTGCTTCTCCATGGAGAACAGCCCCGGCAACACCGGCAGGCAGTTGTCGATCAACGCGACCGGCGAGATCGCCGCGGGCAAGCATGCGCTGCAGGCCGCCATCGAGGCCGCCGGCTTCCTCGGCACCGAGCAGGGCGCAGGCCAGGGCGTGCAACGCTGGACCGCCTTGCTGGCCAAGATGCCCGACTACCGGATCAACGGCGACGGAGCGCTCGCGGAATGGTCGTGGCCCAGCCTGACCGACCGGTACAACCACCGTCACGTGCAGCACATGTACCCCCTCTGGCCGCTGCACGAGATCAACCCCGAGGACAAGCCCGACCTTATCCGCTACGCGAGCCGCGCCCTTGATCTGCGAGGGGACGAGTCAGGAGAGGCCCACGGCGCCATCCACCGCAGCCTCGCCCGGGCCCGGCTGAAGGACGGCGCCGGCGTGTACGGCAACCTACGGAAGATCCTGGGCAACAACATGGTCTTCCGGTCGTTGATGACCTCGCACAATCCGAACCTGGCGATCTACAACGCCGATGCCGCCAACTCCCTGCCCGCGATCCTCGCCGAGGCGTTGATCTACACCAGGCCCGGCATCCTGGAGTTGCTGCCCGCGCTGCCCGATCAGTTCACCAAGGGCACGATCACCGGCGTGCGCGGCCGCAACCGTATCCGGATCGACTCGCTCATCTGGGATATCAGCGCCCGAACCGTCACCGCCACCGTCGTCTCCGACACCACCCAGACCGTGACGCTCATCTGCCGGCGCGGGATCACCTCCATCACCACCGGCGCGGGCGTCACCGCGTCACCTTTGGGCGGCCACGCCCGGCAGGTGTCACTCACCGCGGGCACCACGACCCAGATCACCGTCGAGCTGGGCGGCGGCGGCCCGTCCACCGGCGTCGTCCGCCTGGTCAACCGCAAAAGCGGGAAGGTGCTGGACGTCTACGGCGGCTCCACCGCCGACGGCGCCGCCATCGTCCAGTGGCCCTGGACCGGCGGGACCAACCAGCAGTGGCAGATGTCGCAGAACGCCGACGGCTCGGTCCGGCTGGCCGCTGTCGGCAGCGGCAAGGTTCTCACCAGCCCGAACGCCACGCAGGGGGCCGCCCTGGTCCAGATGACCGCCAACAACGGCGCCAACCAGCGGTGGAAACTCGTCCCCGCGGCCACAAGCGGCTACCACCAACTCGTCAACGTCGGCAACGGACTGTGCGCGGACGTCGAAGGAGGCTCCACGGCCGACGGCGCCCGGGTCATCCAATGGGGCGGCAACAGCGGCGCCAACCAGGAATGGCAGATCATCGCCCTGTGACACCGGGGACCCGGCCGTGTTGACGACGCACGATCACCGTTCAGAAAGGGTGGCGCGGAGCCCATCTCAGTACGATCGGAGGATGGGCAAGAGCAGTGATCATCCCCGCGGGGGGATGGAACTCGGATGCGATCGCCTCTCCACCACAACGGCCGGCGAGCAGGCATGAGATCCGACGTGTTCCTGGCCGACTGCCCGGCTCGTACCACCCTGAATCTGGTGGCCGATGCCTGGTCCGTCGTCGTGGTGTTCGGGCTCGGACGTGGTCCGCTGCGGTACACCGAGCTGCGCGACCGGATCGGCGGGATCAGCAACAAGATGCTGACCCAGACGCTGCGCAAGCTGGAGCGCGGCAACCTGGTGGAGCGGCGGACCCTGCCCACCGCGCCCGCGGGTGTGGAGTACCGGCTGACCGCCCTGGGGGAAAGCCTCCTTGAGCCGGTGTCGGTGCTCGCCCGCTGGGCCGAGGAACACGCCGGCGAACTCGCGGACGCCGACGGAGGCTGACCTCCGCAGGGCACCGGATGGTTCCCTGTAGACCTTTAGCGTTGCGGCCATGAAGATTGGAAGCAGCGATCTGGAGGTGTCACCGCTGTGCCTGGGCGGCAATCCCTTCGGCTGGACGGCGGACGAGCGGACCTCGTTCGCCGTGCTGGACGCCTTCGCCGGGGCGGGTGGCAACTTCGTCGACACCGCGGACATGTACGGCTTCCGCGTGCCCGGCAACAGGGGCGGTGAGTCCGAGACGATCATCGGCCGCTGGCTGAAGGCCCGCGGCAACCGGGACCGGATGGTGATCGCCACGAAGGTGGGTGCGCTCCCGGGGCTCGACGGCCTGAGGCCGGAGACGATCCGGTGCGCCGCCGATGACTCACTGCGGCGGCTCGGGCTTGATCACATCGACCTGTACTACGGGCATGTGGACGACCCCGACACCCCGCTGGCCGAGACCCTCGGGGCGTTCGACGAACTGGTCAGGTCCGGCAAGGTGCGGTACATCGCGGCGTCGAACTACACCGCGGCGCGGCTGTCGGCGGCACTGGAGACCTCGGACCGCGAAGGGCTCGCCCGGTACGTCGCCTTGCAGGCGGAATACAACCTGGTGCAGCGCGAGACCTACGAACGGGACCTCGCGCCCACCGTGACGCGGACCGGACTGGTCTGCCTGCCCTACGTCGCGCTGGCACGTGGTTTCCTCACCGGCAAGTACCGCCCCGGCGGACCCAGGGTGGACAGTCCCCGTGCCGATCAGGCCCGCGCTCACCTGGACGGCAACGGCCCGGCCGTACTGGCCGCTCTGGAAGAGGTCGCCGCGGCGCGGCACACCACGATGGCCGCGGTGGCGCTGGCCTGGCTCGCCGTCCAGCCGACCGTCGCCGTTCCCCTTGCCGGAGCCCGCAACCCGGCCCAGCTCGCCGACCTGCTGCCGTACCTGACCCTGCGGCTCGCCGACGACGAGATCGCCCTGCTCGACCAGGTCAGTGCCTGGGGAGGGTGAGAACTCAAGAAGAGGCTCTCCAGACGGAGGCGCCCCGTGGGCGCCCTTCACCGTCGCCTCCGTCACGCGGCATCTGAAGGCCCCGTTCATGGGCGGCGGTCGCGGTGGGCGACTTTGAGGGCGGGGAGGATCGCGGCGGCCGTGAGGGCGAAGGTCAGGGGGTAGCCGATCGAGGCGATGACCAGGCCGGCGCCGAGGGCGCCGGCGGCCATGCCGAGGTCGTAGGCGGCGTTCCAGATCGCGCTCACGGCGCTCTCGCCACCGGACGGCACGCGGGCGTACATCAGCGTCAGCGTCGCGTTCTGCAGGGCGCCGAACCCGAGGCCGAACACCAGCGCCCCGCCGATCACCGCCGACGGTGTGCCGGTGGCGGCGATCGCGGCCATGCCGGCGGCGGACAGAACCAGCCCGGGAACCAACAGGAACGCGGAACCGTGGCGGTCGCCGAGCCGTCCGGCGACCCAGCGGGCCAGGGTGGCGGCCGCGGGCTGGGCGAGCAACGCGCTCGCGGCGACCCAGGCCGGCTGCCCGGAGGTGGCGAGCGGCAGGAAGGTGACCAGCACCCCGACTGCCGCGGTCGACGCCGCGAAGATCGTCGCGGGCCTCGTCAGGGCCGGGTTGCGCAGACCGGCGACCACGCCGTGGTGATCACCGGCCTGCGCCGTCGCGGCGCGCCTCGGCAGAGCGGCCACCGGCAGCATGGCGAGCAGCGTGGCCACCGTCGTCATGACGAAAACAGGGGAGTAACCCCAGTGGGCCGCCATCCACACGCCGGCGGGCAGCGCGAGCATGCTGGTCGCCCCGCTGACGATCCCGACGAGCGCGAGCCCCTCACCGCGCCGGTCCGCCGGGATCAGCAGGGCGGTGACCGCCCCTCCGGCCACGGCGGCGATCGCGAAACCGGCCCCGCGCACCACGCTGACCAGGACGATCACCCAGATGCCGTCGCTCATGGTGAGGACGATGGTCGGCGCGCCGAGCAGGAACAGCCCCAGCGTCAGCGCCCACCGGTATCCGAGCCGGACGATCAGCCGGGGGGTCACCAGCTCACAGGCCACGGTGGACAGCAGCAGCGCGACCGTCGCCAGCCCGGCACTGCCGTCCGAACCGGCCTGCTTCGCGTACAGCGGCACGACCGACAGCGGGAGGTAGAAGCCGATCGACGAGCCGACGATGGAGACTAAGCGCAGCACGAGCGCCCGGGACACCAGCCCGGTGCGGGCCGGCCGGGTGCGGGGGCGAAGGTCAGTGGTCATGCTGAGAACGCTATGCGGCAACTGGGCCAGTGATAAGGTCCAGTTCCATGCCCGTGGAGTGGGCCGGTTCGGGTCCTGAACTACTCGTCACGATCGACCGGCACAGCGGCGCCGGGCTCCGCTCGCAGCTCGAAGACCAGATGCGCGACGCGGTCCGCAGTGGTCGTCTGGCCGGCGGCGAGCGGCTGCCGTCCTCGCGCGAGCTCGCCCGCGCCCTGGGGCTGTCGCGGGGCCTGGTCCAGGACTGCTACGCGCAGCTGCAGGCCGAGGGCTACCTGACCAGCAGGCCCGGGTCGGCCACGCGCGTGGCGGCGGGCGCGGTCGTCCGCCCGGGAGCGCCGTCGCCGGCGAGCCGGCCGGCCCGGCCCCGTCACGCGGTCGCCGACTTCCGGCACGGCGTCCCCGACCTTCGCCTCGCGCCTCGCGAGGACTGGGCGTGGGCGGTCCGGGAGGTCTGCCGCTCCGCCCCGAACTCCGCCTTCGACTACGGTGACCCGATCGGCGAGCCGCGGCTGCGCGAGGTGCTGGCCGCCTACCTGCGGCGGGTGCGGGCGGTGGCGGCGACCGCCGACCAGGTCGTCGTCTGCACCGGCATGGCCCAGGCGCTCGGGCTCGTCCTGCGCGTGCTGGCCGGCGACGGCGTGGACACGCTGGCCTTCGAGGACCCGGGGGCCGGCGTCTCGACGACCGAACAGGCGGTCGCCGCCGGGATGGCCGCGGTGCCCGTCCCGGTCGACGCGGACGGGCTCGACGTCGCCGCGCTTGATCGCACCCCGGCCCGGGCCGTGCTGGTGACCCCGGCCCACCAGTGGCCGACCGGCGTGGTGCTCGCCGGGCACCGCCGGCAGGAGCTCATCGCGTGGGCGCGGCGCCGCGACGGCGTGATCGTCGAGGACGACTACGACGCCGAGTTCCGGTACGACCGCGATCCGGTGGGCTCGCTCCAGGGGCTCGCGCCCGACCGCGTCGTCTCGCTCGGGACGGTCAGCAAGTCACTCGCGCCCGCGCTGCGCCTCGGCTGGGTGATCGCCCCCGAACGGCTGCTCGGCGCGTTGGCGGGCGGCAAGCGCGTCGCCGACCGCGGCAGCCCGTCCCTCGACCAGCTCGCGCTGCTCACGCTCATCGAGTCGGGCCGCTACGACCGGCACCTGCGACGGGCCCGCGCCGAGTACGCCGCCCGCAGAGAGACCCTGCTGGCCACCCTCGCCGCCCACGCCCCCGCGCTGCGCGTCACCGGCCTCGCCGCGGGCTTCCATGCCGTTCTCCACCTGCCCGCAGGCGCCGACGAGGACGAGCTGGTCAGGCAGGCCGGGCGGCGCGGCGTCGGCCTCTACGGCATGGCCCGGATGCACCGCGCGGCGCCCCCGGCCGCCCCGCGCCTCGTCCTCGGCTTCGGAGACACCCCGAAACCCGCCATCGAAGCCGGCATCGCCGCCATCGCCGACCTCCTCCAGGAGGGATGAGGTGACCGGGCGGTGCTGGGACAGGTCGATGTCGGTCAGGTCGTACCACCGGCCTGAAGGGGGCTGGTCGAGCAGCGGGTCGGTCCAGCGGAGGCGGACGCGGTGCGGGCGGACCTCGACCAGCAGGGCCTCCCGCCGGCGGGTGTCGTCCATCGTCTGAACCCACCACGGCTCGGCGAGGCAGGCCAGCCCCGTCTCGTGCAGGGTCTCCAGCGCCCCATCCCGGTCGGTGACCTCTCCGAGCGGCGCGCCGAACACGGTGGTGGCCTGCCAGCCGCCCGCGGTCGGGACCAGCCGTCCCAGCACCTCGCCGTCGTCGCGGCGGACCTCCTCCGGCGCCGGGACGTCCGGCCACGTCCGACGGATCGCCTCCATGATCCGTTCGTTGGAGTCCCTGAGCCAGGCGACGCCCTCGCGTTCGACGGCGCTCCCGGCGTAGGCGCCGGGGTCGGCGGACCGTCCCGCCACCCACACCTGACGGAGCGACCCGGTCGCGGCGAGGTCCGTCGTCGGGTCGCCGTCGACCAGGACGAGGTCCGCCCGGCGGCCCGGGAGCAGCCTGCCCCGGTCCGCGAGGCCGAAGACCTCCGCGGGGACGGAGGTGGCCGCGGCCAGCGCCTCGGCCGGACGCAGGCCCGCCCGGGCCAGATGCCGCAGTTCGCGGTGCAGGCTCGCGCCGAACACCAGCCCCGGGTTGGGGGTGTCGGTGCCGGCGAGCAGCCGCACCCCCGACTCCAGCAGGGCGACCGCGTTGTACCGCGCCGCGGCGCCGTCCGGCGGGTGCGGAGGCATCCACCGTCTCGACTGGGCCGTGAGCACTTTGCGCCACCGCGGCGTCAGGCGGGCGGCGAGCGCGGGCTCGGCCAGCAGCGGCATGACGCCGTCCGGGCCCGGGAAGCCGTCGATCACCGACAGCGTCGTGATCACGGCCACGCCGGTGCGGGCCACCTCACCGATCTCGCGGTCGGACATGCGGTCGAAGGGCACGTGCGCCAGCACGTCCACCCCGCACCGCGCGACCGTGACCGCACCCGCCGCCGTCGAGACGTGCGCCACCACCGGCAGGCCGCGTCGGTGGGCCGCGCCGACGAGCGCTTCGATGGTCGCGGGGTCCAGCGAGGGGATGTCGAGCATGGCGCCGGAGCCGTCGTCGTGGATGACCTTGAGGTGGGTGGCGCCCTCGGCCAGCCGGGCCTCGGCGAACGGCTCGGCGTCGGCCGGCCCGGTCACGTAGGGGATGGGGGCGTAGGCGAGCGTCGGGTGGCCGCCCGGTGCGGTCGCCCCGATGCCCGAGGTGCGCAGGCCCGCGCGGACCGGCCCGGCGCCCTGCTCCGAGGCCGCGACCGCCGCCAGCTCGGGGGAGATGACCTCGGGCTTGCTGAACTGGTCGATCACCGTCGTGACGCCGAAGAGGGCCGCGAGCTGGGTGCATCCGGGCAGCAGGTGAACGTGGGCGTCGATCAGCCCCGGCAGGAGCGTCCCGTCGTTCCCGGGGACCAGGGCGTCGCCGGGCCGGGCGATCGCGGCGTCGCCGGCCGCGTCGACGCGCCCGTCCACGACCCGCAGATGGGTCGCCGCGATGACGTCGCCGCCGTCGAAGACGCGGACGCCGCTGATGGTGAAGGGCTGGTGCGCGCTCATGCGCCCGACGGTAGAAGTTGACGCAACGAGAAGGTCAACCCATGAACAGCGCGCCGTCCCGAACGCTCGGCGAGGCCGGCGCCGCAGGCCTCGCCGACAGCAGGTGAGCACTCGTCGATCTCATAGCACTCCACAAGCCGTCTCATCCTGCCCGAAGGGGCACAAGTCGGCCTGCGCCACCGCGAGGTGGCCGTGCGCGAGACGAGCCATCAGGCGAAGTCGGTTCCGGCCGCGGGGCCGAGCGCGGCGGCGCGCCTGCGCACCAGGAGGTTCTGCGTCCCCAGACCGATCGCCAGGTACGCGTACAGCGATGCCGTCCCCAGCAGTCCGGCCCCGGCGGCGTGGTCGATCCACAGTGCCAGCCCGATGTGCACACCGACCGAGGCGAGCCACAGCGCGGTCGTCGCCGTCGTCCCCTTGCGCAGCACCTCGCTCTGGGGGCCCCGCCAGATCCGCACGGTGCGGGCCCTGGCCACGCCGAACGACGCCGCGACGGCCAGGCTCGCCAGCAGCAGGACGATGGGCAGCGTGGTCAGCGGGTGGTACTTGACGACCGAGGCGATGCCGAAGGCGATCGCGGCGGCACCGACGACACCGAGGACCACAGGTGCGATCAGCGAGCCGTTGCGCCGCACAGGACGGGTGCGTAACTGCCGTCGCACCACCAGGCCGACGACCACCACGGCTATGAGGAGGACGGCCTCGCCGTTCGTATTCTGCATGCCACAAACTCCTCGCCGTAGCAGTGCCCTTATGCGCGGACTCCTCGCTGATCATTATGCTGCGCCCACGGAGGCCGCTGATCATTATGTTCCGACCGGCCGGCGTCCCGAGGGCGGCGACGTCACATGGTCCCGCCGGTAGCGGATGAGGTGGCATGAGCCCCGGTGAGCGACGGCGCCGGTATCGGGGCGGGGGGCTAACCTTCGCGGCATGGAGCACTCGATCAGCCAGGTCGCCAAGATGGCGGGCATCTCCTCCCGGGCGCTGCGCCATTACGACGAGATCGGCGTCCTGCGGCCGGCCCGCGTCTCGGCGAACGGGTACCGCTGGTACGGGCGCCCCGAGCTGCTGCGCCTGCAGCGCATCATGCTGCTGCGGGAGCTGGGAATGCCGCTGGACCTCATCGCCGCGACCCTGGACGGCGAGACCGACGAGCTGGTGGCGCTGCGCGGGCACCGCGAGCGGCTGGCGGCCGAGCGCGACCGCCTGGACCGGATCCTGGACACCGTCGACCGCACGATCGCCGGCCTGTCGGGGGAGCGGCCGATCAGCGACGAGGACTTCTTCACCGGCCTGGCCGAGGGCAGGCGCCGCCTGCGCGAGGACCTGCGGGCCCGGTACGGCGCGAAGGCCGAGGCGCAGGTCGCCGTCGCCGAGCGCTCCACGGGCGAGTGGACCAGGCGGGAGTACGAGCGCGCCGCCGACGAGGGACGACGCCTGCTGGCCCGCCTGTCCGCGGCGCGCCGGTGCGGCGTGGCGCCCGACGCGCCGGAGGCCCTGGACCTGGTGGCCGGGCATTACGCGGCGGTGCGCGCCCTGTGGCCGGCGGACGCCGCCGCCTACCACGCCCTGGGCGAGCTCATCCAGGACAATCCCGAGCAGCGCGCCATCGTCGCGGCCGAGGACCCGGAGCTGCCGTCCTGGCTGGCGCGCGCCGTCCAGGCGTACGCCGTCCACCGGCTCGGCCACGCCTGAGGCGCCCGCCCGGTCACGCGCACGGCCGTGTGTGAGGACCTGCCCGGCGGCGTCGCCGTGGCGGCGCAGGAGGCGTCGCGGACGGTTGCTGTTGCGCGTGTGGCGGAGGGGCCCGACACTTGGCTACCTATGAGCGCGGAAGATCGAGTGGAGCGGGCGCGGGCGCTGTACGACAGGGCCGTCTTCGGCGGGGACGCGGATGCGCTGGTCAGCGTCGAGCGCCTGCTGGACGCGATGGAGGCCGACCTGGCGCTGGCCCGGGGGAAGGTGCTCCACGCCCGGTTCGTCGACCGGCGCGGCGAGGAGTCGCCGGACGTCGCGGCCCTGACCGGCGCCGAGGAGATGGCGCTGTTCGAGCGGGCCGTGGAGCTGTATCACGGGCTCGGGGACGAGCGGGGCGAGGCGGAGGCGCTGTTCTGGGTCGGCGCCTGCCACCAGGTCGTCCTGGACGATCTCGAGGCCGCCGTGGTCTGGTTCGAGCGGTCTCGCGCGCTCGCGGCCGAGGCCGGTGACGCGCTGACGATGTCGTACGCGCTGCGTCACCTCGGCTTCGTCGAGCACATGGCCGGCCACCTGGAGGTGGCGCGCGAGCGGCTGGAGGAGTCCACCCGGCTGCGCAGGGAGGCGGGTTTCCTGCCCGGTGTGGCCGCCAACCTGGTCGGGCTGGCCTACGTCGCCGCCGGGCAGGAACGCGGCCAGGACGCGCTCGCGCTCCTCGACGAGGCCACGGCGATCGCCGAGGCCGCCGGCGCCGAGGCCATCCTGCGGCAGATCGAGGAGGCCCGGACGCGACTGTGACCCGCCCGCCATGGTCGCGGTCGCGCCCGGACGATGAGAACGGCCGTGCTGTTGTGATGACAACGGTCGTGCCGTGGTGATTCGAGCGGTCGCCCTGAGGGCCGTCCGGCCGGCGTGGAGGCCGGCCGGACGGGCCTGGTGAATGGGTCAGGGGCTGGTGCAGGTGGCGGTCGGGGTGGCCGCGGTGCCGTTGGCGGTGAAGCCGAAGGTCGTGGACCCGTTCGCCGGGATGGAGCCGTTGTAGGCGGCGTTCTTCACCGAGACGTTGGAGCCGGAGACGGTCGGCGTTCCGCTCCACACGCTGCTGAAGCTCTGCCCGCTCGGCCAGGTCCACTGCACGGTCCACCCGTTGACCGCCGAGGAGCCCGCGGTGACCGTCACCGTCGTCTGGAAGCCGCCCGGCCAGCTGCTGACCGTGCTCAACGTCGCCGAGCACGCCCCGGTGCCCGGCGTGGGCGTCGGCGTGGGAGTCGGGGTGGGGGTCACCGTGGGCGTCGGGGTGGGCGTCGGGTCGGGTCCGGGGCCGCCCGCGGCGTTCAGCGCGTTGAGGACGGAGGTGTAGGCGGCCTTCTTGTTGCCGTTGCCGTCGAACAGCAGGGGGGTGTCGCCCGAGCGCCAGGAGTCGCTGTCACGCACGCCCCAGGTCGTGATGCCGGCGCAGCGCGGCACCGCCAGGCAGTCGTTGACGATGGCGGCGTAGGTGGTGGCCGACGCGCCCTGGACGTCCAGCTCGGTGATCTGCACGTCCACGCCGAGGGCGGCGAAGCTGGAGATGGTGGTGCGGTAGTTGGAGTTGTAGGGACTGCCGCTGTTGAAGTGCGACTGCAGCCCGACGCAGTCGATCGGCACGCCGCGGGACTTGAAGTCCTTGACCATGTTGTAGACGCCCTGCGTCTTGGCCCAGGTCCAGTTGTCGATGTTGTAGTCGTTGTAGCAGAGCTTCACGTCCGGGTCGGCCGCGCGCGCGGTGCGGAAGGCGACCTCGATCCAGTCGTTGCCGGTGCGCTGCAGGTTGGAGTCCCGCCGGCCGCCGCTGCTGTCGTCGAAGGCCTCGTTGACCACGTCCCACGCGTAGAGCTTGCCCTTGTAGTGGGCCATCACGCCGTTGATGTGGTTGATCATCGCCTGGCGCAGCGCGCTGCCCGACAGCGACTGCATCCAGCCCGGCTGCTGGTTGTGCCAAGCCAAGGTGTGGCCGCGCACCCGCTTGCCGTTCTGCACCGCCCAGTTGTAGACCCGGTCGGCGTTGGTGAAGTTGAACTGCCCCTGGTTCGGTTCGGTGGCGTCGATCTTCATCTCGTTCTCGGGCGTCACCATGCTGAACTCGCGGCCGGCGATCGTGGTGTACTGCGAGTCACCCAGCTTGCTCGCGCTGATGGCCGTGCCGAAGTACCGGCCGGTCCGGGCCGCCGCGGCGCCGAGGGTGGTGCCGGGCTCGCCCGGCGTGGGAGTGGGGGTCGGCGTGGGAGTCGGGGTCGGGCTCGGTGTCGGGGTGGGTGTCGGTGTCGGTGTCGGGGTGGGGGTCGGAGTGGGGGTGGGAGTCGGGGTCGGTGTGGGCGTGGGTGCGGCGGCGTTGAGGCCGAGGAAGTCGATGGCGTACTGCACCATGCCGCTCTGCGGCAGCGAGTGGCCGACGCCCTGGACGCTGATGCCCTCGACGGGGGCCTGCGTGAGGTTGGACCCGTAGCGGGTGCGCGTCCAGCCCGACTGCGGAGTGGTGGTGGACACCGGCGTCTGGCCGACGCCCTGGAGGTTGGTCCACTGCTTGATCTCTTCGCCGAAGTTCGGGTAGCGCAGCGTGTCGTCGGCGGTGCCGTGCCACAACTGCATGCGCGGGTAGGAGCCGCTGTAGCCGGAGTACATCGCGCGGGCCTGGTCACCCCACTGCTGGGCCGTCTTGGTGATCTGGCCGTTGGCGCACTGGCTGTTCCAGGTGGAGCCGTCGGTGGTGCCGAAGCACCCGGCGGGCACGCCCATGAAGGCCGAGCCGGCGGCGAAGACGTCGGGGTACTCGGCGGCCATGACGTTGGTCATCATCGCGCCGGAGGAGAAGCCGGTGACGAAGACGCGGCCCGGGTCGACGTTGTAGCGCTGCTTGGCGTAGTCGACCATCGACATGATGCCGACGGGGTCGCTGCCGCCGCCGCGCCTGAGCGCCTGCGGGGAGTAGACGTCGAAGCACTGCCCGCTGCGGGTGGCCTCGGGGAACACGATGACGTACCCGTATCGGTCGGCCGCGGTGACGTAGTCGCGGGCGTAGCCGTTGAAGACGGCCGACGCCGAGCCGGTGCAGTAGTGGATCGCGACCAGCAGCGCCGGCCGGGGTGCCACGTTGTCCGGCACGTAGATGTACATGTTCAGGTTGGTGGGATTGCTCCCGAAGCTCGTCACCCGGGTGAGCGAGGCCGCCGAGGCCGGCCTGGTGAGCACGATCGAGGTCGCCGCGATGGCGGGGACGATCGCGAGGGCCAGCAGGGCCCTGAGGAATCGTTTCACGTACTTGATCCCTTCCTAGATCAAGCCAAGGACGTGCCGGGGGTGCGCGCGGGCGCGCGAAAGCGCGGGTGAGCTGCGGTTTCACCGTCGCTCGCCCGGCTGGTACGGGATGGGGCCGAGATGTGGACTCATTGTGAGAAGACCCTTGAAACGTGTCAACAAACATCAGGAACGTTTCGCCCTGCTTAACCGCTTAAGGAGTGCCTGTCCTGCTGAAACGGCGGTGAAAGACCCGAAAGCTTTCGGATCGCCGACCCTCCGCCTTCCGTCTCGACGGTCCGCTCATCGGTCTCGACGGTCCGCTCATCGCCGAGGCCATCCGGCCCACGTCCGCATGCGCCCCGGCGGAGGGCCGCCGCCGACCGGCCGGTACTTTTGCGGCGAGCGTTTCGTCCCTCAGAAAGGCGCCTCAGTGGAGATTCGCCGTGTCTCGTTCGACCACCCGGACGCGGTCAGGCTGAACAAGGAAGTACAGGCCGAGTACGGCCGCCGCTACCAGAGCGACGGCGACGCGACGCCGCTGGACCCTTCGATGTTCGAGCCACCGAACGGCCTGTACGTCATCGCCTACGACGAGGAGGGCCTCCCCGTCGCCACCGGCGGCTGGCGCGCCCGGGACGAGGCGGACCAGGAGAACTACTCCGACGGCGACGCCGAGGTCAAGCGGATGTACGTGGTGGAGGCGCTGCGCGGCAGGGGCCTGGCCCGCCGCATCCTGGCCTACCTGGAGGCCGACGCCCGCGCCGCGGGGCGCACGCGCATGGTGCTCGAGACCGGCGACGCCCAGCCCGAGGCGATCGCGCTCTACGCCTCCAGCGGCTACGAACTCTGCGTCAAGTTCGGCCACTACCGAAACAGCGAGAACAGCCGCTGCTTCGCCAAGCCCCTCACCTCCTGACGGACGGCGCGCCGGCCATCCGGCCATTCGGCCGTCCGGCCATTCGGCCGTCCGGCCGTCCGGCCGTGCTCACGCCGTGCTCAGGCCGTGCCGTCCGGGGTGACCAGGCCCGACTGGTAGGCGAAGACGACGAGCTGGGCGCGGTCGCGGGCGTGGAGCTTGACCATGGCACGGCTCACATGGGTCTTGGCGGTCAACGGGCTGATCACCATGTGCGCGGCTATCTCGTCGTTGGTCATCCCCCGCGCGACCAGCGCCACCACCTCGCGCTCCCGGTTGGTGAGCGAGGACAGCCCGGCGGGCACCGCGCGCGGGCGGCGGGCGACGAACTCGCCTATCAGGCGGCGGGTGATGGACGGGGCGAGCAGCGCGTCCCCGCGCGCCGCGACGCGGATGCCGTGCAGCAGGTCGGCGGGGTCGGCGTCCTTGACCAGGAACCCGGTGGCCCCCGCGCGCAGCGCGTCGAACACGTACTCGTCCAGCCCGAAGTTGGTGAGGATCACCACGCGCACGCCGGGCAGCCGTTCGTCGGCCACGATGCGCCGCGTCGCCTCGATGCCGTCCATCACCGGCATCTGCACGTCGATGAGCACGACGTCCGGGACCAGCTCGCGGGTCAGGGCCACGCCCTGCCTGCCGTCAGGCGCCTCGCCCACCACCTCGATGTCCTTCTCGGGCGCGAGCAGCGCGCGGAAACCCGCGCGGATGAGCGCCTGGTCGTCGACGAGCAGCACACGGATCACGGGCGGTCCTTCAGGGGGAGCGGCGGCGCGAGAGGTGTCGCGCGGGAACCGTTCACGGGCGGTACTTCAGGGGGAGTGGCGGCGCGGGAGCCGCTCACGGGCGGTCCTGCAACGGGAGTTCGGCGCGGACGGTGAAGCCGCCGCCGGGGCGGGGCCCAGCGTGCAGCCGGCCGCCGAGGGCGGCGACCCGTTCCCGCATGCCGGTCAGTCCCACGCCCGGCACGGGCGGCGGGCCGGCCGGCGGGACGCCGTCGTCCTCGACCCGCACGGTCAGCGCCGCCGGGCCGTAGCCCACGTGGACCCGCGCGCCGGTGTGCCCGGCGGCGTGCCGGGACACGTTGGTGAGTCCCTCCTGGACGATGCGGTAGCCGGCGCGGTCGACGCCGGCGGGCAGCGCGCGTGGCTCACCGGCGACCTCCACGGTGACCGGCAGGCCGGCCGAGCGCGCCCGGGCCACCAGGTCGTCCAGCCGGTCCAGCCCGGTGCCGGGCGGGTCCCCGGCCGAGTCGCGCAGCACCTCAAGGGTGGCGCGCAGCTCGCGCATCGCCTCGCCACTGGCCTCCTGGATGGCCAGCAGCGCCTCCGGAACCTCTTCGCCGCGCCCGCGCGCCAGGTGGACGGCCACGCCGGCCTGCACCTTGATGATGGAGATGCTGTGGGTGAGCGAGTCGTGCAGCTCCCGGGCGATGCGCAGGCGCTCCTCCCCGGCACGCCGCAGCGCGGCCTCCTCGCGGGTGCGCTCGGCCTCGGCGGCCCGCTGCCGCGCCTGTTCCAGGTAGGCCTGCCGGTGCCGGGTGACCGTCCCCCCGACGCCGGCCGCGAGGAACCAGCCGAGCAGCAGGACGGCCGACTGGTTGAGGTGCTGGCGGGACTGCACGGGGGCGGTCAGCACGTTGTCGGCCACGGTGCCGAGCAGGAACGCGGCGCCGGCGACGGCGGGCAGGATCCGGCGGCCCGACCGCACCACGGCGAACACCGCGATGAGCACCGGGAAGGCCGCCGACGGCCCCGGGTGCGTCCGCAGCGCGTAGACCAGCATGAACGTCGTGGCGACGACCAGGGCGGCCGCCGGAGCCCTGCGCCAGGCCACGACGGAGCAGGTGCCGGCCAGCAGGATCAGGTAGTCCAGCGGGTCGGCGCGGGGGAGCGACACGGCGTCGGCCACCGACAGCAGGGTGACCACGGCGGCGAGCAGGACGTCGATCGCGAGCGGGCGCCACGGCCGCCCGGAGGACCCGGAGGACCCGGAGGACTCGGAGGACTCTGCCGGTGCTCGGCCTTCGCGCACAAACCCCATCCCAGCACGGTAGAGCCCGCCGCGCCCCGTCTCCTCCGCACCAGGGCGTAACCCGGCCTACTCCCGCCGTGGTACACCCGCCGCGCCTGGCGCTCCCGGACGTACCGATGCCGCACCCACCGCCGGACGACGACCGGCCACCGAAAGGGTGACGATCGGTAGTCGAGCGGTCACGGAGTTCTGGCGTTTCCCGATGTTGCTGATAAGGTATTCCTTATAGTGCCCTTTCGTGACGTGGAAAATTGTCGTTCATGCCGAGGTGCGACAGTGGTTGATCGAGCTGCGGCGTTCGGATCGAGCGTCGGCCTACCTCGTCGGCGCCGCCATCCAGCACGTGCTGGAGCATGGCCCTGGGGTGGGCAGGCCGCTGGTCGATACGCTGCGGGGCAGCAGCATTCGCAACCTCAAGGAACTGCGGCCCGGTTCCTCCGGGTCCAGCGAGATCCGGATCTTGTTCGTCTTCGATCCCGTGCGCAGGATGGTGCTGCTGGTGGCAGGTGACAAGGCGGGCCGGTGGAGCGAGTGGTACGAGCGTGCTGTTCCCTTGGCGGAGGCGCGCTATCAAGAGGTGATCAAGGGGGAGGAGGACGATGAAGGAAAGTGAGCACTCGGTGCGGTACGAGGACATCGACGAGTTCTTCGAGGATGTCGGGCTGACCGATCGCGGCGAACTCGCGCAGGCCAGACGTCACCTCGAGTCGTACGTGCACGGATGGCATCTGGCACAGTTGCGCAAGTCGCGGGGGCGGACCCAGCGGCAGATGGCCGACCAGATGAGCGTGTCCCAGCCTCGGGTGCACGAGGTGGAACACGGTGATCTCGACAAGACTACGCTCGCCGTGCTGCGCTCCTACGTCGAGGCCCTTGGAGGAGAGCTCGAGGTCGTGGCCAAGATCGACGGGGCCGTATATCGCGTCGCTTAGTCATACGGGAGCATGGTGTCCGAAAGTTGACGTCGTTCTTCGGCGTGGCGGGAGAGGGTTGGCATGGACACGGTGTTCTGGGATGACGCGGATCGGCTTCTGGTCCGTTACGGGGGGGCTTTCACCCCACGGGTCATCGAACGTGCCGCCGGTGCGTACGTCTACGATCGCCAGGGCCGGGCGATCCTCGACTTCACCTCGGGGCAGATGAGCGCCATCCTCGGCCACGCCCACCCGGACATCGTGGCGACGGTCTCCTCGGCCGTCGCTTCGCTGGACCACCTCTTCAGTGGCATGCTCAGCGCTCCTGTGCTGGAGCTGGCCCGCAGGCTCACCGCGACCCTGCCCGAGTCGCTCGCCAAGATGCTGCTGCTCACCACGGGAGCCGAGGCGAACGAGGCAGCGATCAAGATGGCCAAGCTCGCCACCGGCCGCTTCGAGATCGTCTCATTCGACCGCTCCTGGCACGGCATGACGCAGGGGGCCGCCGCCGCGACCTTCTCCGCCGGGCGGCGCGGCTACGGTCCCCCGATGCCGGGAAACCTCGCGCTGCCCGCGCCGAACGCCTATCGCTCGCCGTTCCGGTCCTCCGACGGGTCGCACGACTGGGAGGCCGAACTCGACTACGGCTTCGCCCTGGTCGACCGGCAGTCCGCCGGCAGTCTCGCCGCCTGCCTCATCGAGCCCATCCTGTCCTCGGGCGGCATCATCGACCTGCCGCCCGGGTATCTGCGCCGCCTCAAAGAGATGTGCGACGAACGCGGCATGCTGCTCATCCTGGACGAGGCGCAGACCGCTCTCGGCCGCACCGGGCTGATGTACGCGTTCGAGCGCGACGGGGTCGCGCCCGACATCCTGACGTTGTCGAAGACCCTGGGAGCCGGGCTGCCGGTGGCGGCCGTGGTCACGACCGCCGAGATCGAGCAGGTCTGCCACGACCGGGACTTCCTGTTCTACACCACCCACGTCTCCGACCCCCTGGCCGCCGCCGTGGCCCTGACGGTCCTCGACGTCATCGACCGCGAGAGCCTCCCGCGGCGTGCCGCGACACTGGGCGGCCTGCTCGCCGAGCGGCTGCTGGCGCTTCGCGAGGAGTACGAGGTGGTCGGCGATGTCCGCGGCCGGGGCCTGCTCCAGGGGGTCGAGCTCGTCGAGGACAAGAAGAGCAAGGCGCCCGCCGACGCGCTGGGCAAGGCGGTCACCTCGGCCTGTCTCGAACGCGGGCTGCACATGAACATCGTCCAGCTTCCGGGGATGGGCGGCATCTTCCGCATCGCCCCGCCTCTCACGATCAGCGAGGACGAACTGCACGCCGGCGTGGACATCCTGGAGGCGTCCCTCAAGGCCGTGCACCTCCGGCGGTTCTGACCGGGCTGCTGAAATTTTCAGGGGGGCCGATGGCAGTGTGGTCGCATCTTTCGGCTGGTCGCCAAACTAATGGAGCGATCTTCGCTGGTCAGTCCGGGGTTGACCTGCCGGGGTCGTTTGTGTGGGGGTGGGGCGTCAGATAGCGTCGCGGGTGCGGGAGCGCTCCCCTTCCCCGGAATCCCCCCGACCGGAACACGGAGACCGCACGATGTCCCACCGCATTCTTCGCTCACCCCGTCGCGCCCTGCGCGCGCTGGCCGTCCTGATGTGCGCGGTCATGCTGTCCTCGGTCCCCTTCACCGGGACCGCGTCGGCGCACGGGTCGGTCGTCAACCCCGCCTCCCGCAACTACGGCTGCTGGCTGCGCTGGGGCAACGACTTCCAGAACCCCTCGATGCAGCAGCAGGACCCGATGTGCTGGCAGGCGTGGCAGGACAATGTCAACGCCATGTGGAACTGGAACGGGCTCTACCGCGAGAACGTGGCCGGCAACCACCAGGGCGTCATCCCCAACGGCCAGCTCTGCAGCGCCGGTCTGACCGAGAACGGCCGCTATCGCTCCATGGACAGGCCCGGCGCGTGGAAGATGACCAACCTGGGCAGCACGTTCAACATCAACCTGATGGACCAGGCCGCCCACGGCGCGGACTACATCAGGGTCTACATCACCCGCCAGGGCTACAACGCCCTCACCACGCCGCTCGGCTGGAACAACCTGGAACTGGTCCGGGAGACCGGCAGGTACGCGCAGGCCAACACCTACATGATCAACAACATCTCGCGCGGGTCCCGCACCGGCCGGCACGTGATCTACACGATCTGGAAGGCCTCGCACGCGGACCAGAACTACTACTTCTGCAGCGACGTCAACTTCGTCTGACGAACGGCCCGCCGCCTTGCGACCGTCCGATCTCCTCCGCACGCCGCCCCGTGCGGAGGGACCGGGCCCCTGCGGAGATCGCCCCGGTGCTCACCTGAGTGAGCACCGAGGCGACCGGGTCACTGCACGGTGATCTTGTCAACCTCGATGGTGATGCCCTTCACCTCGTCGGTGGAGGTGGCGGTCGTGACCGAGCCCACGCCGGAGCTCACGCCCTTGACCTTCATGGTGTAGGTCAGCTTGCCGCCGGGGGCGCCGGGGGTGCTGCTGACCCGGTAGTCCTCGGTCGGCGGCCCGGAGATCTGGGCGCCGGCCGTGCCGTCGGAGTTCTCGGCGCCCACGGTCAGCCCGTAGGAGGCGCCGGGGTCACCGGGCAGGTTGGACGGGTCGTAGGCGTAGGTGATGTCCTCGGCGCCGTTGACGCCGATCCACTGCTGGAAGACCTTCAGGCTCGAGGTCCCGTACAGGTGGACGCGCCACTCGATGACGAGCCAGGTGGACACGCCGTCGGTCAGCGTGCCGGCGTAGACGCCGGGGGCGCCGCCGCCGTCCAGGTCGGTCCAGTAGGCCGCCAGCACGTTGTTCGGCGGCGCCGGATCGGGCAGGGTCTGCGGGCTGAAGGAGACGTCCGCCGACCCGTTGGTGCCGCCCACGACGCTGTAGCCGTCGGAGACCACGCCGATGCGGGTGTAGCTCTTACCCGCGTAGGTGAAGGCCGGGACGTTGAAGTTCACCGACTCCTCGTCCCCGATCGGGGTCGGCGCGATGCCGAACGCGTCCAGCGGCAGGTAGCCCGCCGGGCCGGTGCCAGGGGCGATGGCCGGGCGGTCGGGCTGCCGCCCGGCCAGCGTGGCCTTGGTGGTGGCGATCTGCGTGCCCACCTTGGTCGCGCCGGTCACGCCGTTCAGCCGCAGCCGCGCGTCCAGGGTGCTGAGCGCGGTGACCTCGGTGTCCTTGAGCGTGGTGTTCTCCACGGTCACCGTGCAGGTGGACTCGCCGGTGTTCTTGGCGATGGTGGCCGGCGCGCAGGTCTGGTCGACCGGCACGACGCCCTCCTTGCGGTAGAACGCGACGGGCAGGTGCAGGTCGCGCGAGCCGCCGACCTGCTTGAGGTTCACCTGGCCGAAGTACTGCCCCTCGGGCAGGTCCGGCGCGGTGACCACGATGGTCAGCTTGGCGCTCTTGCCGGGCTTGACGCTGAACAGCGGAGGCAGCACCGTGATGTTGGCGCCGCTGGGCGCGGTGCCGGTCGCGGTGTAGTTGAGCGTCTTGTCGGTGACGTTGGTGACCGTCCGCTTGGCGGTGATGATGCCGGGCATGACCGGCGCGTTCACCGACGGCACGTTGAGGTCGATGCGGTTCAGCGGGTCGGCCGCCGAGGCCGCGTAGTTGACCGCCGTCTCGTCCAGGGTGAGCCCCGGGTCGCCGGCCTTGGTGAGGTCGATGCGGCCGCCGCCGTAGTCGAACGGGTCGGCGGGGGTGACCCGGTCCTGCTTGGTGACCGCGGTCTTGGCCGTGGTCTCCAGCGCCGACTTGACCTGGCCCGGCGTCCAGTCCGGGTGCAGCGCGAACAGCAGCGCGCCGGCCCCGGCCACGTGCGGCGACGACATCGAGGTGCCGGCGATCACCTGGAAGAGGTTGCCGGGCGGGCCCTCCAGCGGAGACTCCGGCGTCGGAGTCTGCCCGGCCAGGATGTGCAGGCCCGGCGCGGTGACGTCCGGCTTGAGGAAGTCGCCGGCCGGCCCTCGCGAGGAGAACGTCGTGATGACGTCGCCCTGCCAGGTGGTCTTGGCGCCCTGGGTGAACGACGCCGTCGCGCCGGGGTTGGCGGCCAGGAAGTTGAGCAGGGTCGTGCTCTCGGGCTGGTCGATGTGGACGGCCGGCAGCCAGTGGTTGTCGGTCATCACGTCGAGCGGCGTCGCGTTGTAGAGGATCATGCCCACCGCGCCGCCCTGCCGGACGGAGAAGCCCTTGAGCACCCGGTTGGGGCCGCGCTGACAGACGACGATCTTGCCGCTGAACAGGCCCGGAGGCGCCGGGGTGAGGCACAACGGGTCGGAGTACGGCGGGGCGGCGGCCGACACCACGGGCCGGGCGGTGGTGACGCCCTGCGTGATGGAGGCGCCCGAGATGGTGGCCTTGGCGCCGCCGGTCCCGTTGAGCGTGATCGTCGAGCGGAAGGTGCGCGTCTGCGTGGAGGCGGCGACGGTCGTCACCCACGGCGAGGCGTGGTCGGTGGTCCCGGCGCCCGGCCCTGCGTTGCCGGCCGAGGCCGAGACGAAGACCCCGGCCGCGTAGGCGTCCAGGAAGGCCAGCTCGACCGGGTCGCTGTAGGGGTCGGCGCCGCCCGAGATCGAGAAGTTGATCACGCGGACGCCGTCGAGGATGGCGCGGCCCACGGCGGCGGCGGAGTCGGAGGAGAAACAGCCCTCGGCGCCGCAGACCTTGTACACCGACACGGCCGCCGCGGGGGCGATGCCGTGGATCGGGCCGCGGCTGATGCCGAGCGGGTTGGCGTCGGCCACCGGCCCGCCGGCCGAGGTGGAGGCGGTGTGGGTGCCGTGCCCGTTGGAGTCGCGGGCGCTGTCGGGGTACACCTCGCCGCCGTAGACGGCGTTGTAGGTGTCGATGAACGGCCGGCCGCCGACCAGCTTGTGGTTGCAGACGAACGGGTCGGCGGCGGGCGTCAACGGGTTGTCGCCGAAGTCGCACACGCGCGGCGTGCCGTCCTTGGTGGGCGGGGGAGCGGGCAGGCCGCCGGGGTCGGCGAAGGAGGGGTGCTCGGGCCAGACGCCCGAGTCCAGGCTGGCGAAGATGACGCCCTTGCCGGAGGAGTTGGTGCCGCCGAGCTTGTTGTAGATCGTGGGGGCGCCGATGAAGTCGGAGCTGGCGTCGGTCAGCGGGTGCTGCAGGTCGTCCTTCTGCACGGCGGCGACGCCGGGCAGCTTCAGCAGGTCGGCGGCCTTGTTCGCCGGGACGCTGAGCGCGATGCCGCCGTAGACGGTGCGCAGCTTCTGGCCCGCCCTGGCGCCGGGGAGGCGCCTGCCGAGCTCGCCGAGGAAGGCGTTCTCGACGCCCTCGATGTGCTTCTCGTACTGCTTGGCCGCCGTGCTGGTGACGTCCAGGCTCTTGCCGGTGACCGAGGGGCTGGTGCCCTTGAGCCCGTCCACTCCGCCCTTGTAGGCGGCGAGGGAGTCGTAGTCGAGCTTCACGACCACGTTGACGGGCTTGGCCGACGTCGCCCCGAACAGGGATGCGTCACTTCTGGCCAGCTTGCCGCTCGGGGACCTGGCCCCCTGGACGCGGTCGGCCGGGGTCAGCGCGGTGGCCTTCCACTTGCTGGTCGAACCGGTCGCGGGGCTCGCCGAGCCCGTCGCCGTGCTCGGCGAGGGATCGGCGGACGCCGGCACGGCCGGGCTCATCACCGCGATGACCGCGAGACTCGCTCCGGCCGCCGCGACGCGGCGCGACCGGGATAAGAGGGTGGGAAGGGGCTTGCGTGGCACGACACCTCCTGGTGAACCACCTGGACTCGCCGCCCGGCGGGCATGGAGGAGTCGCGTCACCCGTGCGCACGGGAAAGGACCCCACCCTCCCCGTCGGGCGACACTGGCCGGCGAGCCGTCTCCGGGTCGCCGAACTCAGACGGAGTCTAGATGCGCGCCACTTTTCCGCCTAGATCGCGGTAAGCCTCGATCAGCAGCAATATCTGACCAAATGTGGACATGGAACGGTTAAATGCTGTGATCGTCGCAGTTAGCGGACCGTTCCAAAGCGGGCCGCGTACAATCACGGGCGTGAAGCTGAAGCTTGATCTCCATGACATCTACAACAAGGGCGGCGAGATCGACCGGGCGCTGCGCGGCATCATCCAGGAGGCGGTGCAGAAGAAGGCCACCGAGGTCGAGATCATCCCCGGCAAGGGGTCCGGCCAGCTCAAGAAGAAGGTGCTGCGCTTCCTCGACCAGAAGGAGGTCAAGGCCCTGTACCACCGCATCGACAAGGACGCCAAGAACCACGGCCGCCTGTTCGTCTACTTCCGCTGGAAGTGACGCAAAGGGTGACGCCCCCCGCAAAAGCGTATAAGACCGATGAAATAGGCTGACCTCGGTCATGATCGGCTAGCGGAAGGGGACACCGTGCCGGAGAACGTCCAGGACGTCGAGGAGAGCGGGGCCGCCTGTGCGGCCGACCGGCTGGAGGAGGCCATCGGGCGCGCGTCCGGCGCGGCGTCCGGCACGCGGGCCTCGCGGGAGGGATACGCCGAGGTCACCTCCGAAGCCGAGCTGCGCGCGCTGCTCGGCGAGGTGATGCCCCGGGCGGTCACCAAGGAGCGCACGGCCCTGCACGAGCTCGACCGTGAGTGGCTCGCGGCCTCCCCGTTCTGCCTGATCGCCACGGCGGACGCGGACGGCGCCTGCGACGTCTCACCGAAGGGCGACCCGCCCGGGTTCACGCTGGTCCTCGACGACACCACGATCGCCATCCCCGAGCGCCCGGGCAACCGCCGGGCCGACGGCTTCCTCAACGTCCTGGCCAACCCGCACGTCGGCCTGATCTACCTCGTGCCCGGCCGCAACGAGACGCTGCGCATCAACGGCCGCGCCCGCCTGCTGCGCGAGGCCCCGTTCTTCGACCAGATGGTCGTCAAGGGACACCGGCCGCAACTGGCCCTCGTCGTGGAGATCGAGCAGATCTTCTTCCACTGCGCCAAGGCGTTCATGCGCTCGTCGCTCTGGAAGCCCGCCACCTGGGACCCGGGCGTCCTGCCGCCGCACGCGCAGATCGTCAAGGCCATCCAGCCGACCGAGGAGAGCCTCGCGGAGCTGGAGCGCTACTACGGCGCCCAGTACGCCGAGCGCCTCTACCGGAGCTGAACGCCTCTCCTCAGCTGTCGCCCTCGCTCTGAGCGTCACCTCGCCGCAGACGCCGCCGGCGCCGCACACCTCGGGGAGCGGCGGGCAGAGATGGAGGAAGCGGTCGGCCATGCGCAGAGCCGGGTCCAAGCGCCGCCCGAGCGGGGCGGCGCCGCGAGGCCGAAGGCGTTCAGGCGTTCGATCGCTTCCTCTCTTCGATGATAACTCCGCCCGAAGGCGCAGGTCACGGCCGTGAGCGCGGTGCGCTGGCCTGGTGGGAGCGCCGTCCGGGGGTGGCACGAGGGGGCCGTCCGGGTCCACCATCGTGCAGGCACGGCAGCGCCGGGAGGAGAACGACATGGTGCAGACCACTGACGGCACGGAGGTGTTCCGCGCGGCCCGCGACTTCCTGCTCGCCCACCGCGAGGACTACGCCACCGCCTACGAGAAGTTCGAATGGCCGGCACTGTCCCGGTTCAACTGGGCGCTCGACTGGTTCGACGTCATCGCAAGGGGCAACGACGACCCCGCGCTGTGGATCGTCGAGGAGGACGGCTCCGAGCGCAGGCTGTCCTTCGCCGACATGTCCCGCCGCTCCTCGCAGGTGGCCGGGTGGCTGCGCGCCCAGGGCGTGCGCCGCGGCGACCGCCTGGTGCTCATGCTCGGCAACCAGGTCGAGCTGTGGGAGACGATCCTGGCGACGATGAAGCTGGGCGCCGTGCTGATCCCCACGGCGCCGCTGCTCGGCCCCGCCGACCTGCGCGACCGCGTCGAGCGCGGCGGCGCGCGACACGTGGTCGCGGGCGCGGCGGACACCGCCAAGTTCGACGGCGTGCCCGGCGCCTACACCCGCGTGGCCGTCGGCGGGCCGGTGCCCGGCTGGCTGGACTACGCCGCCGCCTACGACCACGACCCCGCCTTCGAACCGGACGGGCCCACCGCGGCCGACGACCCGCTATTGCTGTACTTCACCTCGGGGACCACGGCCCGGCCCAAGCTCGTGGAGCACACCCACGCCTCCTACCCGATCGGCCACCTGTCCACGATGTACTGGATCGGGCTGCGGCCCGGGGACGTGCACCTGAACATCTCCTCGCCGGGGTGGGCCAAGCACGCCTGGAGCAACGTGTTCGCGCCCTGGAACGCGCAGGCGTGCGTGTTCGTGTTCAACTACACCCGCTTCGACGCGGCACGGCTGCTGCGCGAGATCGACCGCTGCGGGGTCACCGCCTTCTGCGCGCCCCCCACGGTCTGGCGGATGCTCATCCAGTCCGACCTATCGTGCCTGCGCATCCCGCCGCGCGAGGCGGTCAGCGCGGGCGAGCCGCTCAACCCCGAGGTGATCGACCAGGTGCGCGCCGCCTGGGGGCTGACCATCCGCGACGGCTACGGGCAGACCGAGACCACCGTCCAGGTGGCCAACACGCCCGGGCAGCAGCTCAAGCCGGGCGCGATGGGACGTCCCGCGCCCGGGTACCGGGTGGTCCTGGTGGACCCGATCACCGGCGAGCCGGCCGAGGAGGGCGAGATCTGCCTGGACCTGTCCCGCCGCCCGCTCGGGCTGACCGCCGGCTACCACGGCGACGAGGGGCGCACGGCCGAGGCCATGTCCGGCGGTTACTACCACACCGGCGACATCGGAGCCCGGGACGCCGAGGGCTACATCACCTTCATCGGCCGCACCGACGACGTGTTCAAGGCCTCGGACTACCGCATCTCCCCGTTCGAGCTGGAGAGCGTGCTGATCGAGCACGAGGCCGTCGCCGAGGCCGCCGTCGTCCCGTCCCCCGACCCGGTGCGGCTGGCGGTGCCCAAGGCCTACGTGGTCCTGGCGGCCGGGTGGGACCCGACGGCCGCGACCGCGGCGGCCATCTTCGCGCACTGCCGGGCCCACCTCGCGCCGTTCAAGCGGGTGCGGCGGCTGGAGTTCGGCGAGCTGCCCAAGACCATCTCGGGCAAGATCCGGCGGGTGGAGCTGCGCGACGGCGAACGGGACAAGCACGCCGCCGCCGACGACCGCCCCGCCGGGGAGTACCGCGACACCGACTTCCCCGCGGAACCGCCCCGGTAGCCTTCCCCGCACCGCCGGCGGCGCGCCCGGGAGGCGCGGGGCCTCGGCAGGGCGGCCCGCCGATCCGCGGGCCGGCGATCCGCGGCCCGGCGGACCGCGCCCGGCGGACCGGCGTGCTAGGACTCGGCCTCGGCGACGCCGGGGGCGCGGATCAGGTCGACGTCCTCGGGGTCGGCGGCGACGCCGTTCTCGGCCGCGACCTGCGCCAGCAGCAGCTCGCCGCTGCGCGCGACGTGGGCGCGCATCGCCGCGGCCGCCGCGGCGGCGTCGCCGGCCTCCACCGCGGCCAGGATCGGCTCGTGCTCGGCGGCGATGTCCACCAGCGAGCGCGAGCGGTCGACGGTGGAGGCGCCCAGCGTCATCGTCGCGTCGCGCAGGTTGCCGACGATGCCGACGAGCCTGCGGTTGGCGCCGGCGTTCAGCAGCAGGTCGTGGAAGGCGCGGTCGTGGCGCATGAAACGCGGCTCGTCGTCCTGCTCGGCGGCGGCGCGCATCAGCGCCAGCTCGCCACGCATGCCCTGGACGACCTCGGGACCGGCGCGGCGGGCGGCGACGCGCGCCGCCGGGACCTCCAGCAGCAGCCGGAGCTGGAACACCTCGGCGATCTCCTTGGGGTCGCGCCGCAGCACGCGAAAGCCCCGGCTGCGCTCGAAGCGGACCATGCCCGCCTCGGCCAGGCGCAGCATGGCCTCGCGCACGGGCGTGCGTGAGACGTTGAGCTGCGCGGCGAGCTGGTACACCGAGTACAGCTCGCCGGGACGGAGCTCGCCGGAGTGGATCGCCTCACGGACGGCCGCGATCACCTGCTCCGTGAGGCTGGACGCGCCGCCGACCGTTCGCACCGAGGGGGGACCTTTCCGCTGTGATTCGACTCCTGGGGGACTCTACCGCTGAATGACCGGAACACCCCTTGCCGTCCCGAATGTTGACATGCAGCATGCTACGTACCGGATTCCGGGATCTGTGGCGCACGGTGCTCGTACCGGTCACCGGCCGTCCCTCCCCGCCGTGCCGGGGGACCCGCGCATCCTTCCCGCCGTGCCAGGTGACCCGCTCATCCTTCCCGGCTCGCGGACTCCGCGTGTCCGCCGGGTGAACATCGTCCGACTCGGCGGCGCGTTTTCTTGACTGATTCAAGAAAATAGGCCAGTCTTTTGCGGTGGCCACGACCTCGGAATACCAGCGGATGCTGCGCGGCGCGGCGATGCGCGTGACCCGTCCACGGGTGGCGGTGCTGAGCGCGGTGTACGCGCATCCGCACGCCGACACCGACTCGATCATCCGCGCCGTGCGCCGTGACCTCCCCGAGGTGTCCCACCAGGCCGTGTACGACTCGCTGCACGCGCTGACGGCCGCGGGCCTGGTGCGCCGCATCCAGCCGTCCGGCTCGGTGGCCCGCTACGAGTCGCGCGTCGGTGACAACCACCACCACGTCGTGTGCCGCTCGTGCGGTGTCGTCGCCGACGTCGACTGCGCGGTCGGCGAGGCGCCGTGCCTGACCGCCTCCGACGACCACGCGTTCTCGATAGACGAGGCCGAGGTCACCTACTGGGGCCTGTGCCACGACTGTTCCACCGCCCGCAGTTCCTGAGCACCCTGATCGCCTAGTCCCTAAGGATTCCCATGTCCGAGAACCATGATGCAATCGTCACCGACGCCAAGGCGGAGGGCGGAGGTGGCTGCCCGGTCGCGCACGAGCGCGCCCCGCACCCGACCCAGGGCGGCGGAAACCGCCAGTGGTGGCCGGAGCGGCTGAATCTGAAGATCCTCGCCAAGAACCCCGCCGTGGCCAACCCCTTCGGTGAGGAGTTCGACTACGCCGAGGCGTTCAAGTCCCTGGACCTCGCGGCCGTGAAGCAGGACATCGCCCAGGTGCTGACCACCTCGCAGGACTGGTGGCCGGCCGACTACGGCCACTACGGCCCGTTCATGGTCCGCATGGCGTGGCACAGCGCGGGCACGTACCGCATCAGCGACGGCCGCGGCGGCGCGGGCGCCGGGCAGCAGCGCTTCGCCCCGCTCAACAGCTGGCCCGACAACGGCAACCTCGACAAGGCCCGCCGCCTGCTGTGGCCGGTGAAGAAGAAGTACGGCAAGGCGCTCTCGTGGGCCGACCTGCTGATCCTGGCCGGCAACGTCGCCCTTGAGTCGATGGGCTTCACGACCTTCGGCTACGCCGGCGGCCGCGAGGACGTCTGGGAGCCCGAGGAGGACGTGTACTGGGGCCCCGAGTCCACCTGGCTGGACGACAAGCGCTACACCGGCGACCGCGAGCTCGAGAGCCCGCTCGGCGCGGTGCAGATGGGCCTGATCTACGTCAACCCGGAGGGCCCGAACGGCAACCCCGACCCGCTGGCCTCGGCCCGCGACATCCGTGAGACCTTCCGCCGGATGGCGATGAACGACGAGGAGACCGTCGCCCTCATCGCGGGCGGCCACACCTTCGGCAAGACCCACGGCGCCGGTCCCGCCGACCACGTCGGCGCCGACCCCGAGGCCGCTCCCATGGAGGACCAGGGGTTCGGCTGGAAGAACTCCTTCGGCACCGGCAAGGGCGGCGACGCCATCACCAGCGGCCTCGAGGGTGCGTGGACCAACACCCCGATCACCTGGGACAACAGCTTCTTCGAGATCCTGTTCGGCTACGAGTGGGAGCTGAGCAAGAGCCCCGCCGGCGCCCACCAGTGGAAGCCGAAGGACGGCGCCGGGGCCGGCACCGTGCCCGACGCCCACGACCCGCTGAAGACGCACGCCCCGACGATGCTCACCACCGACCTCGCGCTGCGCGTGGACCCGATCTACGAGCAGATCTCGCGGCGGTTCCTGCAGAACCCCGGCGAGTTCGCCGACGCCTTCGCCCGCGCGTGGTTCAAGCTGACCCACCGCGACATGGGCCCGGTCGTGCGCTACCTCGGCCCGGAGGTCCCCTCGGAGACGCTGCTCTGGCAGGACCCGCTCCCGCCGGTGACCCACGAGCTCGTCGACGCCGAGGACATCGCCTTCCTCAAGAGCCGCGTCCTGGACTCCGGCCTGCCGGTGTCGCAGCTGGTGTCCACCGCCTGGGCGTCGGCCTCCTCCTTCCGCGGCAGCGACAAGCGCGGCGGCGCCAACGGCGGGCGCATCCGCCTTGAGCCGCAGAACGGCTGGGAGGTCAACGACCCCGACCAGCTCGCGACGGTGCTGCGCACCCTGGAGGGCGTGCAGGAGTCCTTCAACGCCGCCCAGACCGGCGGCAAGCGCATCTCGCTCGCCGACCTCATCGTGCTGGCCGGCGCCGCCGCCGTCGAGAAGGCCGCCAAGGACGCCGGCTTCGCCGTCGAGGTGCCCTTCACGCCGGGCCGCGTGGACGCCTCGCAGGAGCAGACCGACGTCGAGTCGTTCGCCGCGCTCGAGCCGTCCGCCGACGGCTTCCGCAACTACCTCGGCAAGGGCAACCGGCTGCCGGCCGAGTACCTGCTGCTCGACCGGGCCAACCTGCTGACCCTCAGCGCCCCCGAGATGACCGTCCTGGTCGGCGGCCTGCGCGTCCTGGGCGCGAACTACCAGCAGTCGCCGCTCGGCGTCTTCACCCGGACCCCCGGCACCCTGACCAACGACTTCTTCGTCAACCTGCTCGACCTGGGCACGACGTGGAAGGCGACCTCCGAGGACGCCGGCACCTTCGAGGGCCGCGACGACGCCACCGGCCAGGTCAAGTGGATCGGCAGCCGCGCCGACCTGGTGTTCGGGTCCAACTCCGAGCTGCGTGCGCTCGCCGAGGTCTACGCCTGCGACGACGCGAAGGAGAAGTTCGTCAAGGACTTCGTCGCGGCGTGGGTCAAGGTGTCCAACCTCGACCGGTTCGACCTCGTCTGATCACGACGTGCGGGCCGGCCGGGCTCCGGCCGGCCCGCACGGGCTTCCTCCGGGCGATCTGTACGGCGGACGCCGCCGGCGTGGCACAGTAGGCGGAAAGATCGTTCGGGTGAGCAGGTGAGGAGGGCGCGATGGGCGCCGCGCGCCGGCCGGTCCGCATCGCCAACGCCTCGGGGTTCTACGGGGACAGGCACACGGCCTTCGCCGAGATGGTGACCGGCGGCGAGGTGGACGTCGTCACCGGCGACTACCTGGCCGAGGTGACGATGCTCGTCCTGGCCAAGGGGCGGGCCCGCGACCCCGAGGCCGGCTACGCCGCGAGCTTTCCGGCGCAGCTCGCCCCCGTCCTCGGCGCGGTCCTCGACCGGGGGACCAAGGTGGTCGTGAACGCGGGCGGGCTGAACCCGCGCGGGCTGGCCGCCCGTCTCACCGCCCTGGCGGACGCCGCCGGTCTGTCGCCGCGGGTCGCCTGCGTCACCGGGGACGACCTGCTGGACCGGCTCGGCGAGCTGCAGGCCGCCGGCCACCCGCTGGCGCACGCCGAGCGCGGCACCCCGCTCGCCGGGTCTGGGCTCACGCCGCTCACCGCCAACGCCTACCTCGGCGGATGGGGCATCGCCCGCGCGCTTTCGGCGGGCGCCGACATCGTCGTCTGCGGCCGGGTCAGCGACGCCGCGCTCACCGCCGGACCGGCGGCGTGGTGGCACGGCTGGGCCCGCGACGACTGGGACCGCCTCGCCGGGGCCGTCGCCGCCGGGCACGTCATCGAGTGCGGCGCGCAGGCCACCGGCGGCAACTACTCCTCCTTCCTGGAGCTCCCCGGCCTTACTCGTCCCGGCTTCCCGATCGCCGAGGTCGCGGCCGACGGCGGCGCGGTCATCACCAAGCACCCGGGCACCGGGGGAGCGGTGACGGTCGGCACGGTCACCGCGCAGCTCGTCTACGAGATCCAGGGCACCCGGTACCTGAACCCGGACGTGACCACGCTCCTGGACACCGTGACGCTGAGGCAGGCCGGCCCGGACCGCGTCGAGATCAGCGGGACGCGCGGCGCGCCCCCGCCGCCCTTCGCCAAGGTCGCGATCACCGCGCTCGGCGGCTACGAGAACGAGATCACACTCGTGCTGACCGGCCGCCACATCGAGGAGAAGGCCGCGCTCGCCGAGCGCGCGGTGCGGGAGGGGCTGGGCGAGGGGTGCTCGGCCGACTTCCAGCGCGTCGGCACGGCCGCGCCGGACGCCGCCGACCAGAACGCCGCCTCGTGCCTGCTGCGCGTCGCGGTCAAGGGACCGCAGGAGAAGGCCGTCGGACGGGCCTTCTCCGGCCTGGTCGTCGGGCTCGCACTCGGCAGTTATCCCGGGTTCTACGCCGCAGGGACGCCCCAGGGAGCGCGCAGCTACGGCACGTACTGGCCGGCGACCGTCCCGATCACCGAGGTGGACCACCGCGTCGTCCTGCCCGACGGCACCGTCGAGCCCGTCCCCTGGCCCCCCACCGCCGACCCCATCCTGACCGACCCCATCCTGACCGGCCCTCCCCTGACCGGCCCTCCCCTGACCGGCCCTCCCCTGACCGGCCCCGCCCTGACCGGCCCCGCCCTGACCGGCTCGGCCCTGACCGGCCCGGATGTGCGGCGACCGGCCGGGGAATCGGCCGTCAGTGGGCCGGCCCTGGGTGGACCGCCCCCGAGTGAACCGGCTGTGGAGGGGCGGGCCGGGCGACCGACCGCGAGCGGACCGGCCGTGACGCCGGGGGACGCGGGCGATTCCCCGGTGCGGGTGCCGCTGGGCGAGGTGGCCGACGCGCGGTCCGGCGACAAGGGCGGGAACGCCAACCTCGGCCTGTGGGCGCGCGAGGAGGAGTCCTACGCCTGGATGCGGCGCGCGCTCACCGTCGACCGGCTGCGCGAACTGCTCCCCGAGGCCGCAGGCCTGCCGATCGACCGCCACGAGCTGCCCAACCTGCGCGCGCTGAACTTCGTGGTGCACGGCCTGCTGGGCGAGGGGGCGACGGCGACCAGCCGCTTCGACGCCCAGGCCAAGGCGCTCGGGGAGTTCGTCCTGTCCCGCCTGGTCGACGTCCCGCCGTCCGCCGTCCTCGCAGCCAAGGCGGCGAGGACGTCCGCATCCTGACCGGAACGTTCGCTCCCTGACCGGAACGTCTACCTTCTGACTGGTACGTCCGCCCTTGACCGGGTACATCCACCCCCTGTCCCCAGAGGCGTGCGCCCCCTGTCCGCGGGGGCGCACGCTCCTTGGCCGCGAGGGCGGAAGCGCCGCGATGGCGTGCGCCGGCCGTGGTGGCGGGTCAGCCGGACCAGTGAGGGGCGGCTCGCCACGGGTAGAGGGGGAGACGGACGAATACCGCTCCGACGTCGAAGGCGCCCTCCCAGTCGGTGGGCTCCTCCCCGCGCAGGTACCTCGCGGCGAGGCCGTCGAGCGGCGCGCCGGTCGAAGGGCCTGGCTCAGGGAAGGCGGCGAGCGCCTCGCGCAGGTCTCCCGCCGATTCCACGACCGCGGCGAACCGGAGCGGGTGGTGGTCGCGGCGGACGGCCGCGCTGTAGCACAGGTCGCGCAGCGGCGGGGCGTCGTCGCCTTCGAGCAGGTCGAGGTAGGCGCGGGCCAGCCGGGCCAGCGCCTCCTGGCTGAGGGCGGACATGGTGAACAGGTGGTGGCGCCGCGACGCGGGGGAGTGGCGGGGCGGCGCGGCCGGTGCCCGGCCGAGCACGACGTGCACGTTCACCGCCGACAACCCCGTGCCGCTCACCCTGGCGACGGCCCCCTCGGGCAGGTCGTGTGGCGCGGGCGACGCCGGAACGGCCGGCCGGTGCCACGGGACGGGCGTCCCTGGGCCGTCGGGAGCGGGCGCCGGCGGCGCCATGCCGTACTCCGGCTCCAGGTCCTGCCGCGGCTCCTGCTCCAGGCGCAGGACGGTGCTCATCAGCCCGGCCATGCCGGAGTCCGCCCGCACGTGCCCCGAGCCGTCTTCGGCTCCGTCCGCTCCCGCGAGCGGCGGCCGCTCGCGGCGGTCGACGGCCGTGGGGTCGGCTCCGGCGTCCTGGTACGCCCAGCGGAGCGCGTCGATCATGCCGGACGCGGCCGGCCTGAGCACGGGACCGTCCGTCGCGCCGTCGCTGGAGACCGCCGTGCCGAGGATGACGCCGCGGATCGCGTCGCCGTCCGCGAGGGCGCGGTCGAGCCTCTTGAGCACGACGACCCGGACGCCGTCCCCCTGGCGGCGTCCGCGCGCCGGCACGCGGGCGAACCCGCGGCGGGCGTCCTGGACCGTCAGCGCGTCCCAGGGGCCTGAGGCGCCGTCGTCGGCGAGCGGTCGCAGGTCGACCCCGCCCGCGAGCGCCAGGCCGGTATCGCCGGTGCGCAGGCTCTGGCAGGCCAGGTGGACGGCGGTCAGCGAGGACGTGCAGGCGGTGTCCAGGGTCACGCTCGGCCCGCACAGTCCGAAGGTGGCCGACAGCCGCCGGGAGAGCGTGCCGCGGTGGTCGCGCGGGGTGAGCGTCCTGAGGGGGGCACGGGACGGGCGGGAGGGACGTTCGGGCTCGTCCATGTGCGCGTTTCCGATGAAGACGGCCGTGCGGCCGCCCGCGACGCGGCTCGGGCGAAGGCCGGCGTCCTCCAGCGCCTCCCACGCGGTCATCATCAGCAGGCGTTGGCGCGGGTCCAGGCCCGCCGCCTGGTCGGCGTCCATGCCGAAGAGCACCGCGTCGAAGCCGTGCATGTCCGGCACAGGCCCCTCCGCGTGCGGGAGGAGGCCGTCCGCGTCCGGAGAGAGCCTCTGCGCGTGGGGGAGGAGCCCGTCGGCGTGCGACAGGAGCCCCTCCGCGTCCGGGAGCCATCCCCGCGCGTCCCTCGGCCGCCCCCTCCTGCCGGGCCTGCGCCTCCTCGCCTCGGCGTACACGCTGTCCGCGCGCGCGAAAGGCCCTCCCACGCCGAGATGGGTGCGGCCCCTGCCGGCGGGGGGCGCGTGCGTGTCGAGGTACAGCCGGTCGGGCATTGGCGCGTTCCTGGAGGAGGGGCCAGGGGGCTCGACGGCGGTGACGAGGGCGTCTTCGAGCGGCCCTCCCAGGTCGCCGGGGCCGGACGGGCCGGGGGGCCGGAACCCCATTCCGATGATGGCGATGGGGTCGTTCATCGGCGCCCCCTCTCACCGGCCGGGGCGCGGGGCGGTATGCGGCGGATGCCGGCCGCCAACGGCCGGGGGCCCGCGAAGTACGCGGCGGAGTATGTCATGAGTCACTCTCATGTGCGACGGCCGGAATTAAATAATTGAATACCGGAACAGTGCGCGCGAAGTGTCGAGTACGCGGCCGGTCGCCCGGCGTATGGTGATTCCCCGTGCGCAGGAAGCCCCATTCCCTGCCCCTAATCCCGTCGAAACTCTAAGATGCGCCCGCCGGATACGTCAAGACGGCCATCACGGTACACTTGTATCAACGCCGGAATATCCGGGGTGATATCCCGATGAATATTCATGGTCGCGGCGGGCGCCACGGCTCGTCCCGCGGATCCGGCGCGGGCGCCACGGCGATCCTCGCGGACCCGGCGCGAGCGCCACGGTGACGCCTGCGGACCTGGTGGGAGTGCCGCCGTGGTTCTCGGGCGCGGCCTGTCGCGGCATCGCCGTGCGCCTCCTCATGCGAGGTACGCGCCCGGCGGGGCGTACGGGCGTCCGGGAATGCCGGGCGGACCGGTCGCGTTCCTCCACCGGCCGCCGGCGTCGCCGGCGCCGTTAGGGTTTGCAACGAGTTATGAAATCGGCCATTCCCTGCGACACGGTCACGGCGTTTTGGGCCCCGGTTCACGTGGAGCCGTCCGGGGCCGTCCCCGTGCCCGCCGCGGCCCGGGCGGCCGATTAGCTCCCCGTTCCCACCTGCGTCGCAAAGGTTTCGCTCCGCGGTATCGAAGCGTTTCGCGAGCGCGGCCGGCGCGCCCGTCTCCGGGCGCCGGGCGATCGGCGCGTCCGGCCGGCCGCCGTCAACGGTCAGGAGCAGGCGGACGGGGGCGGTGAGCCGCAGAACCTCTCTCCCCATCGGCGCAGTTCCTCCACCGATGGGCGCAGGCCCTCGCCCGCCAGGGTGAGCCGGTAGGACACCTCGACCGGCGGTCCGGTCTCGACGTGCCGTTCGACCAGGCCGACCTCGGCGAGCTCGACCAGCCGGCGCGACAGCATGGGACCGCCGATGCCCGAAATGCCCCGTTCGAGCTCGCTGAAGCGGGCGGGACCGCCGAGCAGCGCTCCGATGATCAGGCCGTTCCACCGCTTGCCCAGCAGCGCGAAGACGTGGAACAGATGATCGCAGACCACGTGGTCCGCCCTGTCCGCATCCATATCCGGAGTCTAACCCCTTGTGGGTTCCAAATCTGAAGCAGATACTCTTCCTGCACTTCATCCGATCTTTGAACCCAGAGCTGGAGCCGTTCCCATGAACATCGCCGTGATCGTCCTCACCATCCTGCTCGCGGCGACCTTCGCCGGCTCCGGCGTGGCCAAGCTGGCCGGAGCGGCGGCGATGCGGGAGAGCGCGCAGCACCTCGGCATCGACTACCCCAAGTACCGCCTGATCGGAGTGCCCGAGGTCGCCGGCGCCGCCGGTCTGGTCATCGGCCTGTGGGTCGTGCCGCTGGGCATCGCCGCCGCCGTGGGCCTGGCCCTGCTCATGGCGGGCGCGGTGGTCGTCCACGTGCGGACGGGCGACGGGTTCGACAAGACCGCGCCCGCCGCGGTCCTCTGCCTGCTGTCGGTCGTGCTCGCCGTCCTGCTGCCGATGGCGGCCTAGCGGCCTGTTCTCCCGGCCGGCGGTCTCTTCTCCCGGCCGGCCGGGAGAGCCCGCGGCCGGTCAGAGCTTGCGGTAGGTCCTCGCCTCCTGCGCCGCGGCCAGGACGTCCGCGAGCGGGGCGCCGGTGGCGGCCAGGACGGCGGCGGAGATGGCGCCCTCGACGAACGGCACGTCCGCGATGACCACCGAGCCGGGTTCCTCGAACAGGCGGGCGGTGAGCACCGAGCTGCCGAGGTCGGGGATCAGCACCACGCCGGCTCCCTGGTCGACCTCCTCGACGGCCGCGGCGATCTTGTCGGCGCTGGTGCCGCAGCCGCCCTCGTCGGTCCCTCCGGCCGGCGCGACGCGCGCGTGCGCGCCCGCGATCTGCCGCACAAGCGCCGCCGCCTCCCTGGCCAGGGCGTCGCTGTGCGAGACCAGGACGATGCCGACCCGCCGTTCGGGAATGCTCATCGGTCAGCCGCCCGCCGCCTCGCGCAGGGCGGCGAACAGCAGGACCGTGGAGGCGGCGCCCGGGTCCTCGTGGCCGATGCTCCGCTCACCCAGGTAGCTGGCCCGCCCCTTGCGCGCCATCAGGGGGACGGTCGCCACGGCCCCCTCCCGAGCCGCGGCGAGCGCGGCGTCGAACACCTCCCGCGCTCCGCGGCCGGCGCTCACGGCGCCGGAGAGGGCGCGGGTGGCGGGTGCCAGGGCGTCGACCATGGTCTTGTCGCCCTCCTGCGCGCCGCCGAGCTTGCGCACCCCGGCCAGCCCCGCCTCGAACGCGGCGGCGAGATCCGCGAGCGTCACCGTGACCTCCACCTCGGGCTCCTCGCGCCACTCGGGCCACTCGGGCCCGGGAGCGTCCCCGGCCGCCGGCGGTAACGACCGCCCCGCCGGGCCGTGACCCGCCGGCTCGCCCGGCCCTTCGCGCTGCGCGGCGGTGAGGACGGCGCCCATCTGCCGGAAGACGGTGCCGTACAGCGGACCGGAGGCGCCGCCGACCTTGCGGATGAGGGTCGTGCCCGTCAGGGTGAGAACGGCTCCGGGGGTGCCGGGGAACGCGGCGGACAGCGCCTCGCGGACGGCGGTGAAGCCGCGGTCCAGGTTGGTCCCGTGGTCGGCGTCGCCGATCGCGGCGTCGAGCCGCGTCAGGCGGTCCCGGTCGGCGGCGACGGCGCGAGCCGTCTCCTCGACCCAGGCGGTGAAGAACCGGGCGTCCATCAGCGGCCCCAGCGCAGGGACGGGGTCTGCACCGGAGCGTCCCACAACTGGGTCAGTTGGTCGGTCAGCAGGCACACGGTGACCGAGAAGCCCTGCATGTCCAGGCTGGTGACGTAGTTGCCGACCAGGCTGCGCGCCGGAACGGCCCCCTTCTCACGCAGGTAGGCGGCGACCTCGGCGAACACGACGTACAGCTCCACGAGCGGGGTGCCGCCCATGCCGTTGACCATCACCAGGACCTCTCCGGACAACGGCAGGTCGTCGTGGACGGCGTCCATGGCGACGCGGGTGAGCTCGCGCGCCGGGGCCGCGGGCGCGCGCGTCCTGCCCGGTTCGCCGTGGATGCCGATGCCCAGCTCCACCTCGGCGTCGCCCAGGTCGAACGTCGGCCCGCCCGCCGCCGGGACGGTGCAGGACGACAGCGCGACGCCGAACGACCGGCTGCGCGCGTTCACCCGCCCGCCGAGCTTCGCCACCTCGCCCAGCGGGGCCCCGGTCTCGGCGAGCGCCCCGGTCATCTTCTCGACGAAGACGGTGGCGCCCGTGCCGCGGCGCCCGGCGGTGTAGAGGGAGTCCTTGACGGCGACGTCGTCGTTGACCAGGACGGTGCCGACCTCGACGCCCTCCTCGGCGCACACCTCGGCGGCCATCTCGAAGTTCATCACGTCGCCGGTGTAGTTCTTGACGATGTGCAGCACCCCCGCGCCGCCGTCCACGCCGTGCGAGGCCTCGATGACCTGGTCGGGGACGGGGGAGGTGAAGATCTCTCCCGGGCACGCGGCGTCCAGCATGCCGTGGCCGACGAAGCCCGCGTGCAGCGGCTCGTGGCCCGAGCCGCCGCCCGAGACCAGCCCCACCTTGCCCGGCGTGGGCGCCCCCCGGCGGTACACGACCTTGTGCGCCAGGTCGACCCGCAGGTCGGGGTGGGCCGCGGCCATCCCGGCGAGTGCGTCGGTGACGACGGAGTCGGTGCTGTTGATGAGCTTCTTCATGACCCGGCCTTCGACTCGCGTTGGTGGTCTTTCGGCAAATCTCTCCCCGTTCGCGGCATCCGGCAAGCGCCAGGCGATCCGGCGCGGACCGCGCCGCAGGTGATGACGCGGGGCGGCCGGAGGGAGGGCACGGCGTGCGGTTCGTCGCCGCCCGCCACGAGGGCGGCGCGGCCACCATGGCCGACGCCTACGCCCGCATGAGCGGCACCGTCGGCGTCCTCAGCGTGCACCAGGGGCCGGGGCTGACCAACGCGATGACCGGCATCACCGAGGCGGCCAAGAGCCGAACCCCGTTGCTCGTCCTGGCCGCCGAGGCGCTCGAACCCCGCTCCAACTTCCACATCGACCAGAGCGCCCTGGCCGCCGCCGTCGGAGCCGTGCCCGCGCGGGTGGAGTCGGCCGCCACCGCCGTCGCCGACACCGCGCGGGCCTTCCGCCTGGCCGCCGACCGGCGCACGACCGTCCTGCTGAACCTTCCGCTCGGCCTGCAGAACGCGCGGGTGGACGACGTGGAGACTCCCGCCGGGAACGGCGTCACGGTCCCGCGTCACGGCGCGGGCGAGCGCGGCGCGCGGCCCTCGCCCGAGGCGGCCGCCGAGCTGGCCAAGGTGCTCGCCGGGGCCCGCCGTCCCGTCTTCGTCGCCGGACGCGGGGCGAGGCGGGCTCGGCGCGAGCTGGAACGGCTGGCCGAACGCACCGGCGCGCTGCTCGCCACCTCGGCCGTGGCCCGCGGCCTGTTCGTGGGGAACCTGTGGAGCCTGGACGTCAGCGGCGGGTTCGCCTCGCCGCTCGCCGCCGAGCTGATCCGCGATTCCGACGTGGTCGTCGGCTGGGGGTGCGGGCTGAACATGTGGACCACGCGGCACGGCGCGCTCATCGGGCCCTCCGCGACCGTCGTCCAGGTCGACCTCGACCACGACGCCCTCGGCGCGCACCGCCCGGTCGCCCTCGGCGTCGCCGGCGACGTGGCCGCCACCGCCCGTGCGGCCGCCGAGGCCCTCGGGCATCACCCCCGTAGTGAGAGCCCGGCCTCGCGTGCACGCGGAGAGACGCCGGGTTCGGGGCCCGGCGGCGGGGCCGTGGATTCGCGGGGCGGCGGCGAGGGGTGGCGCACCCCCGCCCTGGCCGAGCGGATCGCCCGCGAGGTCGCCTGGCGGGACGTCCCGTACACCGACGGCTCGGGCGGCGGCCGCATCGACCCGCGCACGCTGTCGATCGCCCTGGACGACCTGCTGCCCGCCGGGCGGCTCGTCTCCGTCGACTCCGGCAACTTCATGGGCTACCCGTCGATGTACCTGTCGGTGCCCGACGAGAACGCCTTCTGCTTCACCCAGGCGTTCCAGTCGGTCGGGCTCGGCCTCGCCACGGCGGTGGGCGCCGCCCTGGCCCGTCCCGACCTGCTTGCCGTCGCCGCGCTCGGCGACGGCGGCGCGCTGATGGGCGTCGCCGAGATGGAGACCGTCGTCCGGCTGGGCCTGCCCATGATGGTCGTGGTCTACGACGACGAGGCCTACGGCGCCGAGGTCCACCACTTCGGCCCGCAGGGGCACGCCCTGGACCGGGTGCGGTTCCCGCCGTGCGACATCGCCGCCGTCGCCCGCGGGTACGGCTGGGACACGGTGACCGTGCGGGAGCCCGCCGGCCTGGCCGGGGTGTCGCGCTGGCTGGACGGCCCCCGCGACCGCCCTCTGCTCGTCCACGCCAAGATCACCGCCGACCGTGGCCGTGGTGGCTGGAGGAGGCCTTCCGCGGTCACTGACCCGGTCCCGGACGGCTCGCCCACCGCGCAGGCCGGGCGCAGGCCGGGCGCCGCCGTCCCGCCGGCGCCGCAGGTTACCCGTGCGTAGGTTACGGTGCAGGCATGGCTGAGATCGTGTACCCCCTGGTGATCACGACCGCGCGCGGGCTGTTCAAGGCGCTCGACGTGCGCATCGACGTGAGAGGGGCCGAGCACGTCCCGGCGAGCGGGGGAGCGGTCCTGGTGAGCAACCACATCAGCTACCTCGACTTCCTCTTCGTCGGCTACGGCGCCCTGCCCGCCGGGCGGCTCACCCGGTTCATGGCCAAGAAGGAGGTCTTCGCCCATCCCGTCTCCGGTCCGCTGATGCGCGCGATGCGCCACATCCCGGTCGACCGCTCGGCGGGCGCGGGGGCCTACGGCCAGGCCGTCGCGCGCCTGCGGGCGGGGGAGGTCGTCGGCGTCTTCGCCGAGGCCACCATCAGCCGCTCCTTCACCGTCAAGCAGATCAAGAACGGCGCCGTGCGCATGGCGGCCGAGGCCGAGGTGCCGCTGATCCCGGTCACTCTGTGGGGTACGCAGCGCATGTGGACCAAGGGCCGGCCGAAGCGCCTCACCCAGCGGCACATCCCGGTCACCATCGACATCGGCGAGCCGCTGTACCCCAAGCCCGGCCAGGACACCGAGGAGCTGACGGCCGCCCTGCGGGCCACGATGGAGCGGCGGCTCGACGGCGTCCAGCGGGCCTACCCCGGCGCCGCGGACGCCGCCGGCGCGTGGTGGCAGCCCGCCCACCTCGGCGGCGCGGCCCCGACCCCCGAGCAGGCCGCCGCCTTGGACGCCGCCGAGCGCGAGTCCCGTCGCCGGCGCTGACCGCGGCCGCCGCCGACGAGCGAGTCCTGTCGCAGGCGCTGACCGCGGACGCCGAGCGAGTCCTGTCGCGGACGCCGGCCATGGGAGTCCGTACGACGACGGCGTGACGCGCAGGCCGCGAAACTCCCTGCGACGGCGTCAGCCGCTGGTGGCGGGAGCGGCGGCCAGGGCCTCCTCGACGGTCGGGTAGACGGGGATGCGGGCCGCCAGGCCGGTGATCCACAGCACGCGCGCCGCGCTGCGCTGGACCGCGGCCAGCGCCAGCCACCCGCCCGCCTCCACCGACCGCTTCCAGCAGTTGACGAGCAGGCCGGTGGACCGCGAGTCGAGCAGGTCCAGGTCGAGCAGGTCGATGACCAGGTCGGGCCCGCATCGGGTGAACGCCTGGTCGAGGAAGTCCTCGAAGGTCAGCCGGACGGTGTAGTCCAGGGTGCCCTTGAGCGTCACCAGTCCGACGGCGCCGCGGCGTTCGGCCGCGAACTGGGCGGCATCGGTGGAGACGTGCAGATCGGACATCAGGGGCTCTCCTGGACGTTCGGCGTCACGTGTGCGACGAGGATGCAGGTGTCGTCGCTGGTGTTGCTGGGCACCAGAGCCTCCATGACGGCGGACAGGCGGTCCGGGGGCCCGGAGCGCATCACCTCGGCGATGGTCGCCGCCAAGATGTCCAACCCCTCATAGAGATCACGACCGGGCCTCTCGATCAGACCGTCGGTGTACATCACCAGAAGGTCGTCGGTTTCCAGTCGTATGCTGGCGTGAGTATAACTGGCGTCGTCGAAGACCCCGAGGAGCACTCCGGGATGCAGCACCCGGTGCACGGAGCTCCCGCGCACCAGCAGCATCGGCGGGTGGCCGGCGTGGGTGAAGGTCAGCGTGCGGTCGCGCCGGTCGAACCGGCCCACCACGGCGGTGGCCAGCACGTCAGGGCGCACCGCGCGCAGCAAGCGGTTCAGCGCCCCGAGGATGCGGTCGGGGTCGTGGTCGGCGAACGCCAGCCCGGTGATCGCGTGCCGCAGCTTCGCCATGGCCGAGGCGGCCGGCAGCCCGCTCCCGGCGACGTCGCCGACGGCCAGCAGCGCCTGGTCGCCGCTCAGCGGCATCGCCTGGTACCAGTCGCCGCCGAGCAGAGCCGTCTGGGCGGCGTCGTAGCGCACGCCGACCCGCAACCCCGGCAGGTGGATCAGGCTCTCCTGCACCGGCATGATGATGTGCTGTAGCTCCGCGGTGAGCCGCAGCTCCTCCTCCAGCCGCCGCCGGGTCTGGGCCAGCTGGTCGTGCGCGTACCGCCATTCGGTGACGTCCTGAGCCACGCCGTGGAGCTCGACGGCCTGACCCGAGCCGTCCCGGCCGGCCTCGCCCACGATGCGCAGGTGGCGCAGCGCGTCGCCGACGTACACGCGGATCTCGAACTCGTGGGGGCCCGCGGCGTTGGTGATGGTGGCCAGCGCGTGGTGGAGCACCGGCTGGTCCTCGGCGTGCGTGATGGCCGCGTAGCCGCGCAGGTCGAGCGGCCCGTCGTCCGGGTCGCGGCCGTGGATGGCGTACATCTGGTGCGACCACTCGATGTCGCCGGTGGCCATGTTCCAGTAGCCCCACCCGAGGTGCCCGAGGCGCTCGGTGTGGGCGAGGCGGGCGAACAGCCGCTGCTCGTCGTCGTCGCGCACCCACGAGGCCAGCAGCCCTCCGGCGACGCGCGTCGCCTTCACCGTGAAGCTGGACCGGTGCGGCACGCCCTCGACGGTGTCCACGTGCACGTACCGGGCGATCTCCTCCGGGCCGCCGGTCTCCATCGCCCGCAGGTAGCCCTCCCACAGTGGGCTGCCGGCGACGGCCGGATAGGAGGCGACCGTGCGCAGGCCGACGAGCTCCTTGCCGGCGCGCCCGTACACGTCCTTGGCCTGCGGGGCGGCCGCGCGGATCTCGAAGTCGACGATCGCCCCCGCCTGGTCGCGGATCGGGGTGTACCAGGCGGTCTGGGAGGGGACGCCGTCCAGCACGGCTTGGATCAAGGCGTCCGAGCCGGTAGGCGATCCCACGCCGTCCGGGCTGGTGTGCGGTCCCACGCCGTCCGAGCCGGTGTGCGGTCCGGCGCCGTCCAGGCCGGTGTGCGGTCCTACGCCGTCCGGCCCGGTGCGTGGTCCCGCGCCGTCCAGGCCGGTGATCGGACCGGTGTGCCGCGGTCCGGCGCCGTCGGAGCCGGTGTGCGGCGGTCCCGCGCCGTCCGACGAGGTGGTCACGGGGGTGAATCGCCGCCCGCGCTCGCCGCCGTCCGTCCCCATCAGCCACCTTCCCCAGGGCGCGCGCCGCCCGGCGGCCGTGGAGCCCGCCTCGGCAGGACGGCGCTCCAGGACGCGGAACGGCTACCCAGTGACTTTACCAACGCCCTGCCCACTCTCCGAAGCCCGCGACTCAAGACACCCGCCGGCACTTCATCCGGGTGGAACGCGGCTTCGCGGGCGTCGGCCGGAGCCTGTGGCGCTCACGATGCGTCTCGGGTGAAGGGTCGCTGGCCGCCTTCACGGGGGCAGGGTGTCGCGCCAGGGCACGGGGGTGCAGGGTCAGCCTAACGCGCGGAACGCGGTGGCGGGCGCCCCCCCGGACGCGAGCTCCGCCGGACGCGGCGGCGTCCGGCGGAGCGGTCGGGGCGGAGAGGTGGTCCGGCGGTCGGGCGTCGGGGCCTGCCGGGTCCGGTGCGGTGGGTCAGACGAAGTTCACGTCACTGCAGATGAAGTACGCCTGGTCCATGTGCGAGGCCTGCCAGATGGTGTAGACGACCGCGCGCCCGCGGTGCCCGGAGGTGCTGACGTTGATCGAGTAGTTCTGGCTCTGGCCGTACCTGCCGGTGGTGGTCACCAGGTCCAGGTTGTTCCATCCGAGCTGCTGCGTGCTCGGGTCGAAGCCCTGCTTGGTGATGTAGACCTTGAAGTAGTCGGCGCCGTGGCTCGCCTGGTCGTACAGCTTGATGGTGAAGGTGTTGGAGATGTTGGTGGTCTTCCACGCGCCCACGGTGTCCAGCGCGTTGTACCGGCCGCCTTCGGTGTGGCCGCCGCTGCAGAGCTGCCCGTTCGGCACCACGGCCTGGAAGTTGCCGGCGGCGCCGTTGCGGTAGAGCCCGTTCCAGTTCCACATGGCGTTGGGGTTGGCCTGCCAGGCCTGCCAGCACATGGGGTCCTGCTGCGCCATGGCGGGGTTCTGGAAGTCGTTGCCCCAGCGTTGCCAGCAGCCGTAGTTGCGGGAGGCGGGGTCGATGACCGACCCGTGTGCGGAGGCGGTGTCGAACCAGGGGACCAGGGCGAGGACGGCCACGGTCAGCAGGGCGAGGGCACGGATCGTCCAGCGAGGGTGCCGCGCCAGGTCAGGACGTTGCATCGTTGCGTTCTCCGTCTTCCGGTGGGGGGTTCCGGGTGGGTGGGAGCGCTCCCATATGTTAAGGGGATATTACCTGACAGGCTCGAGTAATGAAACATTACGCCACAGAGTTGAAAGTTTCAGTAGCCGCGACATATCGCATCCATGCGATGCGGCGGACTTTCCGCAGCTCATAAGGCCTGCTCCCCGCCGCCGACGCGAGCCGGGGCGCCACCGCCGCCGGGCCGGTGAAAGATCGTCGATTGTTTTCGGTGGCTGTCATGATGATCCCGGTATGCGGGATACGGGGAAATTGTCGCGCCGCGTGCCTCCACGAACCTCCACCGGAACTCCGAAGGGGACAGAAGTGTCTTCCAGCAACGCGCCACACCGCCCGGCGGCCCGCTTACGACTCCGGTCGCTGACCGGCTCACGACTCCTGCCCGGCGCCCGGCCGCGCGCCCGCTCTCTGGCGGGCGCCGCCGCCCTCGCCCTGGCCGCGACCGGTGTCGCGGCCTTCCTGCCGACCGCTCCCGCCTCCGCCGCGCGCGTGGAGGTGACCTGCGCCGCGACCGACCAGGACGCCGCGGTCATGCAGGCCGCGATCGACGGCTCCCACGATGGCGACGAGGTCGTCTTCAAGGGCCCATGCCTGATCAACGCGACCATCACCCTCCTGGACCGTCGCACCTACCGCGGCGACGGCAAGGCCGGCACGGTCATCAAGCAGGCCGACGGCGCGAACCTGCCCGCCATGCTCGCCTCGGAGTCCTGGGTCAACGACGCCGAGTACAGCTCCGACACCGTGCGCGTCGAGCGGCTCACCCTCGACGGGAACCGGGACAACAACACCGGGACCGTCGGTCTCATGCTGCGGTCGTGGAACGCCAGGATCTACGACGTGGACGTCTACGGCGCGCCCTCCGACGGCATCCGCATCAGCAACCCCTCCAAGAACGGAACCCTGCTGCAGAACACGATGGTGAACAGCATCATCAGCGACGCCGACATCGAAGGGTCGGGCGGCGCGGGCCTGCGGGTGGTGGACCCCGGCAACTCCGTCACCGACTGGACCTTCCAGCGCTCCTGGGTCGGCTTCAGCGGCGCGAGCGCCATCGAGTCCGACAACGCGGCCGGGTGGACCTTCAGCGACCTGCACCTGTACGCCACCCCCAAGCACGCGATCGACGCCCACCGCTGCTTCGGCACCTCGATCCAGAACAACTACATCGAGGACTTCGGCGCCGAGGGGACGGCCGGCCAGACCTACTACGGCATCCGCTGCGACCTGCAAGGCGAGGCCGCGACGACCGTTACCGGCAATCGCGTCCACCGCTTCCTGCCGCCGCCGGACGTACTGGCCACCTACGGCAAGGCGCGCAAGCTCGGCATCGGGCCCTTCCCACGCGCCCGTCGGCTCACCGGCGCGCCGCCCCGGGACGCCAAGTTCGTCTACCTCGCGCTCGACGAGGTCAACTACGGCACCGGGCACGCCGCGGTGACCGGCAACACCATCCTCGGCCAGGGCGTCAAGCGCGAGACCGGCATGCTGTTCAAGAAGGGCCAGGGCGAGGGCATGTCCGTCGTCACCAGCGGAAACCTGGTCGACAACATCGACGACCCGCGCGTCACCGGCCCCGGCGTGCGGCTGTCGCACGGGTACTGACCGGCCCATTGACACCGGCCCTCCCGGCCCGCGCCGGGAGGGGCAGGAGCGGGGCCGGCCCTCACGGCGGGCCGGCCGGCGTGCTCGTCAGTTCGAGGCGGCGCCGCGCTCCTCGTCCGCGGAGTCGGTCTTCAGCACCGACGCCGGCAGGCCGAAGGACCGCGCCAGCCCGTCGAAGCCCTCGTCGGTGACCTTCACCACGCGCTCGCCGTCGCGGGGCCGGACGATCCAGCCCAGCTCGAACAGCCGGTGGGTGATGGCTCCGGCGAGGGCGCCCGCCACATGGTGGCGCCGCTCGCTCCAGTCGACGCACGCCCTGATCGCCGGCCGGCGGCCCTTCAGCGACGGCCGGCAGTCGATGTCCAGCGGGCGCAGGTCCTGCCAGACGGGGACGTCGAGCTCCAGCCCGTCCCCGGTGCGCCTGACCAGCCCCCGGCTCTGCAGCACGTCGGCGATGGCGACGCCGAGCCGGCCCGCGACGTGGTCGTAGCAGGTGCGCGCGCGCCGCAGGTTGTCCAGGTGGAAGGAGGAGCGCAGCGACCTCGGCGGGTGGATCGGCGCCAGCACCGCCAGCGCCTCCAGGGCGGTCGCGACCTCAGGGCCGGCCAGCCGGTAGTAGGCGTGGCGGCCGCAGCGCTCGACGCTGACGATGCCGTGCTCGACCAGCCGGGCCAGGTGCTCGCTCGCGGTCGGGCGCGACACCCCCGACAGGGCGGCCAGCTCGCTGGCCGGCATGGCGCGGTCGGCCACCAGCGCCTTGACCATGGTGGCCCGGGTGCGGTCTCCCAGCAGCCCGGCCACCGCGGCGATGTCGGGACCGGCGTCGATCCTGTTCTCAACCGTCCTGGTCATGTCTCCTCGTTCCCCGCTGCGAAGCGCACGACCCCTGGCCGTCACTCGATTATGCGCCTCCGCCCTCGCCGCGGTCCTCCGGCAGGATCTGCACGCAGTCCTCGGGCAGCCCAGAGCCGGCCTGGCGCGGGACGAACCGCGTCGCGAGCCGCTCCTCGGCGCAGCATCGTTCGAGGTAGGTCACGACGCTCTTCCACTGCTCACTGCCCGGGGACGCGTGCACCGGCTCGTTGTCCGGGCCGATGACGGCCGGGCGGAAGCCGACCGCCACGGGACCGTCGTTCGCCGAGACCCTGACCACCGCGACGCCGGTGAGCCGCGAGTCCTCGTGGAAGGGGAGCAGCGGGTAGCCCTCCTTGGGCTGGATGCGGTACTCCCCGAACCGGCGGCTCAGCGCGAGCTCGTCCTCGGGGCCGGTGGCGCTCAGGTATCCGTCCTTGGCCAGCCGCTCCCGCAGCCGGGGCAGGTCGAACAGGTAGTGTCCCAGGCCGTAGAAGATGGGCTTGCCGCGGTAGAACTCGACGCCGCGCAGCATGTGGTGGTGGTGGCCGAGCACGATGTCGGCGCCGGCGTCCACCGCGACGCGGGCGCAGCGCCGTTCGTGGTCGGTGAGCACGTACGGGCGGGTGAAGTCGCCCCAGTGGAAGCTGGCCACCACGACGTCCGCGCGCTCCCGCGCCGTCCGGAGGTCCTCGCGCAGCGCCGTGAGGTCCTGCGCCAGGGTCTCGGTGGTGACGCGGGGGATCAGGCCGGGCTGCCACTCGTTCGGCTCCCACGGCGTATACCGGGTGTGCGCGCGCAGCGGCGCGAGCCCGGGCACCGCCGCCTTGGCCTCGTAGCCGTAGGGGAAGACCGAGGCGTAGGCGACGAAGGCGACGCGCAGGCCGCCGCGGTTGACCACGACCGGCCGGCGGGCCGCCGCGATGTCGGCTCCCGCCCCGACCGGCGAGACGCCGAGTTCCGCGAGAGTCGCGCAGGTGTTCAGCAGCGCGCCGTACCCGCCGTCCACACTGTGGTTGTTCGCCAGCGACACCACGTCGAACCCCGCCTCGGCCAGCGGGCGGGCGTTGACGGCCGGCGCCACGACCGGCGAGCCCGAGCTCGGCGCACGCTCCCAGGCGTCGCTGAACGCGCCTTCGCAGTTGCCGAATAGCACGTCGCCGCCGCGCAGGAACTCTTTGGCGGAGTGGAACGCGGTCGACGGGTCGTCGCGGTCGATGAAAACGTCCCCGACGGCGAAAATCGAGGCCTCTGTGGTCATCGTCGGCTCCTGACAATCGATTTTGGATGACGTGCCGATGTGGCGGCGTGGCCGGCGCCGCCGCGGATCCACGATGCACAATAACGAGCGGTTGATTCGGTCACGGCCGAAACGTTCTCGCACGCGGCCGGCACAGTGGGCGTCCCCCGTTGTTTTCGGCGTTCATCATTTGCTGCTTTCGGTACGGCTGAACCATATTTGACGCCCGCCTTGTCCGGACTGTGCCATCAATAGTTAGGCCGATACCTAACGGTCGGCTTGCTAAGCTTCGCGGCGTCCTTCGATATACCGCGATCCGGGCATATCGGACGCGGTTTCGAGAAGCGGATTCTCACTCGTGAGGGGACGTCATGGCCGATCGGAAAACATACCGCGGCGAGTACGACGAGGCTCTCTATTGGGAGCGGGTGGATCGTAATCTGGGATGGCTCGGTGACACCCCGGAAGAGCAGCGCAAGCGTCAGGAAAAGCTGCGCGACTCGGTGATCGGCATCGTCGGGACCGGCGGCATCGGCGGGGCGGTCGCGCTCCGGCTGGTCCGCATGGGGGCCCGCAACCTGAAGCTGGCCGATCCCGACGAGTTCGACGTGACGAACATCCAGCGGCAGATGGGAGCCGACCTGGCGACCGTCGGCCGCAACAAGGCCGAGGTGGTGGCCGAGATGGCCTTCGACCTCACGCGGGACGTCAACATCGACGTCTACCCCGAGGGGATCACCCCCGGCAGCGCGGAAGAGTTCATGGACGGCTGCGACTACGTCATGGACCAGATGGAGTTCTACCAGGTCAAGAACCGCTACGCGCTGCACAGGGCGTTCCGGGCCTCCGAGCGCTGCAAGTTCATGCTGAAGATCCCCACCGTCGGCCACACGGTGATCGTCTACAAGTACACGCACGACTCGATGACCATCGAGGAGGTCTACGACATCCCCGAGGACGCCGAGTTCACCGACGACGTGGTGCGCAAGCTCGTCGAGCGCGCCATCGCGGTGATGCCGGACTACCCCGACCGGGCCGAGATCGACCGCTGGTTCCTCGACATGCGCCGCATGCCCATCTTCGGCGCCTGCCCGCCCATGGCCGAGGGCATCCTCGTCGAGCGTCTGGCCATGGAGATCATGGAGCTGCCGGGGGTGGCCCCGCTGCCCGTGCAGCCCGGCTACGCGATCTTCGACTCCAAGAACTGGACGGCCCGCATGGTGCCGGGCAAGTGGTGGGAGAGGTGAGCCTCCCCGTCCGCGTCGTCCTGATGTCGGAGGTCAACTCGAAGCTCGGGGCGCCGTTCCTGTCCATCCTGGCCGAGCATCCCCTGGTCGAGCTCGTGGGGGTGGTGACCAGCCCGCGAGGCCGGCTCTGCCCGTACTTCCTGGGCGAGGAGGACCAGGTCGACCTCGACGCCCAGGGACGCGGATGGGGCATCCCGCCGATGCGCCCGGCGAACGTCAACGACCCCGGCAGCGTCGCCGCCATCGCGGCCCTGAAGCCCGACTACATCATCGTGGGCAACTACCAGCAGATCCTGAAGGCGGACCTGCTGGGCGTGCCCCGCATCACCTCGGTCAACTTCCACCCGAGCCCGCTGCCCAAGTACGCCGGCTGGGCGCCGTTCTTCTGGATGGCGCGCACCGGGGAGACCCGCAGCGGCGTCACGGCCATCGCCATGACCACCCAGATCGACGGGGGACCGGTCATCGCGGCCAAACCCATCATGCTCAGCGGCACCGAGACGGCCCTGGAGATCAGGGAGTCGCACACGGTGGCCAACGTCGCGCTGCTGCGCGAGCTGATCCCGCGCCTGGCCGCGGGACGGCTGCCCCTCACTCCGCAGGACCCGGGGGAACGCACCTACTTCAGCAAACCCGGCGACCAGGACTACTGGCTCGACTTCACCCAGGACACCGAGACCATCCTGCGCACCGTCCGGGCCGGCTACCGCCGCCCGGGAGCCTACGTCCTCACCGAGGACGGCGAGGTGATGGTCGTGCTGTCCATGGAGGCGGTGGGGACGCGCTACCCCGCCTCGGTCACCCCCGGGACCGTGCGCCACGAGAACGACGATGTGTTCATCGCGGCGAAGGACGGGTGGCTGCGGCTGTGGTCGATCGAGGTGGAGGGCGAGGAGCAACTCGGCCACCTGCCCCGCTCGCACACCTCCGTCAGCACGCGGTTCGCGCCGCGCCCCTCCGCCTGACCACCCGCGACCGGGCGGCCGCACGCGTGCCGGTGCCAGGCGCGCCGGCATGCCCGCCGCGGGACCCGATCATCCATCCCCGAGAAATGAGTACTCATGTCTTATGGGTTTTCCGAAGCGATGGCCGCGCGCCCTGACCGGGCGCCGACACCCGGTTCGGAGGTCGGCGTCCAGCCACTGGTGGACCACACCCGGCTGGACGGCGACACCGACGAGGACCGGCGGATCCAGGCCGCGCACCGGCTGTACGAGCACCTCATCGGCCTGTGGGCGCCCGGCGTGATCGAGGCCGCCCACGACCTCGGCATGTTCGCCGAGCTGGCGAAGGGCGCGGCGTCCGCGGTCGAGGTCGCCGAGACGCTCAAGACCGACGAACGCGCCACGCGCATCATGCTGGACGCCCTGCACGCCTACGCGATGGTCGACGCCGTCGTGCCGCCGGACGGCATCACCCGCTACGTGCTCGGCGAGCGGATGCTCCCGTCCGTCCTGCCCGGCGGGGTCTGCAGCCTGACCGGGAAGATGGACTACGACCGGGCGGTCGCCTGGCCGGCGTGGCGGAGCCTGGCCGAGGCCGTGCGGCACGGCTCGCGCGACGCCGCCGGCCACGACCGCGCCAACCAGATCTCCGAGGCCGACTACGAGTCGCTGGCCCTGGGCATCAACTTCTGGGCTCCGCCGATCGTCGCCCGGCTGCACGACTGGCTCGACGCCTCCGGATGGGACGCGAGCGTCCCCGCGCGGGTGCTCGACGTCGGCTGCGGCAGCGGCCTGTACGGCCAGCTCATGCTCCGCAGGCGGGAGAACTGGCACGTGACCGGCGTGGACGCGCCGCGCATCATCGAACTGGCCCGGGCCCAGGCGCGGCGGCTGGGCGTCGCCGACCGCTTCAGCGGCATGGTCGGCGACTTCTGGGCCGACGCCTGGGGCGCCGGCTTCGACCTGGTGTTCTTCGCCAACATCTTCCACCTGCAGACGCCGGAGAGCGCCGCGAAGCTCACCGCCACCGCCGCCGGCTCCCTGTCGGAGCGCGGACTGATCTGCATCGCCGACCACATCGTGGACGACACCGGCCGGGGCGACTCCGAGCAGGACCGGTTCGCCCGGCTCTTCGCGGCCTCGATGCTGGCGACCGGCGGCGGCGACGCCTACCGCCTGAGCCGCTACGACCGGTGGCTGGAGTCGGCGGGGCTGAGGCGGGTGGCCCTGATCGACGCGCCCATGCACCGCATCCTCATCGCCACCCGTCCGGACAACACCTTCTGACGGCGGCGGCGCCCGCGCCGACGCCCAGCTCGGCCGACGCTCAGCTCGGCCGACGCTCAGCTCGGCCGGCCCTGAGCCCGGCCGGACGCGCGCCGAACCCGATGTGAGACCGGTGAGTTCTGAGCCGGGCCGGAGCGTGAGCCGGGGCCGGACGTGAGGGGCCGCGGTGGTCCCGTCCTCGTGGGGACGCGACCACCGCGGCCTTCTTTTCCTCCCTCGCCGGTGGCGCGGCCGGTGGCCGGCCGCTCTCAGCCGCGGAGCTCCAGCTCCGCCTCGATCTCCACGGGCATGTTCCACGGCAGGCCCGCGACGCCGACGGCCACCCGAGAGTGCCCGCCCACCTCGTCGCCGAAGGCGTCGAGGAGGAGCTGCGAGGCCGGGTTGAACACGGCGGGGAAGTCGATGAAGTCCGGGGACGCGTTGACCATGCAGTTCAGGCGGCACCACGCCCCGACGCGGTCGAGGTCGCCGAGCTCCCGCTCGAGGTCGGCGAAGATGCCCAGCAGCGTGAGCCTGGCCGACTCCTGCGCGGTGGCGAGGTCCACCTCGGAGCCGACCTTGCCCGACGGCCCGGCCACCGTGCCGTCCTCGCCGATGGGGACGTGCCCGGACACCAGGACCCGGTTTCCGAGCACCCGGACGAGGCTCGGAGCGATCTTGATCTGGTTGGGAAGCTGCCAGGGCTTGGGCAGCGACCTGCCCTGGGCGGCCAGGCGCGCACGAACCTCCTGGCTGCTCACGGCCGGGCCGTAAATATTCCGGACGTTCATGTGATCGGTTCTCTCTCTTCTTGTCGGCGGGCGAAGGACGACGCCCGCGGCGGTCAGGCCTCGGGGGCGGGGCGCGCGGCGCCGAAACGCTCCCGCAGGGCCCGCTTGTCGACCTTCCCGACGCCGGTCCTGGGCAGCTCGGTGACGACGCGCACGGTCGGCAGCCACGACGGCGGGACCCGGCCGGCGAGGTGGGCGGCGAACTTCTCGGGGGCGGGCCGCGCGCCGTCGCCCTCGCGCAGGACGACGCAGGCGAGCGGGCGCTCTCCCGACTCGGCGTCGGGCACCCCCACCACGGCGGCGTCGGCGACCGCCGGGTGCGCCATGAGGTGCTCCTCCAGCTCGACCGTCGAGATCCACTCGCCGTTGGCCCGGATGAGGTCCTTCATCCGGTCGACGATGCGGATGTAGCCGAGCTCGTCGATGCGGGCCGCGTCGCCGGTCCGCAGCCAGCCCTGCTGGAACTTGTCCGGCGGCGACCCGTCGCGGAAGTACTCGCGCACCACCCATGGCCCGCGCACCTGCAGCTCGCCCATGGACGCGCCGTCCCACGGCACCTCGCCGCCGGTGTCGTCGGCGATGCGCATGTCGACCATGGCCAGCGGCCTGCCCTGCGAGACCGCGTAGTAGGCGCGGGTCTCCTCCGAGGGCCGCTCCCCGGCCTCGGCGGGCGGCCGGCTGAAGCTGCCGTGCCCGCTGGTCTCGGTCATGCCGAACACCTGCACGATCGGGACGCCGACCTCCTCCTCGAAGGCGCGCGAGACCGCGCGCGGCACGGGGGAGCCCCCGCACACCATGCGCCGCAGCGAGGACAGGTCGGGCCGGTGGCGGCGCCAGTGGTCCAGCAGGCCGGTGAGGGCGGCGCCGAACCCGACCGACACCGTCGGCCTCTCGCGCTCGATCAGCTCGCACACCCCGGCCGGGGTCAGGTCGCCTCCGGGCAGCAGCAGGCCGCAGCCGTGCATGGCCGCGCTGAACGGCAGCCCCACCTGGCTCAGCGAGAGGGGCACCAGGGCGAGCAGCGTGTCGCCGGACGACAGGCTCTCGGCGTCGGCGAGCCCGGCGCAGAAACTCTGCAGCACCGTGCTGCGATGGCTGAAGACCACGCCCTTCGGGCGTCCGGTGGTGCCGGTGGTGTAGCTGACGTGCGCCGCCGCGGCCTCCTCCACCTCCGGCCAGGCCTTCAACGGGTCGGCCTCGGCCAGCAGCCGCTCGTAGCCCAGCCGCCCGCCGGCGGGCGGCTCGTCGCCGTCCCCGTCGGGCAGCACGACGACCGGGCGGCGGCGCGTGAGCCGGGACTCCGCCTCCTCCCAGGCGGGCAGCAGGCCCGCCTCGCACAGCACGAGCGTGTCGTCGGCGTGGTCGACGATGTAGGCGACGTGCTCGGCCGGCAGGTGGACGTTGACCGTGTGCAGCACCGCCCCCATCGAGGTGGCGGCGAGGTAGGCCTCCACGTGCCGGTGCGTCCCACCGGCGAAGGTCGCCACCCGGTCGCCCGGGCCGACCCCGAGCGCGGCGAGCGCCCCCGCCAGCCGGCGGGCACGGGCCACCACGTCACCCCAGGTGAGGCGGGTGACGCCGGCCCGTGACCGGGTGACCACCGGCCGCCTCGCGAACAGCCGCTCGGCGCGCGAGGTGACCATCCCGGGAATGGTGAGCGGAGATTCCATCATCCCGCTTCGCATGCGATCTTTCTCCCTGTGGGTCGAGATGTGCCCGTCACGCGACGACCGCGCGCGACGGTTCGGCCGTCTCCGGGGCGCCGCGGCGCGCCGGGACCACCAGCAGCACCGTCACCGCGGAGAGGATCATGAAGCCGGCCACGACGTACAGGCCGGCGCCGAACGAGCCCGTCCAGTCCTTCAGCAGGCCGAACAGGTGGGGGCCCAGGTAGCCGCTCGCCGCGCCGATGCAGTTGATCAGGGCGATCGCGCCCGCGGCCGCCACGCCCGTCCCCGCGACGACCCGGGCGGGCAGCTGCCAGAACGCGACGGTGGAGCTGAGCATGCCGGTCAGCCCGAGCGCGATGCCGGCGACCAGCACGTACGGGTTGCTCGCCAGCACGCACGCGACCACGGCGACGGCGCCGAGCAGGAGAGGCACGGCGCAGTGCAGGCGCCGCTCGCCCGTCCGGTCGGAGTGGCGCGCCCACCACACGAAGCCCACCGTGGCCACGGCGAACGGGATGGCCGTGACCAGGCCCACCTGCAGGTAGGAGAACTTCGTGCCGAAGGCCGTCTCGAGCCCCTTGATCATCTGTGGCAGGAAGTAGGTCAGCGCCCACAGCCCGAACGCCTGGCCGAACAGCACCACGCCGAGCAGCAGCACGCGCGGGTCGCGCACCGTCCGGCCCAGCGCCCCCTTCTGGTGGGGCGGCGCCTGGTTCTCGGCCTCCAGGGTCCCGACCAGCCACTCGCGCTCGTCGTCGGCCAGCCAGCGGGCCTCCTGCGGGCGGCTGGTGAGCCAGAAGAACGCCCACACGCCGACGATCACCGACGGGATGCCTTCGGCCAGGAACAGCAGGCGCCATCCGGACATGCCGAACAGTCCGTCGCCGTACTGCATGATCGCCGTGGACAGCGGCGCCCCGAGCACCGACGACAGCGGGATGCCGAGCAGGAACATCGACAGCATCTGCGCCCGCCGGCGGGCCGGGAACCACAGGGCGACGTAGAGCAGCAGCCCGGGGTACAGGCCCGCCTCGGCGACGCCGAGCAGCGCGCGCAGCGCGTACAGGCTGCCGGGGCCCTGGGCGAAGGCCAGGGCGGCGCTGCACAGGCCCCAGGTGACGGCGATGCGGGCGATCCAGACCCGGGCCCCGAACTTGAGCATCGCGATGTTGCTGGGCACCTCGAACAGCACGTACCCGATGAAGAAGACGCCGGCGGCCAGGCCGAACATCGACGCGGTCAGCCCGAGCTCGGCGTTCATGTCGAGCGCGGCGTAGCTCATGTTCACCCGGTCGAGGAAGTTCAGGAAATAGAGCACGATCATCAGGGGGATGAGCCTGCGGACGAGTTTGCGTACGGTCCGGGTCTCGATCTCCTCGGACCCGGCGGGTGGAACGGACATGTCGCCCTCCGGTGGCGGGTGGACTCGGTGCGGCGGGAAGCTCACGCGTCGACCGTGCGCATGATCCCCTCGGGGTAGCGCTCGCCGGACACCGAACCGGCGGGGACGGCGCTCTCGAGCAGGCCCACCTGCTCCGGCGTGAGCCGCACCTGCGCCGCGGCGACGTTCTCCCGCAGGTAGGTGACCCGCTTGGTGCCGGGGATGGGCGCGATGTGCTCGTCCTGGGCGAGCACCCAGGCCAGGGCGATCTGGGAGGGGGTCATCTCCAGCTCCGCCGCGATGCTCTGCACGCGGTCCACCAGCGCGAGGTTGCGGGCGAGGTTGGCGCCCTTGAACCGGGGGTCGGTGTGCCGGTAGTCGTCCTGCGACAGCGTGCCCATGTCGCGCACGGTGCCGGTGAGGAAGCCGCGCCCGAGCGGGGAGAACGCCATCAGGCCGATGCCGTGCTCGCGGCAGGCCGGCAGCACGTCCTTCTCCACGTACCGCTCGAACAGCGAGTACTCGCTCTCCAGCGCCGTGATCGGATGGGTCGCGTGCGCGCGCAGAAGGGTGTCGGTGCTGACCTCCGACAGCCCGATGTAGCGCACCTTGCCCGCGGTGACCAGCTCGGCCATCCCGCCCACGATCTCCTCGATGGGCATCTCGCGGTCGCGGCGGTGCAGGAAGTACAGGTCGATGACTTCCACGCCGAGCCTGCGCAGCGAGGCCTCGCACGCCTCGCGGGCGTACTCGGGGCTGGAGTCCAGGACGAAACTCCCGTCGCCGGTCCAGCCCTTGATGCCGAACTTGGTGGCCACGACCGCCTGGTCGCGCCGGCCGGCGATGGCCCGGCCGACCAGCGACTCGTTGTGGCCGTTGCCGTATCCGTACATGTCCGAGGTGTCGAGCAGGGTGATGCCGAGGTCGAGCGCCGCCCGGATGGTGGCGATGGACTCCTCGTCGTCATAGGGGCCGTACGACTGCGACATTCCCATGCAGCCGAGGCCGATCGCGGACACGTCCAATTCCCCGAGCTTCCGGTGTTCCATCGGTTTCTCCTTGTGGTCCGCCGGGTGTTTCTCCGGCCGCGGCGGGACTGTGATCCACGGAATCGGAAAACGCGGGCAGCCCTTTTACGGCGGCGCGGTCATGCCGCCGGCGCTGGGCCGTCGCGCCGATGGACGAGCAGTCCCCGCCGACGCCCGGGACGACGCCGACCACGTTATCCGAGGGATGGTTAGGTGACGGGCGAACCGTCATCGACGCCGGTCGCGCCCGCTCGCGCGCCGTCGGCGTGACTCCTCGCCCGGTTGTTCCGGCGGCGTCTGTGATATACGGGTGAGAAATGATTAAAGGCCGGACGTGATACCGCTCCCGAATTAATGGCGAGGCCCCGTGACTTCTTTATCCCGTGATATGACGGAAAGCGTGGGCGAGCTGCGCGCCCGGCTCGGCCCCCGCCTGCTGACCGGCGATGCCGTGCAGGCCTACCGCCACGACGCCGCCCCGCTCGCCGCGCCCGGCGTGCCCCTCGCCGTCGTGCGCGCCCGGGAGGAGGGCGACGTCCAGCAGGCCCTGCGCTGGGCGCACCGGCACCACGTCGCCGTCGTGCCCCGCGGCGGCGGGACGGGTCTGGCCGGCGGCGCGACGGCCGTGGACGGGTGCCTGGTGGTGAGCCTGGCCGGCATGGACCGCATCGTCGAGATGCGCGCCGACGACCAGTACTGCGTGGTCCAGGCCGGCGTGATCACGGCCGACCTCGACCGCGCGGCGGCCAGGCACGGGCTGATGTACGCCCCCGACCCCTCGAGCCACGAGACCTCCACGATCGGCGGCAACCTCGCCACCAACGCCGGGGGCCTGCGGTGCGTCAAGTACGGGGTGACGCGCGACTGGACGCTCGGCCTGCGGGCGGTGCTCGCCGACGGCCGTGTGCTCGCCACCGGGCGGCGCACCGTCAAGGGCGTCGCGGGATACGACCTCACCGGCCTGCTGGTCGGCTCGGAGGGGACGCTCGGCGTCATCGTCGAGGCCACCCTGCGGCTGCGCCCCCGCCCGTCCGGCGCGCCGGTCACGGTGGTGGCGCAGTTCCCGCTGCTGGAGGCCGCCGCCATCGCCGCGCTGGAGATCACCAGGGCCGGACTCGACCCCGGCCTGATGGAACTGCTCGACGCGGCCACTCTCGCCGCGCTGAGCGACCACACGCGCATGGACTTCGAGGACGCGGCGGCGCTGCTGCTCGTGCAGTTCGACGGCGCCGGCCGCGAGGACGCCGCCGACGCCGCCCTGGCGGTCCTCACCCGCGGCGGCGCGGGGACGGCCCTGCGGTCCGAGAGCGCCGCCGAGGCCTCCGAACTCGTGGGACTGCGGCGCCTGGCCTACCCGGCGCTCGCCCGGCGCGGCGTCCCCTTCACCGAGGACGTGTGCGTGCCCCGGTCACGGCTCGCCGAGATGGTGCGCCACATCCAGGCCGTCGCCGCCGCCCACGCCTGCGAGATCGCCACCGTCGCCCACGCCGGGGACGGCAACCTGCATCCGTTGTTCGTCCTGCCGCACGGGACGACGGGGATCCCCGCCAACGTGTCGCGGGCCGCCGACGAGATCTTCGCCCGCGCGCTGGAGCTCGGCGGCACCCTGACCGGCGAGCACGGGGTCGGCACGCTCAAACGGCGCTGGCTCGAACGGGAGATGTCGGCCGAGTGCGCGGAGGTCACCCGCGCGGTCAAGCGGGCGCTCGACCCGCACGGCATCCTCAACCCCGGCAAGGCCGTCCCCTTCCCCGGCGAAGGGAACGGGGACGACCTTCCCGGCTGAGACGACACTCCTCACGAGTGCGGGTCGTGTCACCGAGCTACCAGAGTCACCAGCGTTACCGGGTTCACCAGGGGAGCGGGCCGTCGGCTCCGAAGCAGCCGCCCGTCGGCCCGTCCGGCGCGAGGACCGCCAGCCGCACGGCGATCGCAGCGCCGTCGGCCGCGGTGCGCGCCATGCCCGCCAGGGCCGGGGCGAACGCCGTCGCGCACGGGCCCGGGTCGGCCGCGTTGACCAGCACCCCGTGCTCGCGCAGCGCGTTGGCGTACTGCACGGTCAGCGCGTTCACCGCCGTCTTGGACGGCACGTACGCCGCCGACGGAGGCCTGCGGGCGAACGGCCCCGCCGGGTCGCTCATCAGCGTCAGCGAGCCGAGGCCGCTGGTGAGGTTGACGACCCGCCCGCAGGGCGAGCGCGTCAGCAGCGGGATCATCGCCGTGGTCACCGCGATCAGGCCGAAGACGTTGGTCTCGAAGACCTCCCTGACCACCTCCAGGTCGGCGTCGCACGGGTCCTGCCCGGCCACGTCGCCGAGGATGCCCGCGTTGTTCACCAGGACGTCCAGCACGCCGAACCGCTCGGCGACGTACCGGGTGACCGCGTCGATCGACGCGCGGTCGGTCACATCGAGCGTGACCGTGCGCACGTCGGCGCCGGTCGCCGACCGCAGCGCGGCGGCGGCCTCCTCGCCCCTGCCCGGGTCGCGGGCGCCGAGCAGCACGGTCATGCCCCGTTCCGCCAGCTGGGCGGCGATCTCGCGGCCGATGCCCTGGTTGGCGCCGGTCACCAGCGCGACCTGCGGCCGGGTGCCGTTGGCCGTCATCTCCGGGTACCGCCCCGCACGGGCGCGGGCGCCGCGTGGCCGCCCACGTCAGTCCTGTTCCGCGGTGGGACGGGCGGCGCCGCGCTCGGCGCGGAGCACCTCCACGACCGCGGCGATGTCGGCGCCGGAGCCGCACCGCTCCGCGGCCTCCTCGTACCGGCGCCCGACCAGCCGCGCGATCGGCAGCGACAGCCCGTGCGCGTCGGCCGCCTCGACCAGGTGCCGCACGTCCTTGGCGCCGAGCCGGGTGGAGAACCAGCCGTGGTGCTCGCCGCCGATGATGTCGTCGATGCGGTTGCGGACGGCGATCGGCACGGTCGGCCACTGGTCGAGGACCTCGCGCAGGAGCTTGGTGTCCAGCCCCGTCGCCTCCGCCGTGGCGACCACCTCGGCGACCAGGGCGACCTCCGCCATCAGGAGATAGTTGTTGAGCAGCTTGAAGGTGGTCGCGCTGCCCGGGTCCTCGCCGCAGTACCAGTGGACGTCGAAGAGGCGGACCCACAGGGGCTCCAGCCGTTCCACCAGATGGCGCTCGCCGCCGAGCAGGCCCGAGGCCCTGCCTTCCAGGACGGTCCTCGGCGCGCCGATGATCGGCGCGGCCACGAACCGGCTCCCGGGCGCCAGGTCCGCCAGCCGGCGGGAGGTGCGCGGAGAGACGGTGCTCATGTCCACCACGATCGGCCCGTCGGCGCCGGACGCCTGCTCGGTGAGCCTCTCCATGACCTGCAGAGCGGCCTGGTCGTCGGCGAGCGACATGAGCACCGCGTCGGCGCCCCGGGCCGCCTCCGCGGGGGAGGACGCCTCCACCGCCCCGGCCGCCACCACCTCTTCCACCTTGCCCGGCGTGCGGTTCCACACCCGCGGCCGATGCCCTTGAGCGGCCAGCCGCACGGCCACCGCACGCCCCATGTTGCCCATTCCCAGGACAGTTATTTGCATATGTCATCCCCCTGCCGCCAATTGTCGCCGCAGGCGCCGCTCTCGCCGCGGAGACTCGCTGGAGAAAGCCGGAGATGGAGATCTGCCGGGGTGCTGAGCTGGCATGTCATGCATGTGTGATAAGGGCGGACTTCGCGCTCGCTGATTGGTGTCATGGGGGAGAGGGGTATATACACGCATAATTCCGCCCGGAGCGGGGACACGCGGCCGAATGGCCGGGTGAGGACGCGAACCGCATATATGTTTGCCGCAGGAGCGCATAATCGGGGGGCACGAATGGAAAACCGTCGACGCGGGAAGAGGGCCAGCGGCCTGGCAGCCATCGGAGGAGCCGGTCTGGCGTTGCTGTGCGCCCTGCCACCGGCCGCGGCCGCGGCCGCGCCGCGGGGCGCCGACCCGGACGCGGCCGCTCTCGGCGACATCTGGCGCCGGCAGGCCGAGGCGTGGGGCAAGGGCGACGCCGCCGCGTACGCCGCGATGTACACCCCGGACGCCGACCTGGTGAACATCAAGGGCGAGCACCTGCACGGCCGCTCGGTGATCGCGGCCCGCATCGGGTACTACTTCAACAACCGGCTCAAGAACACCCAGATCATGCGGCTGGCCGAGAGCGTCCGCATGGTGGCGCCCCTGACGGCGATCATCGTCAGGAAGGACTGCGTCCTGTACGCCGCCGAGACGGCCTGCCGCCCGTCCAACCTCTCGATCAACAGCAGCGTCGCCGTCAAGCGCCAGGGCCACTGGCTGATCGAGTCCTTCCAGAACACCCTGGTCAGCCCCCAGGAGGAGCGCCAGCGCCCGTTCAGGATGACCGGCGACCCGGCCCCCGACCACCCCTCCGTCGCGCTCGCCGCCGCCCAGCCGCCCCCCGTCGCCCCCAACGTCCCCGCCCTCGCGCCGCCCAGCATGGCCACACCCGGCCTAGCGCCCTCCGGCGCGGCCGCACCGGCACTCGCATCGCCCGCCGCGGCCGCCGGTGACATCGCGGCCGAGCTCACCGCGCTGAGGCGGCTGTGGTGGCGCCAGGCCGACGCGTGGTCCAAGGGCGATGGCAAGGCCTACGCCGCCACCTACACACCGGACGCCGACTTCGTGAACGTCACCGGCGAGCACCTGCGCACCAGCGCCGAGATCGGCGAGAAGTTCCAGCGCTACCTGCACGCCCAGCTCGCCCACAGCCGCATCGTCACCCTGGAGGAGAAGATCGACCTGGTCTCCCCGACGGTCGCCTTCATCATCCGCAAGGGGTGCGTGCATTTCGGCGCGGAGAACAAGTGCCGCCCCAACACCGTGTCCTACAACACGAGCGTCGTGGTCAAGAAGTCCGGCCAATGGCTGGTCAGGTCCTTCCACAACACCCTGGTCAACCAGCCCGGCCGCAAGACCACCCCGTCCCCGAGCCCCACCCGCACCTGAAGGCACACCCCGCCGCCGGCATGGTCACGGCGTCCCGGCGGCCCGGCGTCCCGGCGTCCCGGCGGCCCGACGGCCCGACGGCCCGACGGCCCGACGGCCCGACGGCCCGACGGCCCGACACGACGGTGGGCACCCGGGCGGAGCAGGCGAGGCGGAATCACCGAGCCGGGCGAAGCCGCTCCGCCCGGCTCGGCACGCCTTCGCCTCCGTGTTCACGAAGCACGCACGACCATCAGGCGCCCGCCCTCGACGAGGAGCGAGGCGGCGTTCAGAGGCCGGTGGCGGTCAGGACCACCGCTTCGACCGCCTCGCCGACCGCGTATGCGGCAACAGCAGAGATGACGCTCATGACGAGGGACAACAGGCATCCCCGCCCGCCGCCCAGCCGCGAAGAGGGCGGTGGCAGGTCGTCGAACGGCCGCCAGAGCGGGCGGGGCTCCAGGACGAGGAACAAGATCGCCCCGACACGGCCCACCGTGAACAGCCAGAACCACGCCCAGCGGTTGCCGGCACGCGGCCGTTCCACGGACAGCATGCCCAGCAGGGCCAGGACCCAGGCCGCGCCCACCGGCCACGACCCGTAGGGCACCGGTACGTGGAAGGGCCAGCGGGGAAGGAAGCCTCGCCCGTTCTGGGGGCCGATCCGCCAGTCCACGGGAGGCGGCCCGTACACGACGCTCAGGTCCGCGTTCAGATCGGTCTGCGAATAGCCGCTGGTGCCAGGAACGGGGAGGATCGCGCGCGACCAGAACAGCGTCCCGGACGACCACCGCAGGTCACGCAGGACGCGCCCGGAGCCTTCGGCGATGACGTAGCTCACCTCCCCAGCCCGCAGCGCCGCGCGGAACTCCCCGAGGGGGCGCAGGGGCGGGTTCACCGAGAGGGCGGTCACGAGCGCCCCCCATGACAACACCACCAGCAGCACTACCCGCAGCCATAACAGCACCACCACGCCCGGCTCCAGCAGAGCAGGCCTTCCCCGTTGCACGTCCACAGCACTCCCCGTCATCACCCATACGGCCGTCCCCGCCCAGGCGATCCCGCCCCGAGGCCCGTGTCGCGGTGACCCCGCCCTGGTGACCCCTTGAGGCGACCCGTTGTGGAATTGCGGGTATCCCTTGCGGTGATCTCGTCCCGACGGCGCCGTCCTGCCGACCGCGTCCTGGGCTCACTTTGCCGCCGTCCACCGACGCGAATCAAGGGCCCCGGCCACGCTCCCATGCGCGACTCCGGCCGGGAAGCGCCTCCACAGCGAAACAGGCGGCGGCCGGTCGGCGGAGGCCGCCTGCAAACGGCGGGGACGTGCGGTGATGTCGTGGTGTCGTACATCGGGTTCTGGCGCTGGCGTGTCCGGCCACGCCAGGTTACACTTATTTCAGATATTTCTCGGTGGGAGGTGGTCATGCCCCGCACAGGCGTTCTGGCCGGCGCGACCCGTGTCGAGGCGGACAGCGGCGATCGCGAGCTGCTTGCCCACCTGGAGGCGGCAGCGGCCTCGACGAAGGCGTCGCTGGTGCTACGAGAGCCCGACGGTGCCGACATCGAGTTGCCCCGGTCACTGGTGAGCCTCCTGGTGGCGGCAGCGCACGACCTGGCGAAGGGTAATGCCGTCCTCGCTTTGCCGGTCGAGACTCGGCTGACTCCGAACGAGGTCGCCGAACTGCTGGGACTGTCCCGCCCCTTCGTCGCGCGACTGCTCGACGAAGGAGAGATCCCCTCGCAACATCTGCCGGACAGCCGTCATCGTCTGGTGCGCCTCGCGGATGTCCTGGAGTTCCAGGCTCGTCGCGAACGCCGCGCGGAAGGCCGTCGCAGGATCATGGAGGTAGCCGAAGAGGCGGATCTACCCTACTGACCTCTGACCTCCCGGGGAGCATGCCGATGGTGCGGGTCTTCGTTGACACCAACGTGCTGTTCCCCTTCTCGCTGATGGACCTGATGCTCTCCCTGACCGAGGACGCGGTGCACGCCGTGGTCTGGAGCGATCACCTGCTGGAGGAGTGGGAGCGGGTCATCGTACGCGAGCAGCACCGCTCCGCGTCGGCGGCGGCCCGCATCAGCATGGCGATTCGCGAGTTCTTCGCCGACACTCGAGTGCCCGAGGAGGACTACAAGTATCTGCTGGACCGGTTGGTCGGTCCTGATCCCGATGATCTTCACCACATGGCGGCCGCCATCGCCGGCCGCGCACAGACTTTGGTCACCTGGAATCTCGCCGACTTCCCTGCCACGACCTTGGGCCGCTATGGGCTGACCGTCACCGATCCCGACAGCTATCTGTGCTCTCTGCTGGCGCAGAGCCCTCAGGAGGTGGTCGCGGCGCTGGCCAGGATGGCGGCGGGCAAGCGGCGACCGCCCATGACCGCAGTGGACATCACCCGTGCGCTGGAACGTGCCGGGGTGCCGGTGTTCGCCCGCAGGTTGCGCGACCGCCTGCTCGTCGTACCCGAAGGCCCCTGATCAGATGGCCTGCTCGGTGGCGGGGGAGGGGTGGGTGGGGAGGGTCAGGGGGACGAAGAGGAAGGCGGCCGCGGCGGTGAGGAAGGGGGCGGGGCCGGTCTTGCCGGTGAGGCCGGCGGCCAGTGCCACCACGCCGGGCACCGCGGGCTGGGCGAGGCCCCAGGACGACCCGAGGAAGGCGAACCACCGGGGTCGCTCGGCCTCCGGGGCGGTGTCGGCGATCAGCGCCATCCACCGGCCGAGCAGCACGCCGTTGACGCTCGCCCAAACCAGGTAGGCGCCGATGAGGACGGCGAGGCCCGAGGCCCGGGCCATGGCCAGGGCGAGCAGCCCGAGCAGGATGGCGCCGGCGGCCAGCACGACCACGTGGGAGCGGCCGGTCAGCGGCCGCCGCGTCGCCCACAGCGCCAGCGGGGCCAGCAGGGCGGCGCCGGCCAGCACGAGCCCTGGAAGCCACGCCGCGGCGCCCCGCCGCAGGAGCTCCAGGGGAAGGAACATCACCACCGACAGGTAGCCGAGGGCGAAGGCGGTGCCGGCGACGGTGAAGCGCACCAACACCGGCGGCGGCCGCCAGCGTCCCCCGCCCCGCCTATGGCCGGGCCGGCCGCTCGTGGGGGCGGGGCCGGTTCTCGGGAGGAAGGTCAGAGCGACCGCCGCGGCGGCCAGGCAGGTGAGGGCGTCGACGACCACGAGCCACCGCACTCCCAGCGGCAGGAGCACCGCGGCGATCAGCCCCGCGACGGCGCCCGCCGCCACCAGCGCGTTGCCCAGCAGCGCGTACAGCTCCTGGCGCCGGTCGCCCTCGGTGACCGTGGCCACCAGTTCCTGGCTCGCCGGCTCGTAGATCTCGAAGGCCAGGCCCACCAGAGCGATGCCGATCAGCACCTGCGCGGGAGTGCGCGCGAAGGCGAGGATCGCCAGCGACATACCCGTCGCTCCCAGGCCGGCGGCCACCGTGAGCCCCGGCGGCAGCCGGTCGAGCATCAGCGCCCCGCCCCAGCGGGACAGCAGGGCCGCGACCCCGAAGACCGCGAGAGCGGCCGGGGCGAGATCGGGCCCGGCGAGGACCGCGAGGAAGGCGAGCGCGTACGCCCCGAGCTGGTTGAGCACTCGCACCCACAGCAGCGCCTTGGCCGCCCCCGGCAGCGCAGCCGACACCTCGCACCTCCCGTCGTCATCGGAGGGGTCGCGGCGATGCTCATGGCGGTGGCCGGACCCGTGACGACCACCCGAGCGCAGACCCGCCACGGCGGCGGGCAGGCGGAACGCATCCTGCCGGTCGGCACCGACATTTCCACGATCCATGGGGCCGCTCCCCGTCCGCGGGTTCCGGCATCTCCTGGGATGTGGGCGCTCGCCGCGAGTGCGTCTCCAGGGAGGCTCTGTCCCTTGTTGTGATCCTCGGGTATGGCGATCGCTCACAAGGAAGGACCAGGCATGGGTGGCGAGGGCTGGCGGGCGAAGGTCCGGCGGTTCGCCGCCGTGACGCTCAGGGGAGGCTGCGTTCTGCTGCTCCATTTCGGCCGGACGGGCGCGGCCTACGTCGTCATGGCGCACGCGGAGCCGGACGACACGCCGCCGCGATGACGGCCGGCCCGGTCAGGGCGCGTGGTGCGTCCTGACCGGGCCGGTGGAGTGGCCGCGGGGTCTCAGCCCATGTGGGGGTAGCGGTGGTCGGTCGGCGGGACGAAGGTCTCCTTGATCGCGCGGGCGCTGACCCAGCGGACCAGGTTGAAGATCGAGCCGGCCTTGTCGTCGGTGCCCGAGGCGCGGGCCCCGCCGAAGGGCTGCTGGCCGACGACCGCGCCGGTGGGCTTGTCGTTGATGTAGAAGTTGCCCGCCGCGAAGCGCAGCCGCTCGGTCGCCGAGGCGATGGCGTACCGGTCCTGGGCGATGATCGAGCCGGTCAGCGCGTACGGCGACACGCTCTCCATCTGGTCCAGGACGGCGTCGAACCGGCTGTCGTCGTACACGTGCACGGCCAGGACGGGGCCGAAGTACTCCTTGACGAAGATCTCGTCGGCCGGGTCGTCGCCGACCAGGATGGTGGGCTTGACGAAGTAACCGGTGGAGTCGTCGTAGGAGCCGGTGAGCACCTCGATGCCGCCGGTCGCGCGGGCCCGGTCGATGGCGGCCTTGTTCTTGGCGAAGGCGCGGTCGTCGATGACGGCGCCCATGAACGTCGACAGGTCGGCGGCCACGTCGCCGACGGTCAGAGACTCGGCCGTCGCGACCAGGTCGTCCTTGATGGCCGACCAGACCGAGCGCGGGACGTACGCCCGGGAGGCGGCCGAGCACTTCTGGCCCTGGTACTCGAACGCGCCGCGGATCAGCGCCGTGGTCAGCGCGGCCGGGTCGGCGGAGGGGTGGGCGAGCACGAAGTCCTTGCCGCCGGTCTCGCCGACCAGCCGCGGGTAGCTCCGATAGCCGGCGATGTTGGCGCCGACGGTGGCCCACAGGTGCTGGAAGGTGGCCGTGGAGCCGGTGAAGTGGATGCCCGCCAGGTTCGGGTCGGTCAGCGCGACCTCGGACACGGCGGCGCCGTTGCCGGTGACCATGTTGATGACGCCCGGCGGCAGGCCCGCCTCCTCCAGCAGCCGCATGGTGAAGTGCGCGGCGAACTGCTGGGTCGGGGACGGCTTCCACACCACGACGTTGCCCATCAGGGCGGCGGAGGTCGGCAGGTTCCCGGCGATGGCCGTGAAGTTGAACGGGGTGATCGCCAGGACGAACCCCTCCAGCGGCCGGTACTCCATGCGGTTCCACACGCCCGGCGAGGAGATCGGCTGCTCCTGGTGGAGCTGGCGGGCGAAGGACACGTTGAAGCGCAGGAAGTCGATCAGCTCGCACGCCGCGTCGATCTCGGCCTGCTGCGCCGACTTGGACTGGCCGAGGATCGTGGCGGCGTTCAGCGTCGCGCGGTACGGCCCGGCCAGCAGGTCGGCGGCCTTGAGAAAGATCGCCGCCCGCTCCTCGAACGGCAGCGCCCGCCACGCCGGCGCGGCCTTCAGCGCCGCGTCGATGGCGGCGCGCACGTCGCCGGCGGAGGCGTCGGCCGTGCGGCCGAGCACGTGGGCGTGGTTGTGCGGCTGGACGACGTCGATCGAGGCGCCCGCGGCCATGCGCCGCTCGCCGCCGATCGTCATCGTCAGGTCGATCGCGGTGCCGGACAGCTCCTTCAGGCGGCTCTCCAGCACCGAGCGCTCGGCGCTGCCGGGTGCGTAGCCGTGCACCGGCTCGTTGGCCGGGACGGGGACGTTGCTGACGGCATCCATGGAAGACCTCACTTGGAGCGGAGTGAACGCAGGAAGAAGGCGACGTTGGCGGGGCGCTCGGCCAGGCGGCGCATGAAGTAGCCGTACCAGTCGTCGCCGTAGGGGACGTACACGCGGACCGTGGAGCCGGCGCGGGCCAGCGCCTCCTGCTTGTCGGTCCGGATGCCGTAGAGCATCTGGTACTCGAAGGAGTCCCGGCCGCGTCCGGCGCGGTCGGCCAGCAGCTCGGTGATGGAGATCAGCCGGTCGTCGTGCGTGGCCACCATGGGGTACCCCTTCCCCTCCATGAGGATGCGCAGGCACCGCACGTACGCCTTGTCCACGTCGGCCTTGTTCTGGTGGGCCACCGACGCCGGCTCGGCGTAGGCGCCCTTGACCAGCCGCACCCGCGAGCCCTCGCGGGACAGGTCGCGCAGGTCGCCCTCGCTGCGGAACAGGTAGGCCTGGACGGCGACGCCGGTCGCCGGGAAATCCTCGCGCAGCTCCCGCAGGATGGACAGCGTGGAGTCGACCGTGGTGTGGTCCTCCATGTCCAGCGTGACGGTGGTCCCGGCGTCCCGCGCGGCGGCGCAGATCTCCCGGGCGTGGTCGAGCGCCATGCCGCGGTCGAGCATCTGCCCGACGGCGGACAGCTTGACCGAGACCTCGGCCCGCGTGCCGAGACCGATCGGGCGCAGCGCGTCGAGCATCGAGACGTAGGCCTTGACCGTCTCGGCGGCGGCCCGCGCGTCCTTGGTCTCCTCGCCGAGGTGGTCGAGGGTGACCGTCAGGCGGGCGTCGGTGAGGCGCTGGACGGCCGCGAGCGCGGACCCCGCGTCCTCACCCGCCACGAACCGGTCGACCACGAGCCGGGTGACCGGGAAACCGGAGACGGCGCGACGCGCGAGCGGGCTCCGCGAGACCGCCAGAAGTACGGAACCGAGCATGTTCACCACCATAAATGCGCAGGTGAGCGGCTTCTATGGACATCCGCCACGGGCCTCGTCTACCCGCTTCATACAGATGTATGACAATGGGCGGGTGGATCTGCAGGAAATCGTGGACGACATCGCGCGCATTCTGGACGCCTCGGCGACGCTGGAGGACCGGGCCTTCCAGTTGCTCGCCTACGCGGCCCAGAGCGGCGACATCGACGCCGTCCGGCGCGAGTCCATCCTGCGCCGCCGCGCCTCCGACGAGGTGCGCGCCTACTTCGAGGGCTACGGCATCGCCACCGCCGCCGGGCCGGTCCGCATCCCCGCCGACCGCGGCCTCGGCGTGCTGGCCCGCGTGTGCGTCCCCCTGCGCCACCGCGGGGTCACCTATGGATACCTGTGGCTGCTGGACGCCGGCGCGCTCACCGACCAGCGCCTGGACGCCGTCGCGCCGCTGGTCGCCCGGGCCGCCGCCGCGCTCGCCCAGGAGGCCCGCAGCCGCCAGGACCTCGGGGTGCGCCTGCGCGACCTGCTTTCGGCCGACCCGGAGGTGCGCGCCGCGGTCCCGCTGGACCTGTCCGGTCCGGTGGCGGCGGTCGCCGTCCGCACCGCCTCAGGCGTCGTCGCGCCGCTGTGGACGCTCCCGCGCGGCGTGCTCGCCGACGCCGGCGACCCGCTCACCGCCCTGCTGGCGCCCGCCGAGCAGGCGGCCGCCGTCGCCGCCCGCGTCCAGGGCATGTACGGCACGGCCGCCGGCGTCGGCGGCCCGCGCGAGGACCCCGGCGAGGCGTGGCGGAGCTGGCGGGAGGCGACCCTGGCGCTGCGCGCGGCCCAGCGGGTGCCGCGCCTGGCCCCGGTCGCCGTCTGGGCCGATCTGGGGGTGCACCGCCTGCTGGTGCGGCTGTCGCCGGCCGAGCTGGCCGACCTGGCGGCCGAGGCCGCCGCCCTGTCCGGCGAGCTCGCCGCCACCGTCGGCGCCTACCTGGACCAGGGCGGCCGGGCGCGGGAGACCGCCGCCCGGCTCGGCGTGCACCGGCAGACGCTGTACTACCGGCTGGCCAAGGCCGAGCGCGTCACCGGGCTGGACCTCGACGACGGCGAGAACCGCCTGGTCCTGCATCTGGGGCTCAAGGCCGCCGAGCTGCTCGCCGGCGACCGTCAGGGCGCGCGGTAGATCTTGACCCAGTCGACGAACATCGACACCGTGCGCGGCGTCGAGGCGTTCCTGCACGGCGACCACTGGTTGCACACCACGTCGTTCTGCAGGGTCAGGTGCATCGGCTGGGCCTCGGGCACGCGCGGCCCGGTGTAGTCCCACACCTGCCTGCCGTCCAGCCAGAACGTCAGCCGGCCGGGCAGCCGGTCGACGGCCACGGTGTGCCACTGGGTGAAGTCGGCCCGCATCTGGCTCTGCGCCTGCGGGGCCTCGCCGCGGTGGACGTAGATGCCGCCGGTGCGCCGGGTCGGGTCGATCACCTCGGCGAAGTCGATCTCGGCGTACTCGCCGCGCTCGCTGCTCGGCCACAGCAGCGCGACCAGCGAGTACCCGGCGCCCGCCTCGCCGCGGAAACGCACCTCCCACCGGCCGTAGGTCTGCGACAGGTGGGAGGCGACGCCGCCGGACAGGTCCTTGCCGCCGTAGAAGCCGCCGGTCATCCGCAGCATGCCGCCGCCGACGCTGGTCGCCTGCGCCGTGCGCGGGTTCACCTTGGCGTCGGGGGAGTGGTACACCTCCCAGGTGCCGCGGTCGATCTGGGTGCCGTCGAAGTTCTCCACCAGCACCGGGGCGCCCCACCGGGGGTCGGTGCCGGACGTGGCGCGCTGCCCCGCCGTGGGCGCCGCGCTCGTGGCCACCGGGGGCGGCACGGTGCTGGAGGCGGTCGGCGGCCCGCCCGGCCGTGCCCCCGGGGACGTGCCCGGCGGCACGTCCAAGGGAGCGCCCGGGCCCGGCGGCCGGGAGGAGGGAGTGCCCGGCGGCCGGTACGACGGGCCGCCGCGCGGCCCGTACCGGTGGTCGTAGACCGGGGGAGGCGGGTAGCCGGGCGCGGCCAAGGGAGCCCCTGAGGAGCCGCCCGGGGAGGCGGCGCGCGGCACCCGGCTGGTCACCGGGCCGGCGTGCGGAGGGAAGCTCCGGTCGCCGGCCGAGGGGGACGCGCCGGCGTGGACGGGCGGACGCCCGTCGCCGGGGCGCCGCCCGTGCGGGCCGTCCTGGCCGGGGCCAGGACAGAGGGTCAACGTCGTCGCCGCTACGATCATGTATGCGCTACGAATCGACATGCGCCCATGAAAGCAAGCATCGTCCCCTGATCACAGGGTTATAGCGATTTGGCGTTCCCGGTCGGACGCACCGCTTCACCAATCTGGTCGTTAGCCGCACACTTGGCGTTGTGTCCGACTACGAGGTACTTGTCCTGGGTTCCGGACCCGGCGGCCAGAAGGCGGCCATCGCGGCCGCCAAGCTCGAACGCCGCGTCGCGATCGTCGAGCGGCGCAGCATGATCGGCGGCGTGTGCATCAACACCGGCACGATCCCCTCCAAGACCATGCGCGAAGCCGTTCTGTACCTGACCGGCCTCAACCAACGAGAGATGTACGGCCAGAGTTACCGTCTGAAGGAAGACGTCACGGTGGCCGACCTGACCATGCGCACCGCCCACGTGGTGGGGCGCGAGATCGACGTCATCAGGAGCCAGCTGTCGCGCAACCGCGTGACTCTGCTGCTCGGCTCGGGCCGCTTCCTCGACCCGCACACGGTCGAGGTGGCCGACGAGCACGGCAGGGGCACCAAGATCACGGCCGACAACATCATCATCGCGACCGGCACCCGGCCCGCCCGCCCGGACAGCGTGGAGTTCGACGACCGCACGATCATCGACTCCGACGGCATGATCCAGCTCGACAAGGTGCCCGACTCGATGGTCGTCGTCGGCGCCGGGGTGATCGGCATCGAGTACGCCTCGATGTTCGCCGCCCTCGGCACCAAGGTCACCGTGGTCGAGCGGCGCGAGCGCATGCTGGAGTTCTGCGACCTGGAGGTGGTCGAGGCGCTGAAGTACCACCTGCGCGACCTCGCGGTCACCTTCCGGTTCGGCGAGACGGTGGCCGCCGTCGAACGGCGGGCGCGCGGCTGCGTCACCGTCCTGGAGAGCGGCAAGAAGATCCCCGGGGACACCGTCATGTACTCGGCCGGCCGGCACGGCGTCACCGAGGCGCTGAACCTGGAGGCCGCCGGGCTCACGGCCGACGCCCGTGGCCGCATCGCGGTCGACCAGGACTACCGCACGACCGCGCCGCACATCTACGCGGTCGGCGACGTCATCGGCTTCCCCTCGCTCGCGGCCACCTCGATGGAGCAGGGGCGCATCGCCGCCCACCACGCCTGCGGCGAGCCGCTGAAGGGCATGTCGGACCTGCAGCCGATCGGCATCTACACCATCCCTGAGATCAGCTACATCGGCCGGACCGAGGACGAGCTCACCAAGGCCCTGGTGCCCTTCGAGGTCGGGATCTCTCGTTACCGGGAGCTGGCCCGCGGGCAGATCATCGGCGACACCTACGGCATGCTCAAGCTGTTGGTCTCGCCCGACGACCACGCCCTGCTCGGGGTGCACGTCTTCGGCACCGGCGCGACCGAGCTGCTCCACATCGGGCAGGCCGTCATGGGCTGCGGCGGCACGGTGGACTACCTGGTGGACGCGGTCTTCAACTATCCGACCCTCGCCGAGTCCTACAAGGTCGCCGCCCTCGACGCCATGAACAAGATCCGCAGGATGGCCCGCTTCGCCGACTGAGATCCGCCGGCCGAGACCCCGCGCCGAAGGCCGTTCCGCCCCGCCCGGGGTGGAACGGCGAAAGCCCGTGCCGAGGGAGGTGGCACGGGCTTTCGTCCCTCCGCGCGAACCGGTCGCTTTCGAACAGTGAATGTTTCAGCGGACCGTGGACCGCACGGCCGGCCGGAGGGTCGTTCCCGGCCCGGGGCGCGCCTGCCGGTCGCGGGTGCGGATTCCGGCTCGTCGCCGGGCGCGCGGTCTCCCGCGGGCCGCGGGCTCCGCGATCGCGGAGCGGGCCGCCGGCGGAGCGCGCCGTCGATACGTCCCGCCCCGCACCGGCGTTTGAGCCCGGACGAAACCCGCGGGCGTTGACCGCCGGTCCGGGAAGGTGCTGAATTCGCTTTGCTCGAAGTCGGCGCTACATGAAGGGACGTCCATGATTGCTGGGAATCCGGTCCGGCGGGTGCTGGCGCTCGGCTCGACGCTGGTGGCGATAGGCGCGTTGGGCGTGGTGGCGTCGCCGCCCGCCGCCGCCGACGGCATCGTTCTGCAGGCCACGGTGGACTGCCTCAACAACGACTACTACGGGGACACCAGAGACTGGTATCCCACGATCACGGCGCTGCCCTACAGCTCCATGACGGCGATCCCGGCCACACACGCGTGGCAGTACACCGTGACTCTGCCCGCCGGCAGCACCTCCGCGGCGAGCGTCCCCGCGACGTGCAGCAGCGGACACCAGTACGGCGACTACGCGGGGTCGGTCGGCTCCGTCAGCATCCCCGCGGGCACGACCACCGTGACCGCCACCTGGGGGTGCTATGCCGCCCCCGTGTACCCCGGTCCGTGGCTCACCACCTGCAGCCCGCAGTCGGTGACGTACAGCTGACCGTTCTGTCCCCGCGTCCTGAGAGAACCGACGAGCCCGCGCCACCACCGGTGGCGCGGGCTCGAGGAGTGTGGAGGGAGCCGGCTCAGGCGGCCTCGGCCTCTTCGGCGTCGGCCTCGGCGGGCAGCGCGACACCGGTGACGGTGTCGTACACCCGCACCAGCTCGCGGCTGATGCGCTCCATCGAGTAGCGCGAGCCGGCGCGGTCGGCGCCGGCGAACCCGAGGGCGGTGCGCCGGGTCAGGTCGCTCAGCAGCAGGCGGGTGCGGCGAGCGATCGGGGCGGGGTCGTTCGGGCGCACCAGCAGGCCGGTCACCCCGTCCACCACCGAGTCCAGGTGGGCGCCGACGGCCGAGGCGACGACCGGGACGCCGCAGGCCATGGCCTCCAGGGCCACTTTGCCGTTGGGGACGGCGACCGGCAGCGACAGCACGATGTCGGCGCTGCGCATCAGCTTGGCGACCGAGTTGTGCGGCACGTGCCCGAGCAGGGTCACGCGGTCCTCGACTCCGACCTCCTTGGCCAGCAGGCGCAGCCGCTCGAGGTCGGTCTCGGTGTCGGGGGCCCCGGCGATCGGTCCGCCCGCGATCAGCAGTTCGGCGCCCGGGATGCCGTCGAGGGCCCGGATCGCGGTGTGGGCGCCGCCGCCCTGGGTGATGTGGCCGACGTGGACGAGGCGGGGGCGCTCGCCACGTGACAGGGACGGGCCCTGGCGGCGGAACCGCTCGGTGTCGACGCCGTGCGGGACGACCGCGATGTTCTTGCGCGGCACGCCGAGCCGGATGAGCTCCTCGCCCTCACTCCCGCAGGAGGCGATGACCGCGTCGGCGCGGCGGCCGATCGCGCGCTCCAGCCGCACCCGCGCGGCCTGCCCGCCGCCGCCGGGACGGATGCGCGAGGAGCCGAGCTGGTGAAAGGTCTGCACGATCGGGATGTCCATGCCGTCGGCCGCGGCCACCGCGGCCAGGCCGCCGGTCCAGGAGTGGGCGTGGACCACCTCCGGGCTCTCCTTGGTCCAGCGCCGCCGCAGTTCTTCGCTGAACTCCGCGATGTGCGGCATGAGGTCGCTCTCCGGCAGCGCCTGCGCGGGGCCCGCGTCGATGTACTCGATCGTCACACCGGTGGCCACCTTCACCCGCGGCTTGCGGTCGGGGGCGTTGCGGCGGGTGTAAATCGTGACGCGGTGGGAACTGCTGAGTTCGCGGGCGATGGCCGGGATGTCGGCGGGAAGCACGTGCACGGAGACGATGGCGATGTTCACAGGAGGCACACCTCAGGGATGCCGGGTCGCATCACAGGACCCGAATGGCGTACTGAGTTGTGCCTGCGTCTTAGGCACGGAATCTGTGTCTAAGCTTACCGGCGTCTGGAACTCGACAAACCCCTCAGGGCAAAAAATCTTAGAAAAACCTTGTTACCCTGGTTGCAGGAGAAACGTCCCCGTACGTACGGACGGCGTCGGCGCAGGTCAGCGCGTGCGGCGCATGGCCAGGATGGTCGCCTCGTCGAGGATCTGACCGCCGCAGAAGGCCCGCTGGTCCTCCTCGACGGCCTTGACCACCGCCGCCCCCGGCTGGCCCGTGCAACGCGCGAGCACCTCGGTGAGCCGGCTCTCGCCGTAGGCCAGCTCCGACTGACCCGACCTGCCCCGCGAGCCGGCCAGCCCGTCGGAGTACAGCACCAGCGTCTCGCCCAGGGCCAGCGCGACCTCCTCGACCGGGACGGCCACGCCGGTCTCGATGCCGAGCGGCATGCCGCCCCCGGAGGTGTAGCGCACCCCGCCGTCGTTCTTCAGGACCGCGGGCGGATGGTTGCCGGCGGAGGCGAGCCTGACCCGCCCGCCGCGCCTGCCCGGGGTGACGAACCCGGCGGCGACCATGACGAACATGCCGGTGTCCTGCGCCACCAGGGCGTCGTTCAGCCGGGCGACCACCGTCCCCGGGTCGTCCTCCCACACGCTGAGCGTGCGGAGCCCGCCGCGCACCATCGCGGTGACCGACGCGGCCTCCTCGCCCTGCCCGACGACGCCGCCGACGGCGAAGCCCCAGCCGTCCTTGACCGGGAACACGTCGTAGAACTCCCCGCCGATCGCCCTCGGCCCCGCGCCGGTGTGGTACGTCGCGGCCACGTCGTAGCCGGGGACGTCGGGCAGCGTGCGCGGCAGCACGCCGGTCTGCAGGGTGTCGGCCGCCTGCGCGCTGCCCTGGAAGACGCGCTGGGCCCGCAACGCCAGCCCGATGTGCGCGCCGGCGTCCTCCATGAGCGCCAGGTCGGCCAGGCCGAACGGCGGCCGCTCGCGCATCCGCAGCAGCGTGATGACGCCGTGCACCTCCTCTCCGGCCAGGATGGGGACGCTCAGCACCGAACCCGCCCGGGTGGCGTGCAGGACGGAGGAGCCGTCCGGCAGCGCGCCGAACAGGGTGTCGTCCTCGACCATCTCGTGCACCACGCCGCCACCGCTCGCCAGCACGTGCGCGACCAGCGCCGCCCCCGAGGGGTCCATGCGCTCCAGCGTCTGCACCAGACGGGCGACGGGCTGGTTGGCCGGCCCGATGACCAGGGAGCGCTGCGGCGCGCCCTCGCGCACGACGTCGGCGAAGATCCAGTCGGCGGTGTGCGAGGCGAGCAGCCGGCCGGCGCGGATGAGCGCGACCGGCTCGCTGAGGCTCTCCTCGTCCAGTAGCAGGCGGGTGAGCCGCGACATCAGCTCCTGGCGGCGCGCGGCGGCCATGATGAAGGACTCCTCGGGCGACTGCTCCGGCTCCGGCGCGACCTGGCCGGCCTCGGGCGCGCGCACCTCGACCGGCAGCGCCACCGCGGCGATCATCTCCTGCGGCTCGCCGGGCATGCGCAGCTGGGTCAGGACCAGCCGCACGTTGTGCGCGCGTCCCTGGTGGGCCAGCCGGGTCGGGAAGGCCGCCGTCTCGCCGGTGTGCAGCACCGAGGTCAGATGGGAGCGGAACGCCGCCCGGCGCGAGACGTCCACCAGCAGCGGGAAGGCCCGGCCGGTCAGGTAGCCGTCCGGGCTGCCCAGCAGGCGGGACGCCTCGGCGTTCACCCGCCGCACCGTACCCGTCGTGTCCAGGATGATCACCGGGACGGGAAGGGTGCGGTAGACCGTCCGCAGGAGCTTCAGCTCGCGGTTGGAGCTGCTCTCTTTGCCACCCGACCTGCGCCTGGTCTTGCCCAGCTCGCCGATCGAGGCCCGCAGCAGGTCGCGGGCCGTGTCCAGTTCGACCAGCGCGGCGTCCAGGGTCGGGCCGGGGTCGCCGGGGTAGGCCGAGCGGGCGTCCCGGAGCGAGGAGATGCGGGCCGTCAGGCCGCTCAGCGCCTGCTCCAGTGCGGGAAGATCAGTGGGGTCGGTCAAGTTGCGTCCTTCGGATGGCGGCGGGGAGCGTGGGGTCCCCCTGCTAGACCGTACGTCAAGGAGACGCCCGTCATCGATGAGCACCTCCCGGCGGGAATTAACCTGGCTCTGAGGGGAAGCGGAAGGCCTGTATGGAGACGATGCGCATGTTCAGTCCGGCCCTCGCCCGGGACCTCGCGGCCCTTGGCCGTGTCAACGAGGGCACCTCCATGGAGAGCGTCCTCAGCGGCGTGACCAGGGCCGTGGCCGTCGGGGTGCCGGGGTGCGCGGGCGGCACCGTGGAGTTGCGGCGCGACGAGCGCCTGATGCTGTCGGCCTCGCACAGCGACCTCATCGCCCTGGTCGACCGCGAGAGCGCCCTGCGGGAGGGGCCGTCGGTCGAGGCGGTGACGACGGGCAGGAACGTCCTGATCCCCGACGTGCTGCAGGAGACCCGCTGGCCACGGTACGCCGCGACGGCCGTCAAGCACGGGGTGCGCTCGTCGTTGGTGTTGCCCATCTCGGTGGACGGCGCGACGCTGGTGCTCGGCCTGTACGCCACGCGGCCGGGGGCCCTGGCCGGCGGCTCGGCCGACCCGCTGGCCGCCCTGCTCACCGAGCAGCTCACCGTGGCCTTGGCCAACGTGTCGGACTACGACGAGGTGCTCACCGACGCCGCCCAGATGCAGGAGGCGCTCGCGGGGCGCGCGGTCATCGACCAGGCCAAGGGCATCATCATGCACGCGAGCGGCTGCTCGGCCGAGGCGGCCTTCGACGAGCTGCGCCGGCTCTCGCAGCACCACCAGGTGAAGGTGGCCGACCTGGCCCGCCTGCTGGTCAGCGAGCACCAGAGCAAGCATGGCGGCGCCCTGCCGTCCTGACCGCGTTCTTGTGACTTCTCATGCTTCGAGGCACTTTAGCGCCATATATGTGCTCGAAGCGGGGCGATCGGTCACTCCTTGAACGCGGCGAGCGCCTCCTCGGTGGTGTCGTACAGCGGCAGCCGCTGCGCCAGGCCGGTCACCCACATCACCTTGGAGTTGGAATATTGCACCCCCACCAGGGCGAAGTGTCCCTTCGCCGCCATGGTGCGCTGCCAGTGATGGACGATCAGCCCGAGCGCCCGGGAGTCCATGAAGGTCACGCCGGCCAGGTCGAGCACCAGGTCGGGGCCATGGTCGTCGGCGATCTGCGCCAGCCGGTCGGTGAACCGGTCGCGCGTCGTCGCGTCGAGGATGCCGCTGACCCGCACCACCGGCACATCGTCCGTGAGCTCGGACGTAAGGGTCAGAGCGGAGTTCGCCCTGTCTGGAACGGTCACCACGCGCCTCCAAGCCGCTTCCCTGGCGCATGGCGCCAACCCCATCGGGGGTCAATCGCAACATTACTGTTGCCTGGGGGGTAGCAATACTCTTGATTTTTGGGGAATACTGGAGCCGAGGTCCAGCAGAGGGCCTCGTCTCGACAGTAGTACGCGAGGCGATGTCGGCTCTGCATGGGCATTGTCGGTTCCGCCTCGCTTGCAAGGCATACGAGGGAGCAGCAATGGCTGCCGAGAACCACACTTTCTCCCAGACCGACGTCACCGCCGAGGACCTGCTGCGCGAGCTGCACGAGCCGGGCACGACGCACGACCGGCAGGCGCGGCTGCGAGAGATGATCGTGGAGATGCACCTCCCGATGGCCCGCGAGATCTCGCGGCGCTACCTCCACAGGGGCGAGCCCATGGAGGACCTGCTCCAGGCCGCGTACGTCGGCCTCATGAAGGCGATCAACGGATTCGACGCCGAGCTCGGACATAGCTTCAGAGGCTATGCCATGGTGACCATGACCGGCGAAGTGAAGCGCCACTTCCGCGACCGCACCTGGGCCGTACGCGTGCCGCGCCTGTACCAGGAGCGGCGCTCGGAGCTCAACCGCCTGGTCGCCGACTTCACCCAGGAGCTCGGCCGGTTCCCCACCGTCGCCGAGCTGGCCAAGAGGATGGGCATCTCCGAGGAGGACATGCTCCTCACGATGGACGCCTCCGCCGCCTACAGCACCCTGTCGCTGGACGCCCCGATGGGCGCCGACGACGACGCGGCCGCGCTCGGCGACCTCATCCCCGACGAGGACGACGAGCTGGCGACGCTGGTCGACCGCGAGGCCATCAAGCCTCTGATCGACCAGCTCCCCGAGCGCGAGCGCAACATCCTCCTGCTGCGCTACTACGGCAACATGACCCAGGCGGAGATCGCGGCGGAGTTCGGCATCTCGCAGATGCACGTCTCGCGCATCCTGCGCAAGGTGCTCGACCAGCTCCGCTCGCAACTGGTGGCCGCGGGCTGATTAAGCGGCCCTTCCTGGGGCACTGAAGGGCGGAACAGTAGTCGCGTGGAGGGGGCACTTCCCTTACGGGCCGATATCCCGGGGTATCTTCGTCGATGTAATCGGCCCCGAGCAGGGTGACCTTTCCATAGCTGATCGCTTCTGGAGGCGGTTATCGGGTGAACGAGGACGAAGTCCCTCCTCCCCGCTTCCTCTCGGACGGGGGCGGCCCGATGCCGCTCCCGTCCGGCGTGGTGGTCAAGGAACTGACCTTCAGTGTCGGAGACCTGCCCGAGGTGCGGGACTTCGCCGCCCTTCAGGCGCGCCGCCTGGGGATGCGCCACGACTCCATCGGCGACTACCTGGTGGCCGTCAACGAGGTGGCGACCAACGCCGTCACCCACGGGGCGGCCAAGGCGCGGATGCGGGTGTGGTGCGACGGCGGAGACCTGCTCGTCGGCGTGCACGACGACGGGCACTGGGTCCCCGACGAACCGCCCGGAATGATCGCCCCGCACGACTACTCCACCAGCGGCATGGGCCTGTGGGTCGCCCGGCGGCTCACCAAGGAGCTCGTCCTGCGAACCGGGCAAAACGGCACAGAACTGATAATGCGCTTCAAACTGCCGTAAATCCCCATGTAGTTCTTGGGGGCCCGGGGTACGTCCCCGGCTATGACCCTGCGAATTCCGAACGTGCTGGTCGTGGGCGGCGGTGCCGTCGGCATGCTCGCCGCCCGCCGCCTGGAGAAGCGGCTCCACCGCGGCGAGGCCCGCGTCACCGTGGCCGACCTCGACTCCTACATGACCTACCAGCCGTTCCTCGCCGAGGCCGCCGCGGGGAGCGTCGAACCCCGGCACGTCGTCGTCTTCCTGCGCCGGGTGCTGCCCCGGTGCCAGATCCTCAGCGGCAGGATCAGCCGGGTCGAACTGGCCTCGCGCACCGCCCGCTTCCACCCCCACGAAGGGCCGGAACGCGTGCTCGAGTACGACTACCTGGTGTTCGCCCCCGGATCGGTCTCCCGCACGCTGCCCATCCCCGGGCTCGCCGAGTGGGGCATCGGCTTCAAGACCCTCGAAGAGGCCATCCACCTGCGCAACCACGTCCTCGCCCAGCTCGACCTGGCCGACTCCACCACCGACGAGCGCGTGCGCAGGCGCGCCCTGACGTTCGTGTTCGTCGGCGGCGGCTACGCCGGCGTCGAGGCCCTGGCCGAACTGGAGGACATGGCCGCCGACGCCTGCCGCTACTTCGCCCACCTCAACCCTTCGGACATGCGGTGGATCCTCGTCGAGGCGACCGGGAAGATCCTCCCGGAGATCGGCGTCGAGATGGGGGAGTGGACCGTCTCCCAGCTGCGCATGCGCGGCATCGAGGTGCGCACCGGCACCCGGCTGGAGTCCGCGGTGGACCGCCACATCATGCTCAGCGACGGCGACGCCTTCGACGCCGACACCCTGGTCTGGACGGCCGGCGTCAAACCCAGTCCGCTCACCGCCGCCTCCGACCTGCCCCTCGACGAGCGCGGCCGGGTCAAGGTCGACGCGGGACTGCTCGTCGACGGCACCCGGTTCGCCTTCGCCGCCGGTGACTGCGCCGCCGTCCCCGACCTCACCCGGCCCGGGCGGACCACCCCGCCCAACGCCCAGCACGCCACCCGCCAGGCCGTCCGGCTCGCCGACAACCTGATCGCCACCCTGCGGGGCGAGCCGCGCCGCCCGTACCGGCACCGCAGCGCCGGATCGGTCGCCAGCCTCGGCATGTACCAGGGCGTCGCCAACGTCTACGGGCACCGTATGCGCGGCTTCCCCGCCTGGTTCCTGCACCGGACCTACCACCTGAGCAAGATCCCGACGGTGAACAAGAAGGCCCGCATCCTGATGGACTGGACCCTCAGCCTGCTGTTCGCCCGCGAGATCGTCTCCCTCGGCGCCATGCAGGACCCCCGCCAGGAGTTCGAACTGGCCGCCCGCACCGCCGACCGCCCCGTCCCCGCCCGCTCCCCGGCCGCCTCCGGCGCCCGCGAGTGACCCGCGGCGACGCGCCGCGGGGAGGAGGGCGAGCCGTACGGCACGCAAGGAGTGCTCTGGGGGAGGGGGCGAGGTTCCGCCGCCCGCGTCGCGGAGACGCGGAAGGGCGCCGCCCGTGACGGACGGCGCCCTTCCTCCTTCACCGCGTGCCCCGAGGCCCGGAGGGGACGCGCGGTGGGGTCCTCAGCCGTTCGGGGGAGCGCCGCTGATCTCCGACAGCGGAGACGACGGCCGGTTCTCCAGCGCCATGTCCCCGAGGGACACGATGCCGACCGGCCGGCCGTCCACGACCACCGGCACTCTGCGGACGGCCCTTTCCCGCATCAGCCGGATGACGTCCTCGACGTCCTGGTCCGGCCGGGCGGTCACCAGGTCGGAGGTGCACAGGGCGCCCAGGGGAGTCGAATCGGCGTCCCTGGCCTCGGCGACGGCGCGCACGACGATGTCCCGGTCGGTGACCAGGCCGCACAGCCGGTCGTCCCTGGTCACCAGCACGTCCCCGATCGCCTGGTCGCGCATCAGGCGCGCCGCCTTGGACACCGGAGCGTCCGCCGGCAGGCAGATCGGCCGATGCGTCATGACGTCCCGCACCTTCTGGCTCATCATCGGCACCCCATCTCCGCCGTCGGGTCGCCGTGCCGTCAGCGGCGGGTGCGCCGGTAGCCGCGCCACGGGGCGCCGCCGCCCATGCTGGCCGTGCCGATGCCGCCCTGGTGCAGGGCGAGCAGGCACAGGCCCAGCGCGATCAGCGCCGTGGTGGAGATGCCGATGCTCGTGCCGAGCAGGCTGAACAGGAAAGCGATGCCGAAGACGATCGCCGCGACGATGGCAAGCATCGGATTACCTCACTTCGTGTCGGCCGGGCCACCGCTGCGCGGGGCGCCGGAGTAAGAGAGCCCCACCAGGTCCTGGAGGAGCGAACGGTAGTCGCGCAGAGCGAGCCGGAGCCGCTCGGTGTCGTTCTGGTCGCCGTCCTTCCACTGGTCGACCAAGGCCTGCTTGCGGGAGGTGATCGCGGCGACGGCCTCGTCGACCAGCCCGTCGGCCCGCTCGACGGCTTCCCGGGGATCGTCGACGAAGCTCACCTGGACCTCGCGCCACCGCCGCTCGAAGTCCTCGGCCCCGAACCCGCGGTCGCTCTCCCCGGTGCCACCGGAGACGGCCGTCCCCGCGGCCGCGGTGCCCACCTCGCCGGCCGTGGTCCCGACGCCGGCCACGGAGTCCAGCCCGGTCGTGGCGCCGGTGCCGTAGGGGACTCCGGCGTGCGTCTCGCCGGACCGCTCGTCCAGGTCCTCCCTGGCGCTCACCGGCTCGGGCTCCACCTGGGGCACGGCCGACAGTTCGGCGTCCTCCGCCCGGGTCGGGTAGTCGGCCTCCTCCGGGTAGACCATCAGGTCCCGCTCGGGGGTCGTCTGCCCCACCGGCGTCGCCCGCCCCTCCGCGGCGGCCTGCTCGTCCGCGCCGTCCTCCGACCGGGCGTCGCCCAGGCCGGGGGAGTGGTGGGCCGGATCCGGGTCACCCGCCGCGCCGGTGCTCAGCCCGGACGCGCGGACGGCGGAGCCGGTGGCGCCGCCGGCGTCCCGCCCGGTCAGGTCGTCCGACCCCCGGTCGACCGCGTGGCGCTGATCGGCCTCGTCCAGCCGGTCGTGCTCGTCCCGCACGCCCGGTCCGTCGGGGTCGTCCGTCGTGCCGAACCCGTCGTGGTCGTCGCGCGTGCCGTGATCGTTGTGCACGTCCAGCCCGTCGTGGTCGTTTCGCGTGTCGTGGTCGTTCCGCACGTTCAGCCCATCGTCGTTTCGGGCGTGGGACACGTTCATGTCGTTCCGCACGCCGAGTCCGTCATTGTCGTGCCGGTCGTCGTCGGGGTCGTCGTCCTCGTCCAGCCCGCGTTCGCCGTCCCCGCCGGCGTCGCCCGCCCAGTTGGGCCGGGAGGGGTCGTAGACGGTGCGGATGTCATCGACGGCGGAACCGGAGGCGTCGCCGTTCTCGGGCCGGTCGGAGTCCGGGTCGTGCACCGATCCGGGCGTGGTGTCGCGGCGGTACGGTTCCATCGGTCAGCTCCCCTGGGCGTCGCGGTAGGTCCGGCCGCCGGCGACGCGGGTGCCGGTCTCGGAGGCGGCGTGACCGCCCGGCTCCTGGCCGCCGTACTGCCGTCGGTCCTGCTCGCGGCGCTCGTACTGCTGCCGGTCGAGCTCCGCGTCGCCGTACCCGGCGCCGTTGCGCCGCTGACCGTCGTACCCGCCGGAGTCCGTCCCCGTCTCGCCGTCCGCCCGCCGCCCGGCGGCGTCGCCCTCGTACGCGTGCCGCTCGCCGTGAGCGGTCTCGGCCTCGCGAGCCGTCTCGACGTCGCGGCGCTCCTCGCGCGCCTCCTCGTACCGGCGACGCTCGTCGCGCGGGTCCTCGGCCTCGCGCCGCTCGGCGCCGATGTCCGCCGCCTCCTCCAGCAGTTCCTGGAACAGCGCGCGGTAGTGCACCATCGCCTGCCGCAGCTCCTCGGTCGAGGCCTCCCGGCGGGCGGCGCGGCTGCTGATCTCGTGAGCCTTGCGGTAGTGGTCCAGGGTCTGGCCGTGGGCGACCGACAGGTCGGAGACCTGCTGCTCGAAGCCCTCGGTCGGGTAACCCCGGTCGGCCATGACCGAGGTGACCAGGTGATCCGCCTCGGTCACCGCGAAACCGGGAGCGTCCACGAACCGCTCCTGAACCTCGGTCCACTTCTTGGAGTAGGACGACCGGCTCTCCGCGGACAGCGGCCGGATGTCCAGCTTGGCGTGACGCTGCTCCCTCTCGAGCAGTTCCTGCTCCGCCTCACGGCGATTCTCGCGTTCACGCACGGTGCGCTCGTACTCGGGTCCGAAGCGTTCTTGGAGTCGACGCCTGCGCTGCTGCTGCGCCACGAGGTAGCCGACGGCCAGGATCGCCACCACCGCGGCTACAACGACGGCCACCCAGGTGATGGTCATGTCTGCCTCCGGTTATGTCTGCCTTTGTAACCCCCCGACTGCCCGAGATGACGATTTCAAAACGACACGATCCCCCGGTTTTCCTCGACGTCCGCTCCAGTGCCACGACCCGCCCAAGCGCCGGTCAGCGACCCCCCTCACCGACACGGGGGATGTTCCCGCCGAACCCCCGGCGGGCCGCGGCCCAGCACCCCATTCGCCCGAACCGTCCCGGGTCGCCCAACTGCCGGTCAGGACCTGCTCTGCGGCGGGTCCTCCTGTTCCCCTTCCCCTTCACCGAGGACGGCCAGGGCGCCCTTCAGCACCGACTCCACGTGCGATTCGCCGGCCACCGGCGTCTCGAAGAACCCCTCCTCCGGGTTGTAGGAGATGTCCAGGCCGCTGTCCACGAGCCTGCGGGCCCAGCGCAGAGCCGTGTTGACCTTCATGCGAGGGACCTCGCCCCCCTGGGCCACCGCCGACAGGTTCCTCAGGTTGGTGGCCGGTCCGGTCTGGTTGTGGGCGCGGTTCAGCTTCCACGGGATGGCCGCGCTGTGGTCGAGCATCGGCTTGGCCAGCCCCGCCGCCCGCTTGGCCTGCAGAATCCCCGACTCGGTCACCCCGAAGTGCACGGCCAGCCGCGCGTTGGACCATCCGCCGGCGACCAGCCGCCCCAGCTCATCCCGATTGATATGAGCCTTCCGCCCCATACGCCCATCCCGCCTTCAGTCGGCTCCACCGCTTCATCGCGTTCATCGCGCCACGAGCTCCGAAGATCGATCATCGGCCATCCCGCGACGCTCGCAGCTAAGACGCGCGACCACTGGGACAGGAGTGCCCACCCCGCCAGGCTCACCCGTACGCAGGACTGCTCGATCTGCGCTAAGGTTGTTCTTGCTCGCCACGGCGGGCAACGGGACGTAGCGCAGCTTGGTAGCGCACTTGACTGGGGGTCAAGGGGTCGCAGGTTCAAATCCTGTCGTCCCGACAGACGAAAAGGTCTGTCGATCTGGGAGTAATCCCAGGTCAACAGACCTTTCTTTATGTCGGCCGGCTCATCGCGTGTGGCTACACCACCCGCGGCCGGGGGCCATTTGGGGACCGGCGCCCTCGAGAAATGGGCACTCAACGCCTCCCGCCGGTGACCCGACGTTCCCGTCAGGAAATGGCGCAGCTGACGCCGTTGAGGGCGAACTGGTCAGGCTTGCCGGTATTGCCGGTATGGGTGGCCTGGAAGCCGATGTCGGTGGATCCGCCTGCTGCCAGCGTCCCGTTGTACGAGACGTTGCGCGCGGAGATCTGACCGCTGGAGCCGGTGTAGGTGGCGTTCCAGCCGCTGGTGATGGTCTGCCCGCCAGGAAGGGTGAACGCCAGAGTCCAACCGTTGATCGTTGATGTGTCACGGTTGGTGATGTGGATGCTGGCGGTGAACCCGTCGTTCCAGGAGTTCATCGTGTAGCCCACCTCGCAGGCACCGGACTGGCTCGGCGACGGAGTGGGGCTCGGCGAGGGTGTGGGGCTCGGCGACGGAGTAGGGCTCGGCGAGGGTGTGGGCGTCGGCGACGGCGTGGGGGTCGGCGACGGCGTGGGGGTCGGGGCCGTGGAGAAGGTGATGTTGGAGACGTAGGAGTTGATGTTCCAGCTCGCGTCCGCGTCGGTCGAACTGGTGACGGGTTTGCCCTGGACGGTGAAGTTGGTGAAATGTACGCCGTTGATGTTCACGGCCGACGAACGACCGTGCAGGTTGACGACCTTCTTCACGTCGGAGGAGACGTTGGTGAAGTAAGCGTCGCGGATCGTCGCGGTGTTCTTCACGGTTCGCCAGGAAGGCGGCCGGTCCTCCTCCAGGTCGATCAGGCTGTCGGTGTTCTCCACCCTGATGTTCTCCCACCGGGTGTTCGAGACAACGGCCGTGTCGACCGCGTCGATCACCATCGAGCGTCCCGCCTTCACCACGTCGATGTCACGGAACGCGACCCCGTCCATCGACCGCCCTTCCGTCTTGGTGCCGATCTTCGCGCAGCCGGAATTGCTGTAACAGACGACATGCTCGTGGACGACGTTCTTGGTGTCGATCGCACCGGCGGTCGTGTCCTCGTTCTTGGTCGCCATGTTGTCGTCACCGGTGTAGAGCAAGGCGTTGGACAACAGGCCGTTGGTCGACTCGTCGAAATCCACACCGTCGGTGTTGTTGTAACCCGTCGTGGGCCGACAGTTGATCAACTTGTAGTTCTTGATGGTGACCTTGTCGCTGCGATAGACGAGCGTGTTCCAGTAGCTGGAGTCACGGACGATCGGGCCGTCGACCTCGATGTTCGAGCTCTGCTCGATCTTCAGCAACGCCAGATTCAAGCCCTGCGCCCGCAGCGACTTCCCGTTACCGTCGATGACACCGCGGCCCAGCAGCTTCGCGTTGCTGACCTGGTACACCCGCAGGGAGGCATGCTGCATGCCCTCGATGTTCACCCCGCCGCTGCCGGTGTTGAAGTCCGCCTTGTTGTTCGAGCCGTAGAGGACCGCACCGGCGGCCAGATACAACGTCATGTTGCTTTTCAGCCAGAGCTCGCCGACCAGGTACTTGCCCGCCGGCACGTACAGAATATTGCGGGTCGCTCCCGACGCGGCGTTGATGGCACTTTGGATCTTGGCCGTGACGAGTGTCCCCCCGGTGTTGTCGACCCCGTAGTCGGCCAGGCTCTTGACGTTGGCGTCCCCCAGGTGCGGCGGAGCGGACTCGGGTGCGTCAATGAGGATGAACAGCAACTCTGCGGAGTCGAACTGGACGATCAAGTAGTTCGGGCCGCTGTCGAAGGTGATGGTGTTGCCGCTTCTCGTGACCGCCAGCTTCCGGCTCTTGGGGCTGACGGTGTAGGAGCTGAAGCTTTGGGCGACGGTGACGGAGAACCTGGCGGTGCCCGCTGCCGCCATCGAGCAGTGCGCGTAGTGCACCTGCATCTCGGGAGCGAACTTGGTCATCTTCTCGACGTACAGCGGGGAGCCGTCCGCCGTGACGGTGTAGAGGGAACTCTTCGTGGCGCCCGGCAGCGCGGGATCGGCGACGCAGCCGCCGGCTGCCAGGCCGGCCGAGTCGTTGCCGGCCGGGCCGGTCGCCGCAATCGCGCCGTACTCCGGCACCACGAGGGCGGTCGCACCGACGCCGACGCCAACGGCAAGCAGTGTGCTGATCAATAGCTTCGCCAGAGGTTTGATCTTCACGGGGATTCCTTGTTGTGGGGAGGGCATGGAGTGCTGAGCGACTCGCATCAGAAACCGGTCATCGATTCCCTCCTCCCGAAAGGGACTGATCCCAGCGGGTCAGCGGTGTGAATCCCTGCGTTTCCCTGCCCGTCAGGCCGGCGGGGGCGATCACGTCGTTGCAGGCGACCACCGCGGCGACGGAGGCGGCGAGGAGGACATCGGCGACGGCCACGCCACCCGCGAACGTGGGCGACACGGCACCGGCTTCGAAGATCGCCGTGGGTCGTTCCGGGCAGTGCAGCAGGCGGAGCGCGGCCACTCGTCCGTCATGTCTGGTCAGCTCGGCGTGTACGACGAGGTCGGTGCCCACGCGAAGGCCCGCGGCTTCCGGGGCCGAGCGGTAGCCGTCCAGTCTGGCCCGGCAGCACAGAATCCGGTCGCGGCCGGCGATCATGGCAATGCGACGGTGTCCCAGTTCGATCAGATGTCGGGTCGCCGATCCGCAGGTGGACTTTTCGTGAGCTAGGCGGTTTCACGATCGCTCCCTCGATGTCGACCTTGACGGCGCTGATCAGTACTTCCTGGCTGAACCGGCATCGGACGACCAGATATGTGGACAGGTATATGGAGACGATCGGCGCGTACTGGGCCTCGTGCGCGCCATGGACTCTCCGTTGATGAGGAGCGGTCCGCCCAACCCGTTGAACCGTCTCAGAACGGAAACTTTCTGGCTGGTCAGCTAGAAACATAACCTAGAGATGAGGCGCGTCTCGGTCCACCTGCCCTCGGCACTGTCACCCCACGCGGGCGGCCTCGCCCTCTCACCGACTGGTCCGCTGCCCCTATGACCATCGCCTTTGTCATCGACGCCGACCCGAAACGCCCGTAAGCAAAGAAACTTTCGAGGTGAACCTCCCTGAATCTTTCAGAGCGGATGCGGCGTACGGCGACGGCCACGCGTCCCAGCACATCCCAGGCGGCTCCGGCCGCTGATGGATCCTTGATGAGGAGGTGCACATGCCGTCGCGGGCGGACGGGTTTTCTTGCGCCGTGAACGGACCTCCGCGCGGTCCGGCCCGGGCGGAGGAAGTGATGAAGGGGGCCAGGCTCTTGGGCGGCGGGGACGATTCGCGACGAGGGCTCCTTCTTCGCCGCCACGTACCCGCCCCTGGACGAGACCGCCTACCGGGGCAGCAGCCTCTCCGTCACCGGAGATGCTCAGGGCCGCTTCAGCATCGGACATCGTCACTTACCAGACCTGGCGTCTGACCATGCGCCAGTGACCGCGTGGGTCCGGCGCCTCCGGTGCCGGACCCCACCATCCCGAGGGCGGAGTTGGTGGCGCTCACCAAGGTCGAGCTGTTCGAGCAGATCCGCCGAGACTCGTGGCGTGAAGGTCTAGGCAAGAGCTAGATGACGGGGAGTTCACCGCCGTCGACTGTCAGGCTTACTCCGGTGACCCACTGAGCCCGGTCCGATGCGAGGTAGGCGACGGCCTCGGCGATGTCGCGCGGGTCTCCGGGACGACCCAGAGGGATGCCCGCTGTGGTGGCGGCAAGCGGGACGTCCATCGCGTCGGCGAACTTCTGGCGGATCGCGTCGGCGCCCGGGGTGAGCACGTTGCCGGGGATGATCGTGGTGACGCGGATTCCGGCAGGCGCGAGCTCGGAAGCGAGCGCTTTGCTGTAGGTGTTGAGGGCGGCCTTGGCGGCAGCGTAGTGAGCCAATGGCGGCGCCGGCGTGAGGGCCGCTCCCGATGAGATGTTGACGATCACGCTGCCCGGCCCGGCCTCGCGTAGCGCCGGCAGCAGCGCGTTGTTGACCCTCACGGCGGACAGGTAGTTGAGGTCGAGTGCGTCGGTCCATTCGTCATCGGGGATGGATGAGATGCCCCCGATGTGGGCGCGTGCCGCCGCCGCGTTGTTGACCACGATGTCGACGCCGCCGAGTTCGTCGAGCGCCGCCGCAGTGAATGCCTGCACGCCTGCGAGCGTGCCGATGTCGCCCTGGATGAAGGTGGCGGCCTTCGGCGTCTCGTCGGAGGCGTTACGCGCCGTGGTGACGACGGTCGCGCCGCCGTCGAGCAGCCGCTGCACGATGGCCGCGCCGATCCCGCGAGTGCCTCCCGTGACGATCGCGCGCTTTCCTGCGAACTCAGTGGTGTCGGGTGAAGTGCCAGTTCTGAACATACGGTCCACAATAACGGGTTCTGGACCGATCGTCCAGAAGTTCTGGACCGGTAGTTCAGAACGACGTACCATGGAGGCATGGGGCGACCACGGAAATTCAGCGAGCAAGACGTCCTGGCCGCTGCGCGCCGGCAGTTCAACGAAACCGGCTACCACGGCACCTCGGTCGACGATCTCTCCCGCGCGACAGGGCTCAGCAAGGGAAGCCTCTACGGCGCGTTCGGCGACAAGGAGGCCCTGTTCCAGCGAATCTTCGAGGAGTACTGCGCGAACTCCGACGAGGACGCCGCCGCCCTGCTCGAAGGCCCGGAGGACCAGGCCCTCGACCGTCTCCGCAAATGGCTCACGGCGCCGGACGACCACACCGGTAGGCCTGGCTGTCTGCTGGCCAAGGCCACGGCCGAACTGGCGTCGGAGAACGACGCCATCGCGACCAGATCACTCGCGGCGTACGAAATGCTGCTCGACAGCTGCCGCCGGCTTGTCGAGCAGGCGCAGCGGGCCGGGCACGTGGATCCGGCCGCCGACGCCGAGGTGCTCGGCGGACTGATCCTCACCACGCATCGCGGGCTCGAAGCACTCGCCAAGGCAGGGATCGACGCGAAGACCAGGAACCGAATCGCCGGCGCCGCGATCGACGGCATCGCACTGCCGGTTTCTTGACCAGCTGGATCTCGTAGGGAGTCTCGCAGGTGGTGCTGGAGTGAGCGGCGGACCGGCGCCGTCATGTCTTCGAAGGCCGTGCGGGGGCGGATTCGATTGACACGCGGAACGGCGCATGCCTACTTTGTAACTAGTTACTGTAACTAGTTACTTTCGGGAGGGCGTAAGCCGTCGAGCCGAGGTCATCAGTTCCCTTTCATCCGCCCCGGCTCAGACGATGAGCGCCGAGACCGGCGACATCTGAAAGGACCCAGCAAGCCCCACGAGAGACGAGGGAGACCGATCAGCATGGTCGAGCATGTGGTCGTCATCGGTGCCGGCGTCTACGGTGCGGCGGTGACCGCCGCGCTGACGCGGCGGGGCGCTCGTGTCACGGTCGTTGACGCCGGTGCACCGGCGGCCGGCAGTTCTGGTGCGACGTTCTCGTGGATCAACTCCTGCGGCAAGCAGCCGCGGTCGTACCACGATCTCAGCGTCGCGAGTATGGCGGCCCATCGCAAGCTGGCCACCGACGTGCCCCATGGCGACTGGTACCACGAGGGCGGCAACCTCGAATGGGCCGCCGACGACGCCGGCCGCGAGGAACTGCGCAAGAAGGTCGCGGGCGTCCTCGACTACGGATACGAGGCACGGTGGCTCAGCCGAGCGGAGGCGCTGGGCCTGGAACCGGACATGGACCCCGCCGAGTTGCCGGCAGGCGAGATCGCCTACTTCCCCCGCGAAGGCTGGATCGAGCCGGTGCGCCTGATCGCCCACCTGCTGTCGAGCGCGGTGGCCGGCGGTTCCGAACTGGTGGCGAACGACGCCGTCACCGGACTGGAGGTGACCGCGGGCACGGTACGCGCCGTACGGCTCGCCTCCGGCCGGCGGCTCCTCGCGGATGCGGTCGTGAACTGTGCGGGACCCCAGGCCGCCGGGGTCGCCGCGCTGGCCGGACTGGTTCTGCCCATGCGCAACACCCGCGGTGTGCTCGTCTCCTCCTCACCGGTCGCGGTATCGGTCTCGCGCGTCATCCATGCCCCGCACGTCCACCTACGCCCGGATGGCGGCGGGCGGCTGCTGCTGCACACCCCTGAGATCGACGGCACGGCGCACGTGTCCGGCACCGGGGAGATCAGCGTCGAACCGTCGGCCGTCGACAAGGTGGTCGAGGCCGGTCGTGCGCTGTACCCGGGACTGCGAGCCTCGACCGTGGAGGCCGTCCGGGTCGGTCAACGGCCCATCCCCGGCGACGGCCTGCCGGTACTCGGCCGGGTCGTCGCGCTGCCCAACTTCCACTTCGCGGTCTCGCACAGCGGCGCGACGCTCAGCGTGCACGCCGGCGACCTGGTCGCCGGCGAGGTGCTCGGTGAGGACCACGACGACGCGCTGGCCGCGTTCCGGTTCGAGCGGCCGGCACTGGCGGCCCGGTAACGGAGTGATCATGCGCACGATCGTCCTGCATGGCTGCGACCTGGTCGACGGCACTGGCACGGATCCACGGCACGGGGTCGACATCGTCGTCGCGGGGGGCACCGTCCGCGAGATCGTTCCCGCGCGACCGGCTGACGCCTACGGCACGGTGGACGAGATCGTTGACGGGGCCGGAATGCTGATGATCCCCGGACTGATCAACAACCACACACATGGCACCGCGTACGGACCGCTGTTTCCCAGCGGACATGTGGGCCTGCCGCACGAGCAGGTCCTCGCCAACCTCGACCGGCACCTGCTGGAGGGGACGACCACGGTGCTCTGCGTGGACGGGTTCGTCACCGCCGAAGCGCTCGCGTGCACCGGTGAAGCGCACCCGATCAACGTCAAACTCGCCTCGTGCAACACCCCGGCGTGCCTGGCGGCGGCGACCATCGCCGACGGCGGCGGCCTCACCGAGGCGAACCGCATGTTCACCGCGCGGCACGCGGTACGCGCCGGCGCGGTCGCGCTCGGCGAGATCGGGGCGGGACACACCCTCGGTGGGGGCGGGGCGAGTTACATGTACATCCCGGCCGAGGTCGAAAGACGTACCGGCGTGAAGATCACACCCCGGCAGGCGGACGGGCTGAAGACCGCGGTGCTGGGCCGGCACATCTCGAAGAAGGCGTTCGATCGGGACCGTGTCGAGGAGGCCCTGGCGAGCGCGGGCCTGACTGGCACGCTCTCGGTCGAGGACACCTGTGAGATCGTCTCTGGCATCGTGTTGCCGGCCTTCGACATCGCCTTGAACGGGCTCGCCGAGGCGGCCGGGCAAGCTCGCGAGGCGGGCGTCCCGGTGCTGGTGCACAACGCGGCGGCATCGATGACCCAGGTCGCCTCCATCGCGGAGACGGACGTGACGCTGATCGCCGGGCACTCCAACCACTCGAGCTTCGAGCTCCGCGAGGCGGTCGAGCACGCCGGACGGCTCAAGGAGATGGGTGCGATCGTGGATGTCTCCACCCTGGACACCTTCGGGGCACAGCGGCTCACAACGGGGCCGGAATTGCTTTATGCGATGTTTTCCGCGGGGGTGGTCGACACGATCTCGACCGACTACGCGGGCGGCCACCACGACCCGATCCTGCTGGCGATCGACCGATCCATCAAGGCGGGCGTGGTGAGTCTGCCGGCGGCGGTCCGGATGGCGACCGCCAACGTCGCGGACGCCATCCCCGGCGTGGCGCCGCGGCGTGGCCGTGTCCTGCCGGGAACGATCGCCGACCTCGTGCTCACGGACCCTGCGGAGCTCCACCACGTGGGGATCGTCATGGTCGGTGGTGAGATCGTCGCGAGAGCCGGTCGGCGCGTCGCCGCCTGACCGGCGCCGGAACTGCTGGGGGGACCGGGAGAATCATGGTGAAACGAGCGACCATCGGCGACGTCGCCGCGGACGCCGGCGTGTCCACGGCCACGGTCTCCCGCGTCCTCAACGGCGGCGCCGTCACCGAGGCGACCGCCACCCGGGTGTGGGAAGCGGTCGCTCGTCTCGAGTACACCCCCAACGCGCTCACCAGGGGTGTCTTCGCCGGACGCTCCAGCACGATCGGAGTCGTCATCCGCGACCTGAGCAGCCCGTTCTACCTGGACCTGATCCGCGGCATCGACGAGGTGGCGGCCGCGAACGACAGCCTGGTCATGCTCGCCAACACGTTCCGTCGCGTCGACCGCGAGGTCGCCCAGGTGCGGACCATGGACGAACAGAGGGTGCGTGGCCTGATCGTGACGACCGGCGAAGCGACCGATGGCCGGACACGCCGGATGGCCGAGAACGGCACCCCCTGCGTGATCATCGCGCGCTCCGTGCTGGACGCGCCGCCCGGCATGCACTCGATCAGCTTGGACAACGTCGAGGCCGGGCGGCTGATGGCCGTCCATCTGGCCGGGTGCGGGCGGTCGTCCATAGGCGTCGTGTCCTCGGGACGCCGCACGTCTCAGATCGAGCGCACGGCGGGGCTGAGGCGGGCCCTCGCGGACCTGGGGCTGCCCTTGCCCGAGGACGCGGTGATGGTCGCGGAAACCGATGACGAGGTGAGCGGTGCCGTCGACACGCTGCTCACCCGTGGCCGTGATCGCGGCGAGCCATTGGACGCGATCGTCTGCACCACCGGCCGGCTCACCGTCGCGGTCCACACGGCCCTCACCGCTCGCGGCATCGCCATCCCCGGCGACATCGCGTTCGTGACGATGGACGATTTTCCGTGGGCCACCGCGCTCGGGATCACCGTGATCGCCCAGCCCTCCTACCAGATGGGCCTGAAGGCGGGCGAACTCGTCGTCGACCGCCCCAGCGGGCCGCTCGAGTTGGTCTTCGCGCCTACGCTGGTCGCCCGCACCTCGTGCGGCGAGCGCCAGAAGGCCTGATCCCGTACCGCGGCAGCTCGGCGCTCCCGCCGACCCTGACTCGAGCACGGGACGCTGCTCCGTCACTGTTTCCGCGACGGCAAAAGGCACGATGCGCGGTCAGCCGGATGATTCACGGCATCGGCCGAGGCTGCGAGGTGCAGTGTCAGAGATCTGCGTATTTGTCCCGGTAGATACAAGTGAAGCCTGCATGCCGGTCCGTGAAGCCGGTGCGGGAGCTTCGGGTGCCCGACCGCGCGGTCCCACCTCCGGTAAATGCGTTGCGGGGGCCGGAACGGGCGGGCATGCTGGGTTGATCGAGCGGCGGCGAACGCTGCCTGGACTAAGGAGGGCTGACGGATGGCCATCACTGTGCTGCGGCATGTCCGCATCAGTCCTACTTCTTTGTTCAGGAGCACACCCGTTGTCTTTCGAGTACGAACTCTCTGATTCCTCTTCCGACCTCCACTCCCGCTGGGCTGATCTCACCGGTGACGAGTCTCGATCAGATCCGGCCGACGCCTTCGTCGTGGAGTTTCATCCGGTCGACGAGAAGCTGGGCCCGGATCAGCGATGGTCCACCTGGCTGGAGGTCGAGCGCGGGTCTCGCGGCCCAGAACCACACCCCTCGTGGGTTGTGACGGAACAGGCCGCGATCGACACCGAGCTCGGCGTCCTCAAAACCGGCAAGGAAGCCGACGTCTTCCTGCTCGAACGGGCCGTCGAAGCCATCGGCGACAACCCGGCGAAGTCCTCGCTGCTGGCCGCGAAACGGTATCGCACCGAGGAACACCGGTCCTTTCACCGCAGTACGTCGTACGTCGAAGGCCGCCGCACCCGCAACAGCCGCGACAGCCGGGCGATGGCGAAGAAGACCTCGCACGGTCGTAGCGTCGCGGCCGGTCAGTGGGCGTACGCCGAATGGGACGCCCTCAATCGGCTGTGGAAGGCAGGCGTCCCGGTGCCGTATCCGGTGCAGGTGGACGGCACCGAGCTGCTGATGGAGTTCATCGACGACGGCGAGGGCGGTGCCGCGCCCCGGCTCGCCCAGGTCCGGCCGTCGAAGGAACTGCTCGGCGTGTACTTCGAGCAGCTCCGCAACGGCATGCGTGAACTGGCCCGCGTGGGGCTCGCGCACGGCGACTTGTCGCCGTACAACGTCCTCGCGCAGGCCGAGCGGATCGTGATGATCGACCTGCCCCAGGTCGTCGACATCGTGGGCAACCCGAAGGGCATGGACTTTCTGATGCGTGACTGCCACAACATGGCCACGTGGTTCACCAACCGCGGGCTCGAGATCGACGAACAGGAACTGTTCACCGACCTGCTCACCATGGTGCTCTGATCGCCTCCTGCAGAACGCGGTCGAAGCAGACTGCCTGCTCTGAGCCGGCGGCTGGTGTCATCGGCGGGAGGCGCGTCACGGCGACGACACCAGCCGCCGTTTCCTCTACGTCGGCGAACGCACGGGCTCCGGTGCGATCCGGGCGTTCGTCAGTTGGCGCGTTCGCGCGGTGCGCGGTCGGGTACCGTCGCGTGGCCCGGGAAGCGACTGTCGATGAGTTCCTTGTATTCAGGGTGGTCGGCGATGTAGTCCGCCACGAAGGGGCAGTAGTTGGTGAGTTTCAGGTCTTGCGCTCGTAGGTCGTCCAGGGCGTGTTCGACAAGCCGGGTTGCGACCCCTCGGCCGCGGAACTCAGGCTCAACGATCGTGTGGCTGAACGTCACGCGTTGATCGCCTCGCTGTGTGTGGTAGACGATCATGCCGACGACCTGTCCGTCGACGACGGCTTCGTATGATCCGCTGTCGCCGTTCTTCTGTATGTTCATCTCGGGTCTCACTTGGTTTCTCCTGGTATTTCGTTGAGCAGCGCGGTCTTCGCTGCGCAGTTTGGACGGCTTGTGTCTGGCCAGAACCCATCTCACGTCACCAAAGCCCGCACCCTGGGCCGAATAGACGAGGGCGAAGCGATCTCAGAGCGTGCGCGGCGTTATAGGTCCAGCCCCAAGTCCGACGGGTAGAGCAGCACAAAGCGCGGAACGCGACAGGACCGCTCCGCCGGTTGGTCGGGGGACGCCAAGCTCGCCGTGCCGATCTGCGGCCCGGCGATCGCGTCGCCGAGTCCTCATGGGCGAACGCGGATGATCGTCTTCCCTTGGGCCCGCTTGGTCGGGTTGAAGGCGGCGACGGCATCGTCGAGGGTTGCGATGGCGCCGATGTTCGTCCGCACTCGTCCGTCACGCACCCGCCGGGCGATCTCACGCAGTTGGGGGCGATCGGGCACGACAACGAAGTCGACCACCAGACCGTCGGCGGGCCGCGCTTCGAGCGGCCCGGTGATGCTCACCAGCGTTCCTCCGGGTCGAATCAGACCTGCGGACCGCTTCCCGATGTCGCCGCCGATGACGTCGAACACCAGGTCGACTCCGCCGACATCTTCCAGGGTGTCGTTCTCGAGGTCGACGAACTCCTGCGCGCCGAAGTCGAGCGCCGTCCGCCGGCCGGCAGCGCGTCCGGTACCGATGACATAGGCGCCCGTCTCGTGGGCGAGCTGCGTCGCCATCGAGCCGACCGCGCCGGCCGCACCGTGCACGAGGACACTCTGCCCCGCCTGGAGGCGGCCGTGCTCGAACAGCCCCTGCCATGCGGTCAGACCCGACATCACGACGCTCGCGCCCACCGTGAAGTCGACCTCGCCCGGGAGCGGGGCGAGGTTACGCGCCTCGACGGCTGTGTACTCCGCCAGCGTGCCGTCGCGGGTCCAGTCCGTGAGGCCGAACACCCGCTGGCCCACCGACAGCCCCGTCGTCCCATAGCCGAGAGCGCTGACCACTCCGGCCAACTCGTGGCCCGGGATCGACGGTGTCCGGTCACGGCCGAGGCGGTCGGTCCAGGTCGAGGGCCACTCCAGCTCAGTCCAGGTGAATCCCGACGCGTGAACCTCGACCAGCACATCGTTCACCCCCGCCTCGGGCCGGGGTCGCTTCGCCAGCGTCATCCCGGCCGTTCCCGCGGCCTGGTCCGTCACCACGATCGCCTTCATCCGGCACCTCCCCGTATTCAGTCCCCGCCGCCACACCTCTGGGCATTTGATGGACTATTTAGTCCATCATAGTATCTGCGCAGATATGACCGGCCAGGCGAGCGTGTACCGCTACGACCGTCGGACATGTCACGATGCCGCACCGCCGATGACCACGGAGACGTGCCGATCGACGTCATGCCGGTGACTATGGACGTTATAGTCCAGAATGCGCTGGTGGGCGGGCGGTCGCGCCCTCACCGCGGAGAATCTCATCACCGCATCTCTCGACCGCACACCTGGGCCACCGGCCTGACCAGCGAACGACCCCCAACACCAACTTCCCGGAATCGACCGTTCTGGAGGAGACCCGTGGCCGAGCGGGACCGTGGAGTCCATGTGGCGGCTGCGATCAGACGGGGTAGCCTGAGGACTGTGAGCAGGCCGGAGAACGCGCACGCGGGGCAGAGGATGACGCCACGTGGGACCGCCACCCGTGCGCGCATCGTGGCGGCCGCTGTCGAGCTGATGTACGTGAAGGGAGTGAACGCGACCACGCTGGACGACGTCCGGGCCGCGAGCAATACCAGCAAATCTCAGCTTTACAACCACTTCCCGGACAAGCAGGAACTGGTTCGCGCCGTCGTTGCGGCGCGCGCCGCGCAGGTCCTCGAGCGTGAACGCGGCAACCTTCAGCGCTTGAAGTCGTTCCGCGGCCTGGTCCGCTGGCGCGACGCGCTGGTGCAGCGAAACTCGCTGCGGAACGGTGCCTACGGCTGTGCGCTCGGCTCGCTGGCCGGCGAGCTCGCCGACCAGGACGACCAGGCCCGCGCCACACTCGCCGAGTCGTTCGTGGAATGGGAAGGGTTGCTCGCCGCCGGCCTGTGGCGGATGCGGGACAGCGGGGTGCTCAGGCCGGACGCCGACCCGGAGAAGCTCGCCACGGGTCTGATGGCGGCCTTGCAAGGCGGCTACCTGCTCGCGGAGACCGCTCATGACATCAAACCCATGGAGGTCGCCCTCGATATGGCGCTTGACCACGTGAAGTCGTTCCTCACGGCGTGACGCGGCTGCGCGGACGTGGCCGGGGGCTGTGTCCAGGGCCACCTCCAACCGCCGCACCTCGCGGGTAGGATGCCGGCCGCGAACAGCGCCGCGATGAGGGTGCGCCGAGCCCGGACGGAGCCAGGGCGTTGAAGGAGCGGCATATCACCTAGGCGTGGTGCAGGTGGCTGTCTCCGTGCTTCGACCGGACCTCTTCTGGGCGCCACGCGTCATGGCGCCGCTCTGGCTTGCATTGGACGTTTTAGTCCAGTCAACAGCAGAAGGCGGGTCTCTGTTCCGTCAGTCGCGTCGGTCCCGACAGGTGCACACGATGCTGGACCAGGGCTCGCAACGGGGCAGCTTTCTGCTGATCAATACTGTGACGCCGCTCCTGACGTCATGGCTGCCGGCCGGACGCGCTCGCTTCTGATGCGAACACATCGCAGGCGGCCTGAGTCGATCGCGAACTTCCGAGGCCGTACGGTCCCCCGCGCCGTAGTGGGTCAGGACAGGGTCACTTGGTGGTCGCGCATCCAGGCGTCGAGTTCGACGAGTTGGACGAGGAGTTGTGCGGCGCTGGCGCCGCCGGGGAGTTGTGCGTTCAGTCGGCCGGTGTCGATCTGGCGCAGGAGGTTGCTGAGGCGGGGGGTGTCGAACATTCCGTGCAGGGGGGAGTCGCCGGCGTTCGTTATGCGCATCACCTCGTGTACCAGGGCTTTTTCGTGGGACGGGTTCTGGACGTGGGGGTAGGCGCTCTTCTGGCGGTTCAGTGTGGTGGGGGGGAGGATGTCGGCCATTGCCTGCTTGAGCAGGCTTTTCAGGCCGTCGGCGCATTTCATGGACCAAGGGACGTTCCATACGTACTGGACCAGGCGGTGGTCGCAGAACGGCAGGCGTACGTGGAGGCCTTGTGCGGCGCTCATGCGTTCCTTGCGGTCCAGGACCACGGCCAGTGGGCCGGCCATTCCCAGGTACAGGACTTCGCGCATGCGTGCGTCCAGGCCCTGTTCGCCCGGCAGGCTTGGCACTTCGCTGAGGAGTTGTGCGTAGCGGGCCTTTTCGTCGCCGTCCTGGGTGAGGTCCGGGGTCAGGTAGTCGGCGAGTCTTGGGCCGTCGCCGAGCCAGGGGAAGGTGTCGCGGCGGATCAGGGCGGGTTTGAAGAGGTAGGGGTATCCGCCGAAGAACTCGTCGGCGGCCTCACCGGACATGGCCACTGTGGTGTCCTGGCGCATTCGCCGGAACAGCAGGTACATCGACGCGTCGAACTGGCCCCAGCCGGGGAGGTCACGTGCGCGGCGGGTGGCCGGGATCACGTCGAGCAGGTCCTGCATCGTCGCGGTGAGAGTGGTGTGCCTGCTTCCTATGTGTTCCGCTGCGGCGGCGGCGTACGGGCTGTCCACGTCGGGTCGTAGTTCGGTCGGTGCGAAGTGGGCCTTGTCGCTGTCGAACTCGACGCAGTACGTGTCGAGGGGGTACGGCAGGGAGCGGGCCGCCAGTGCGGCGACCGAGGTCGAGTCGACGCCGCCGGACAGCATCGCGGCGCAGGGGCCGGAGGCGGGGAGCTGGGCCGCCACGGCTTCGTGGAGAAGTTCCCTCACGTGTTCGGCGGTCTCGGCGGGGGTGTGGGGGTGTGGTTCGCTCGTCAGGCGCCAGTAGGCGCGCGAGACCGGGCCGTGGTCGGGGGTGTAGGTGATGACGTGCGCGGGTTTCACCTCGTGTACGCCGACGAGCGGTGTCTCACCAGCGAGTGTGAGGCGCGGCTGGAGCACGATCGTCATCAGGGAGCGGTCGAGGCGCGGGGTGAAGAGGGGGTTCGCCATGATTCCCTTGGGGAGGGAGGCGAACAGGATCCCGCCGGGGTAGGGGTGGTAGTACAGCGGCTTCAGGCCCATGTGGTCCCGTGCCAGCAGCAGTCGCCGGTGGCGTCCGTCCCAGACGGCGATCGCGAACGCGCCGGCGAGGCGGGTGACGAAGTCCGCGCCGTGCGTCAGGTAGGCCTGCAGCAGCACGTCGGTGTCGGTGGCGGCGGGGGGCAGGTCCAGGGACCGGCGGACGGCGGCCAGGTTGTAGATCGCGCCGTCGTACACGAGCGCGACGGGCCCCTCGTCCACGGAGGGGCCGCTGTGCGCGGGGAACAGCGCCGGCTGAGGGCCTTCGGTGATGCCGGGGGTGGTGAGCTCGCGGTGGCCGAGCGCCGCGTGCCGGGTGATGTGGACCGCGCCCGCGTCGGGGCCGCGGTCGCGCATCGTGTCCGTCATGGCGTGCACGATGTCCGCCTGCTCCGTCAGGTCGCGTTCGAAGTCGATCCATCCGACGAGACCGCCGCTCATCTGCTCAGCTCCCCTGTGGTCGTTGGTGGTCGAAGCTCCATGAGAACCCGGCGTACGCGGGTCGGTGCCGGAGACCGCCGCTCATCCGGTCGGCTTCCCTGTGAGCGTGAGTGGTCCGAGCCTGGTGAGCACCCGGCGTACGCGGGTCAGTGCCTCGCGGGTGCGGTCCTGCGGGTGGACGAGCGCGATGCGCAGGTGGCCCGCGCCGGGGTTGAGGCCGCGGTCGGTGGCCGTGCCGAGGTAGCGGCCCGGCATCACCGTCACGGCCTCTTCGCGCCACAGCCGGCGCGCGGCCTCCTCGTCGTCGGGTACGGGGAACCAGAGGAAGAATCCCGCCTCGGCCCGCTGGTAACCGGGCAGATCGCCGAGCAGTTCGTCCGCGGTGTCCCAGTTGGTGCTCACCGCGGACCGCAGGTGCGCGACGTGCGCGTCGTCGGCCCACAGGCGTGTCGCCACCGCGCACACCGGCGCCGCCTGGGAGACACCGCAGGTGCGGTTGTGGTTCGCGTACGCCGCCACGCTCGCTGGGTCACCGAGCACGAAACCGGACCGCAGGCCCGGCATCCCGGAACGTTTGGACAGGGTGTGCAGGACCAGGAAGCGTCCCGTTTCACCGGCCGTGCCGGATGTCAGGAACCCGTCGTGCGCGGACGCGGCGTGGACGAGGTCGATGTAGCACTCGTCGACGACGAGCAGCGCGCCGGCCGCGCGCGCCGCCGCGCTGATGGCGCGCACTGTGGCAGGGGTGTGGGTCTCACCGCGGGGGTTTCCCGGTGAGCAGACGACGACCGCGGCGACACCCCGGTGAGCGGCTACGGCGGCGGGGACCTCCGGCGCGTGGCCGTAGAGGATCGCACGGCCTCCCGCGGCCTCCACCGCCGCGTGGTAGGTGGGGTAGAAGGGGTTCGGCAGGACGACCCCCGGAGCGCGCGAGTGGACGGCGAGGGTGATGGCGGCCGTGACGGCCTGCTTCGTGCCGGGGGTCGGCTCGATGGCGAGCGATCCTTCGTCCACGGCGGCGCGCAGGTGGGGGCCGAAGCGGCGTTCCAGCCAGCCTGTGTAGGCGGCCCGGAGTTCGGGTGTGCCGCCGAGCGGCGGGTAGCGCGTCCAGCCGTCCACCTCACCGAGGAGACGGCCGTCCACCGGCGGCGTGACGAGGCGGGCCTCGCCGAGATGGAGGGGGATCGTGGTGACGCCAGGGGGTGCGGGGATTCCCGTCAGGAGCGCGCGCAGCCGGTCGAACGCGCTCGGTGCCGACGTCGGTCGCGTCGATGGCATCGAAGCGGTCAGTCGCGGACGAGGTCGTTGAGGGCCGTCTTGCCCCGGGTGCGCTCGTCGGCGTACTTGACGATGATCGCCGCGGAGATCGAGATGTCGGGATTGTTCGGGTCGACACGGGAGCCCGGGACGACGACGGCGTTCTCGGGGATTTCGCCGTAGGTGACCTTTCCCGTGGCGCGGTCGACGATGGGGGTGGACTTACCGAGGAACACCCCCATGCCGAGCACGGCGCCACGCCTCACGACCACTCCTTCGGCGACCTCCGAGCGCGCGCCGACGAAGACGTCGTCCTCGACGATCACCGGCTGCTCCCCGAGAGGCTCCAGGACGCCGCCGATGCCGGCTCCGCCGGAGATGTGGCAGCGCGCACCGATCTGCGCGCAGGAGCCGACCGTGGCCCAGGTGTCGATCATCGTGCCGGGGCCGATGTAGGCGCCGACGTTGACGAAGCACGGCATCAGCACGGCCCCGGGCGCCACGTACGCGCCGTGGCGGACGACGCCGCCGGGGACCACACGCAGGCGCGCCTCGCGGAAGGCGGCGTCGTCCCAGTCCTCGAACTTGAGTGCGATCTTGTCAAAGCTCTTCGGTCGCCGCCGGCCGCCGGCGCCGACCTCGTTCCGGCGGGTCAGGAACGACAGCAGGATGACCTTCTTCACGAAGGTGTCGACCACCCACTCCGGCCCCTCCGGCCGCGCCGCGCGCAGCTCTCCGCGGTCGAGGGCCTCAAGGCCGGCGGTGACGTGGGGTGCGAGGGCCGCGAGGTCGTCCTCGGACAACGACTCCCGGCGCTCGAAGGCGGTCTCGACCATGCTTCTATCCACGATCAAACTCCCAGCGGACGGTCGCCATGTAGTCCTCGTAGGTCTCGGCACGCCGGATCTCCACCACGTCGCCGGCGTCGGTGAGCATCAGCTCGGCGGGTCGCAGGCGGCCGTTGTAGGTGAAGCCCATGGCGTGGCCGTGGGCTCCGGTGTCGTGGAGCAGCGCGATGTCGCCGTCACGTGGCTCCGGCAGCTCGCGGTCGACGGCGAACTTGTCCATGTTCTCGCAGAGCGCGCCGACGACGTCGAACCTGCCGACGGGCCGTCCCTCGGCGTAGGGGAGGGAGAGGTGGTGGTAGGCGCCGTACATGGCCGGCCGCATCAGCGACGACATCGAGGCGTCCACGCCGGCGATCTCGTGGCCTTTGCGGCAGCGGTTGATGACGCGTGTGACCAGGACGCCGTGCGGGCCGGTCACGTACCGGCCGATCTCGGTGATGACGCGCGGCCCGTCGACGCCGAAGAACTTCTCCCGCGCCGCGAGGATCTCCTCCGCGTAGGCGGTGATGTCGATGGGTCTGTCATCCAGGCGGTAAGGGATGCCGAGACCGCCGCCGACGTTCACGTACTCCAGCTCGATCCCGGCCTCCTCGGCGACACGCGCGCCGAGCCGGATGACGTCGGCGGCGGCCTGCGCGGCGCGGCCGGTGTCGAGCTCGTTGGCGCACGTCATGCCGTGGATGCCGAACCGCCGCGCGCCTCGGGCCGTCGCGTCCGCGTACGCGGCGGCGAGCTCGCCGGCCGGGACACCGAACTTGCTGTGCGCCGCGTCACCCATCAGCGTGGAACCGGCGGCGAGACCGGTGGGGGAGACGCGGAAGGCGACGACCTCGGGAAGCTCGTCGACTTTCTCCGCGAACGACCTGTCGTCGAACGTTATCAGCGCGCCGGCCTCGCGTGCCGTCCTGTATTCGGACAGCGCGGTGTTGTTGGAGGTGAAAACGACGTCGCCGCTCCGCGCGCCGACCGCCTCCGCGAGACGCAATTCCACCGGAGAAGAACAGTCGAAACCGCTTCCCGCGGCGCGCAGCAACGCGAGGACGGCCGGGTTGGGTAAGGCCTTCACCGCGAAATACTGCCGGTAGGGGATTCCACTGAACGCGCGGGCCAACGTCTTGTGTGTGGACACGATTCCGTGGGCGTCGTAAATGTGGAACGGTGTGCCGTGGTTCGCGACGATCTCGGGAAGCCGCGGCAGCAGTCGCTCCGCGAATTCAGCCGACATTGGCAAGGCGGGATCCGATCATCCAGGTACGAACGCGACGCATATCGTGCGGTTGCGCATGCCGCTCACCGGCCGTTGGTAAGGAAAGTAGTAGCTTTCCTCGGGCTCGAACCCGAAAGACGCCAGGCTCTTGTGCAGATAGTCCCTCGCGATGAACCAGAACCCCTCCACGTGCTCGTGCGGCGCGAAGTCGGCCTTGCCGTCGCGTGGAGCGTCGTTGGACAGGATCAGGTAGGTCCCCGGCCGCAGGGCCAGGTCGCGGAGTTTGCCGAGCGCGGGGGCCAGTTCCTCGGTGGCGTCGAAGAGGTGGCCGAGCAGGCCGTCGGCGTAGACGGCCGACACGTCCGCGGCGTCCTCCGGGCGCAGCTCGAAGAAGTCGACGGTGCGCGCGTCGACCCCCTTCTTCCTGGTCAGCTCGACGGCTTCGGCGTTGCAGTCGATGGCGCGCACGTCGCGGCCGTGCGTCACCAGGTCGGCTTCGACGAAGCCGTTGCCGCAGCCGAGCGACAGCACCGTCGCCTCGGGCGCGGTCAGCATGCGGATCTTGAGAGTGATGTGCGATCGGTACTCGGGGACGTAGGTCGACGGGGTGACCGAGTCGTTGAAGGCGTCGCCGTTCTCCCAGATGTCGTAGATGCTCTGAGGAGCGGAGCCGACGGAGCGTGGCAGGCAATAATAGTCGTGAATGCGAGCGAGCTCCGGTTCGGATCGTGGCACCCTGTCCCTCCCTGGTCTAACCGGTGTCTAAACCATGCCAGTGGGATGGATTCTCGCCTTTGAGTTTTCCAGCCATCGAACACGCGGCAGGAGCGTAACACGCGGCCGGCGGCCGGCAAAGGGTTGTATCAATTGCTGGACCGACCAAGCTCCCATTATGTGCCGCCCGTATGGGAGTGAGCGGTTTGTAACATGTTAACCGCCTAGTCAGTGCCGGTGAGCGGGTTTCGGCGCGGCACTTATCGCGGCCGGCTGTGGGACCGATAACGAGTGGTGAAAGTTTCTCGCCGTCTTGCGTGCCGCTGTGGCGGTGTCGTATGCTCCGGCCGTCGCCGCTACGGGTTCTATGCGAGGTTCTGCCATGCCCGAGTTGATTCCCATTACGGAAACCATTGGCACTGAAGTCCGCGGAATCGATGTCACAGGTCGTATTTCAGATCACGACTTCGAGCGCATCTATCGGGCGTGGATCGACACCACCATTTTGCTGATCAGGGGCCAGAAGATGACCCCGGCGCAGCAGGTGGAGTTCACCCGCAGATTCGGTGAGGTGCTCACCTACACACGGTCCCGGTTCAACGCCGACGACCACCCCGAGATACTCGTCCTGTCGAATCTGACCCGCGACGGCAAGCCGATCGGCTCGGCGTACAGCGGCCGCGTGTGGCACAGCGACGGCGCGTACCTGACCGACCCGCCGACGGGATCGATGCTGTACGCGCGCGAGATCCCGCCGGTCGGCGGGGACACGTGGTACGGCAACATGTACGCCGCCTACGACGCGCTCCCGGTCAAGATCAAGGACCGGATCGCCGACCTCAAGGTCGTCATCAGCCGCGTCCAGTCCCGGCCCTACAACTACCCCGACCGGCCGCCTCCCACCGCCGAGGAACGCGAGGAGTGGGTGGACGTCGCGCACCCCATCGTCAAGGTGCACGACGTGAGCGGACGCAAGGCACTGTACGTCGGCGGCAACGTGCCGTGGCGCATCGAGGGGATGGACGAGGAAGAGAGCCGGCCGCTCATCACGTTCCTGCAGGAGTTCGCCACGATGCCGCGTTTCACCTACCGGCACCGATGGCAGGTCGGCGACATCATCCTGTGGGACAACCGCAGCGCCATGCACATGGCCACCTACTACGACGACGTCAACCACCGGCGCCTGATGCACCGGACCACTCTCGCGGCGGCCCGTTAGATGCGGGCCGACTACATCATCGTGGGGGCCGGCGCGGCGGGGTGCGTGCTGGCGTCGCGGTTGTCGGAGGACCCCGGCACACGGGTGCTCCTGCTGGAGTCGGGGTCGCGGCGGCGCAGCCCGCTGCTGTCGATCCCGGCCGCCGAGACCATCCTCATGGGAAACCCCAGGTACGACTGGTGCTTCGAGACCGACGCCGATCCGACGATCGGCGGCCGGAGCGTGAGCATTCCACGCGGACGCCTGCTCGGCGGGTCCAACCAGATCAACGGCATGATCTTCGTCCGCGGTCAGCGCGAGGACTACGACGAGTGGGAACGCCTCGGCAACCCCGGCTGGTCGTGGGCCGGCGTCCTGCCGTACTTCAAGAGCCTGGAGCGTACGGGGATCGGCGGGCCGAGCCGGGGCGGCGAAGGGCTGATCAGCGTCGGACTGCCGCGTGAGCGGGACGAGCTGTGCGACGCGTTCCTGCTGGCCGCGCAGAAGGCCGGATACCCGGAGAACCCCGACTACAACTCCGGCGACCAGGAAGGATTCGGCTACTACCAGGTCAACCACGACGGCGGCCGCCGCTCGTCGGTCGCCGGGACGTATCTCCGCCGTGCGCTGCGCCGGCCCAACCTGACCGTGCTCACCGACGCGCACGTCACCCGCCTCAGGTTCGACGGCAAACGTTGCGTCGGCGTCACCTACCGCCACCAGGGCCGCAGCCGGCAGGCCGACTGCGGCCGCGAGGTGATCGTCAGCGCCGGGACCGTCCAGTCGCCGCAACTTCTCGAACTGTCGGGGGTCGGCTCCGCCGACGTGCTCGCCGCGGCCGGGGTGCCGGTCGTGCACCACCTGCCGGGGGTGGGCGAGCATTTCCGCGACCACTACGCGACCCGGCTGCGCTGGCGGGTCACCCGTCCCATCACGTTCAACGAGCGCTCGCGCGGCCTGCGCCTGGCCCGCGAGGTCGCGACGTACCTGACGCGCCGCCGCGGCCTGCTCAGCCTTCCCATCGCGCTCGGCCACGGCTTCGTCCGCTCGTCCGACGCCGAGCCGCGGCCCGACATCCAGTTCCACTTCGCTCCGGCCAGCTACGGCGCGGGAGCGACCCGGCGGCTCGACACCGCTCCCGGTATGACCGTCGGCGTCTATCCGCTGCGGCCGGAGTCCGCCGGGTCCATCCACATCAGGTCCGCCGACGCGACGGCCCCTCCGGCGATCCGGCCGCGTTTCCTCGCCGACGAGGCCGACCGCGCGCGGCTGGTCGCCGGGATGCGCATCGCGCGCCGCGTCGTCGAGGATCCGGCGCTCGACGCGTTCCGCGCGTTCGAGCTGATCCCGGGAAAGGACGTCCAGACCGACGACGACCTGGTCGCCTACGCGCGGGAGAACGGCGACACCTCCTACCACCCGGTGGGGACGTGCCGGATGGGCGCCGACCCGATGTCCGTCGTCGACCACCGGCTGCGCGTCCACGGCTTGTCCGGGCTGCGCGTGATCGACGCGTCGGTGATGCCGGCCATGGTCTCCGGCAACACGAACGCCGCGAGCATGATGATCGGCGAGAAAGGCGCGGCCCTGGTCACCGCCGACTCGAGGGAGAACGCATGAGGTTCGACTACGTACGCAACAAGGCCGCCGCCGGGACGTACCGCCACTGGCGCGGCGCCTTCTGGCCGCCGTCCGGGTCCTACCAGCTGGCGTGCCTCGACCTCGCGGCCGAGACCCCGGACCTCGGGGGAGGTCTCCTCGCCGGGCTGGCCGCGCTGAAGACGGTCATCGACGCCGAATGGCAGCACCTCAAGGAGACGGCGGGGGAGGACACGCGGCGGTTCCACGCTCCGGCGCTGGTCGCCTCCGCCATGCGTGACATCGCCAAGCACCTGCCGGACGACGCCGGTCGGCGCGCGCTCGCGCTGCGCGCCGACGCCGTCGAGCACGGCTACACGACCGAGGCGTTGTGCGAGCTCGCGGAGCTGCGTGAGGACGTGACGCTCGTCGCCAACCACCTCGGCACCTGGTCGGGGAAGGACCCCGGCGGGTTGCCGACCGCGTTCGCCTGCCGGCGGGACGAGACGGGACAGCGGTTCGTGGACGCCGCGCTCGCCGAGCGCGACAAGGTCGAGCCGTACCTGCGCACGCTCATGGTCGACCTCCGGCTCGGCGACCTGCCGGCGTTCGGCGCGACCCGGTTGTTCTTCATGGCCGGTGAGGGGAACCTGCACCCCAAGCACATCGCGTACTTCCTGCCGGAGGACGAAGGCGTCGGCCGGTCGCCGTACATGAAGACCTACTACTTCCGCAACACCCACCGCGCCATCCTGGACACGGTGTCCGGGCCGCTCTCCGCGCGGTACGTACGCGGGGGGAACGGGTTCGACCCGGCGGACGAGCGGTTCGCCGGCATTCCGACGCTCGGTGTGCTCGGCCACGAGTTCGGCCACTTCGTGCACCGGCCCGCGACCGACTTCGGCCCGCTGCGGACCGCCGACAAATGGGCCGTCGGGGTGCTTCAGGAGACGGCCGCCGACGTGTTCGGCGTCCTGGTCCTCGCCGAGGTGTGGGCCGAGGCGCTCGGGCTGGACAGGGCCGACGTCATCGCGTACTACCTGGCCGAATGCCTGCGCTACGTGGACCGCGGCCTCGGCACGTTCCCCGACAGCGACGGCATGTTCCTCCAGCTGTCCTACCTGGCACAGGTCGGCGCGCTCGCGCTCGACGGCCCCGTTCTCGTCGTCGAGCCGGACGTGGTGGTCGCCGGGCTGCGGTCGCTGGCCCGCTGCCTGGCCGAGGTGCTGCTGCTCCCCGGCCCCGGCCCCGCGCTCACCTTCCACGCCACGTACGGCCCGGCGGAGCTCGGCCTGCTGAAGCCGCTGGTCGAGGAGTTACGCCTCGGGCCCATGCGGTCCGTCGAGTACGTCCAGGAACACATCCATGTTCGTTGACTCCTTGGTGGACAAGCTCGCCGAGCATCCCGCGCAGCGGATGCGGTTCGTGGCGCGCGACGGGACCACGCTGGTCAAGACCTACGGCGAGACCCACGACGACGCCGTCCGGCTCATGTCCGAACTGCGCGACAGCGGCCTTCGCCCGGGTGACCTCGTCGGCGTGCTCGGCCCGAACTCCTACGAGTGGATCCTCGCCGACCTCGCGCTGCTCGCGCTCGGCTGCGTCCCCGTCGCCATCCCCGCGGAGAACCGTCACGAACCGGCGGAGATCGGCGCGTTCGTCGAGCGCTACCGTCTGGCCGCGCTGCTGGTGACCCGGCCGCTCCCCGGCGAGGCCGGCCTGCCGGCGGCCACCGCGGTCCTGTCCGAACGGCCGGTCAAGCTCGGCCCGGCGCGGCACGACGACGTCCCGGCGCTGCCGCCTGGAGTGCGCACGATCGCGTTCTCCTCGGGGACCGCCGGGACGCAGAAGGGCCTGATGCTCACCGACGACGGCATCGCCAACACCGTCGAGCTGTCGGCCCGCGCGTGGCGGGTCACGACGGACGACGACATCCTGATCGTGATGCCGTATTCGAACTTCCAGCAGCGCTACCTCACCTACCTCGCGATCTGGACGGGCTGCGCGGCCACCGTCGTCCCGCCGGAGATCATGTTCCAGGCGCTCAAGATCGTGGAACCCACGATCATCCTCGGCCCGCCGTCCTTCTTCGAAGTGCTCTACAACCGTGTCATGGCCGCCGACCCGGCCGAGCGCATGGGCAAGGGCCGCGGATGGCTGTCGATGTACGGGTCGCGGGTGCGGCTCATGTACACCGGGTCCGCGCCGGTGCCGCCGGCCATGGTCAGGCTGTTCCAGGAGCTCGGCGCGCCGCTGTACGAGATCTACGGCAGCACCGAGATCGGCTGGATCGCCATGAACGTGCCGGATGCGGCCAGAGCCGGCACGGCGGGACGGCCCGTGGACGGCGTCACCGTCGAACTCGGCGACGGCGGCGAGGTCGTCGTGCGCGCCGAACGGCCGCAGGTCGCCGGGTACGTGTACGAAGGCGTCGAGACGCAGGACGCCGTGTTCCTCCCCGACGGCCGGATCGTCACCGGAGACCTCGGGGTCCTTGAGGACGGCTTCCTGCGGCTCACCGGCCGCAGGAACAACGTGATCATCACCCGGAGCGGTGTGAAGATCAACCCGGCCGAGCTCGAGGCCGGCATCGAACGCGCCTTTCCCGGCGTCCGCGCCATGGTGGCCCTGCCGGACGGCGCCGCGCTGCTCGCCTGCGTCGTCTGGCTGGACGACCCGGGCAAGGCGGCCGAGGTCGAGGCGCACATCACGCGGATGAACGCGGAGCACGAGCCGTCGCACCGCATCGCGACGACTCTCGTCCGCCCGGCGGAGGAGCTCACCGTGGAGAGCGGTCTGCTGACCAGGAACTTCAAGATCGACCGTGGCGCGGTCAGGCGCACCGTCTGGACGAGTGAAGACGGGTGACCGAGGACGAGCTCTGCCAGATCATCGCCGGCGTCCTGCCAGGCAAGGACGTCGCGCCGCACATGAGCCTCAGGAACGACCTCGGCGTCGACTCGATCGGGCTCATGAGCATCGTGTTCGTCCTTGAGGAGCAGACCGGCATCGACACCATGCGGCACATCGTGGAGTTCATCGAGGCCGAATACGTGCACGACATCGTCGGCATCTGCCTGAAGGCGGGCTCATGAAGATCATCGATTTCCACTGCCACGTCGCGGCCGAGATGTGCTTCCCGCCGTCGTTCCGCGACGGGGTCATCGACAACATGGCCGTGGCCATGCACGCGCGCGGCCTGCCGGCGCGTAAGGAACACCTGCGCCGCATGCACGACGCGACCCTCCAGGATCCGCTGTGCGACCAGCTCGTCAAGGAGATGGACGGGGCGGGGATCGACGAGGCCGTGCTGCTGATGCCGGACTTCACCTACGCGCTGAAGGACGGCACGCACACCATCGAGGAGATCGTCGACCACCACAAGGTGGTGACCGACCGGCACCCCGGCCGCTTCCGCGTCCTGGTCGGCGTCGACCCGCGGTGGGGAGCCGACGGGATCGCGCTGTTCGAACGGGCCATCGTCGAGTACGGCTTCGACGGGATGAAGCTCTACCCGCCGTGCGGCTACCGCCTCGACGACAAGGCGCTCTACCCGTTCTACGAGATCTGCGCGCAGCACCGGCTGCCGGTGCTGTCGCACATCGGCGCGACCTCCCCCGCCCTCGACTTCGAGATCGCGCTGCCGATCTACGTGGACCGGCCCGCGCGGGACTTCCCCGGCGTGGACTTCGTGCTCGCGCACGGCAGCGTCCACTACCCCGACGAGTGCGCGATGCTCTGCAACAACCGGCCCAACGTCTACATCGACGCCAGCGGTTACGAGGCCCCCGACGGGGTGGCCGGGCTGAACCGGTTCTTCCGCCGCAACATCAACCACAAGGTGCTGTTCGGAACCGACTGGCCGATCTTCCGGTTGCAGGGCAAGCAGGCCGGCTTCGTGGAGCGACTCACAGCCGAAGGAGCCTTCCCGGCTGAGATGACCCAGGCCGACCGCGACCTGTTCATGTGGAAGAACGCACAGCGGCTCCTCGACAAGAAGGGTACGGGCAGATGACATCGCTGACCGACGGTCTCACCGCCGAGCAGGTCCAGTTCTTCAAGGACAACGGCTACGTTGGCCCCTTCGATCTGTACGAGCCCGGCGAGGCTCAGAAGATCTGGAGCAAGGCCATGATCGAGATGGCGCTGTCGAAGAACAAGCCGCACAACTCGACGATCATCAACTATGACCGGCACCTGGACTGCGACACGCTCTCCGAGCACATCTCACGGCCCGAGATCGTGAACAAGCTGCGCTCGCTCCTCGGCGAGGACATCATCTGCTGGAAGTCCAACATCTTCCAGAAGCAGCCGGGTGACGCCGGCACCGGCTGGCACCAGGTCGAGAAGTACATCGTCGGCGAGACCACGACCGCCGCCACGCCTTCACTGAACTTCGCCTACAGCCGCGACGACGACACGGTCCTGCAGGACGTCAGCGTGTGGACCGCCTTCTCCCCGGCCAGACGCGAAAACGGCTGCCTGCGCTTCATCCGCGGCAGCCAGAAGCGCTGGTTCTACGACGAGAACAAGCGGCTCCACAAGAGCCCGGAGCGCAAGACCGACTTCTTCGGCTACGACTACTCCGAGCTCCAGATCGACCCGAGCTGGGACCCGGAGAAGGACGACGTCGTCGACATGGAGATGGAACCCGGCCAGTTCGTCCTGTTCGTCGAGAAATGCGTCCACGGGTCCCTGCCGAACATCAGCGACCAGACCCGCCTCGGCTACGCCTCCAGGTACGTGATCCCGCAGACCAAGGTGTACGAGCACGTGGACAAGCTGGTCGAGTTCGGCGACGAGATCAGCCTCGACTACCACGGCTGCGTCCTGGTCTCCGGCGAGGACAGGTACGGCTACAACCGGATCTACACCGAGAACCTCAACGGCTACGAGTTCAGGCGGGTGGCCAATGCCTGAGATCGACGACCGGCTGAGGAACTTCGTCGACTTCCTCGGCACGCAGCCGATGGCGCCGGACCTGACCTACGAGGAGGTCGCGCAGAGCACCTCACGCGCCGAACTCGGCATCAGCTCGCTCAACATCCTCATCCTCGTCAACAACTACATCGAGGAGAAGGCCGACGGGAAGATCGCGCTGCGTCCCGAGTGGGTGCCGATGCTCGACGAGGTCGAAGGCATCCTGTCGGTGATCGAGGAGATCGACGCCGGCGCGCCGGTCGAGGTCTGAGTGGCGGCCATCGGGTCCTTCGCCTGCGTCACCGGTCACGCCGAAGGCCGTCCTGAGGACATCCCCGGGTTCGAGGACCTGTGGCGCGCGGTGTCGCCGGACACCGCGTTCGCCGCGATGGGGACGGGGACGTACCGGAAGATGACCGGGCCGGTCACCCCGTACATCGTGGACTGTGTGGCCAAGGTGCTGAGCGAGCACGGCGTCCGCGCGGCCGAGGTGGACCGGCTCGTGCTCGCGACCTCCGACGGCGTGCTCGGCCTGCTCGGCAGGGACGTCGCCGTCGACGTCATGCGCGCCGCCGGGCTCACCGCGTGCGTTCCCGCGATCGTGTCGCTCCAGCAGTGCTGCAGCTCCATCGAGGCTCTGCGGTACGCCTGGGGCCTGGCCGCCGCGGACGCGCGCAACGTCGTACTGGTGGCGCTGGACTTCACACCGGACGACCGCGACCGGGTGAAGTCCTTCGCGGTCTTCGGTGACGCCGTGGCCGGCTGCCTCATCAGCCGTGACCACGCCGGCCTCACGCTCGCGGGGACCGGTGTCGCCGCCGACTTCTCCGGCATGGTCGGCGAGGACACCTTCGCGACCCGGCAGTCGGTGGCGCGGGCCGCGCTCGGCCAGGCGTTCGGCCAGGCCGGACGCACGCCGGACGACATCGCGAAGATCTTCACTTCCAGCCTGTTCGCACCCATCGCGACCTTCAACGCGATGGCCGCCGGACAGGCCCGCGGGAAGCTCTACTTCCAGGAGCCGATGACCCGGTACGGTCATTGCGGCAACGCCGACTGGCTGATCAATCTGATGGATTACCACCACAAGACCGGCCTGGAGCCAGGAGCTCTCTACCTCGCGCAGGCCTCCGCGCCGGGCTTCTTCGCGTGCGCACTACTGGAGGCAAGTACATGAAGATCGTGCTCGACGATCTCCGCGGCCCGGAGATCGCCGCGTTCCTGGAGGACCACCTGCGGGAGATGCACGCCATCACCCCCTCCGAGAGCGTGTACGCACTCGACCTCGACAGGCTCCGGGTCCCGGAGGTCACGTTCTGGTCGGTGTACGACGGCGACCAGCTCGTCGGCTGCGGCGCGATCAAGCGCATCGACGGCACGCACGCCGAGATCAAGTCCATGCGCACCGCCTACGAGCGCCGGCGCGACGGCATCGCGAGCCTGCTCCTCACCCACATGCTGGCGGAGGCCAAGGCGATGGGCATCGAACGGCTCAGCCTGGAGACCGGCGCGACCGAGCACTTCGAGCAGGCCAGGAAGCTGTACGAGAAGTTCGGCTTCGAAGCCTGCGGCCCGTTCGAAGGCTACGGCCCCGACCCGCACAGCTACTTCATGACCCGGACGATCTGACGACATGAAGGACCTCGTCCACGACTACGACCAGCAGTTGTACGACCGGTCGTTCCTCAACTGCTACCAGCGGCAGGCCATGGTCATGCTCGCCGAGCGCGTCCCCGACCTGCCGCTGACCTTCTACAACTGCCTGGTCGCCGGCGACGACATCGCCGACCAGGTCATCCGCCTCGGCCGGCCGAAGTACGACTTCCAGAGCGACCTCCTCGACCCCGCCGCGCTCGCACGCGTCGGGATCACCCGCGAGTACGTGCCGTTCGACACCTACGCGCAGGCACGCGAGCTCATCTTCGACACCGTCGAGCGCACCGGTTACGTGATCCTGTTCATCGACGTCTACTACCTCCCGCACACCCCCGAGTACCGCACCGAGCACGTCGTCCACACCATCACCCTCACCTCCCGCGCCGACGGCCTCTGGTCGATCCTCGACGACAACCAGGCCAGTGTGCTGTGCCGGTACGCCTATCCCGAGGACGTCGTCGCCGCGGCGTACGACAACGGCGAACTGCGGCACGTCAGCTGGTTCCCCGCCGGCCCGTACGACGCCGCCGCGGCGGCGGCCGGGTCGTCGGCGGCGTTCACCGAGGTCCTGCGGACCTACGACGACACCTACGCGTTGCTCGACGGGGTCGCCGACCTGCTGGCGACACCGTGGCTCACCCCGGCGCGCGCCATCGCCCTGCTGTACGACGCCTTCTCGGTGTACGAGGGGTCACGGGCCTGCCTGCGGGAGTTCGCGAAGCGGCAACCGGCGTACGCGGACGCCGGCCCGGCGCTCGCCGACCTCGTCGGCCGGTGCAGGGACATCAGGAACCAGTTGATGATCGGCAAGGCGATCGGCCGGGTGGACGCGTCCCGCGTGGCCGCCGCGTGCGCGGAACTCCGCGCGGCCGAGGAGGACATGCTGAAGCGGCTGCGGGGACTGGGGGGACTCTGATGCCGATCGATCCACGCCTGATCGTGACCGGCTACGGCCCGGACGACAAAGCGGTCGTCGTCCGCGACACGCTCGTCCCGCCGGTCACGGCACGCGCGCTCCTCGGCCAGGAGATGTACCTGATGTGGGGCAGCCCCGACGGCGGCGCGACCGTCGGCCCGAAGGCCCCCGCCCCGATCACGCTGCCGTTCTTCGCCGGAATCGGCGGCACGCGGCTCCTGCTGGTGCGTTTCCCACCCGCGTCCGCGCTCACCGGACCACCGTCCCCCGATGACCAGGCCGAGATCGACGCGGAGGTCCGGGAACGCCTCCCCGGCCTGATCGACGCCTTCGAACCCGGCGACGGCTCAGGGATGCACACCACCGACACCCTCGACTACGGCATCTGCCTCGAAGGCGAGCTGTGGCTCGAACTCGACTCCGGTGAGGAGGTGCGGCTCACCCCCGGCGCCTGCGTCGTCCAGCAGGGGACCCCGCACGCCTGGCACAACCGCTCCGAGACCCCGGCACTGATGGCGTTCGTCGGCATCGGCGCGAAGCGGCCGGCATGACGAGGTTGGTCGTCGTCGGGACAGGGCCCCGCCTGTACCGCGAGTTCATGCTGCGTGGCATCGGTGAGCGCCACGACGTCCACATCGTCATCGGCAGACCGGCCGAATGGGAGACGCCGTACGTCACCGGCGTCAGCGTCGTCCCCGGCATGACGCCGGACGGCATCGCGGCCGCCGTCCAAGAGATCGTCGCGCAAGGCGGCGTCGACGGCATCATGACGTGGGCCGAGGACCACGTCGTCGACACCGCCCTCGCCGCGGCCGCCGCGGGCCTGCCAGGCCCCGGTCCCGACGCCGCACGCGCCTGCCGCGACAAACACCTCACCCGCTCGGCCCTCGCCGCACGCGGCGTCCCACAGCCCCGATCCGTCCTGGTGGCCGACCTCGCCGAGGCGTGCGCCGTGGCCGACAAGTTCGGCTACCCCGTCGTCATCAAGCCGAGAGGCGGCGTCGCGAGCCAGGCCGTCGCGCTCATCCACGACGCCGGGGAACTGGCCGGCCACTTCCCCTCCGCGCACCGCCTCCCGGCCGCCGGCCTGCGATCCCCGGACCGCTCCGTCCTGATCGAGGAGTACCTCACCGGCCAGGAGATCGCCGTCGACTCGGTCGTGAGGAACGGCCGGGTCATGCCGATCCTCCTCTCGCACAAGGAGATGGGCTACGCGCCGTACTTCGAGGAGACCGGCCACTGGACACACGCCGCCGACCCGCTGCTGGCCGACCCCGCGATCACCACGTTCCTCACCCAGGTCCACACCGCCATCGGCTACTCGACCGGCGCCACGCACACCGAACTCAAACTCACCGACAAGGGCCCGAAACTCATCGAGATCAACGGCCGGCTGGGCGGCGACCTCATCTCCTACCTGTGCGGCAACGCCTCCGGCGTGGCCCCCGGCCTGGCCCTGGCCGACGTGTCCTGCGGCGCCGTCCCCGACCTGACACCGGTGCGCAGGTCATGCGCCGGAATCAGGTTCGCCTACCCCCCATGGCCCGAGACCCGCGTAGAGGAGATCGCCTTCGACGAGTCGGCCCTCCCCCCGGAGACGGACCTCGCCGTCCCCCTTGTCAGCCCAGGCGACGTCGTCCAACTGCCGAACAAGGACCACATGGAAGCCCGCGTCGCCTTCGCCACCGCCACCGCGTCCACCCGCGAGGAGGTCTCCGCCGCACTGGACCGGTCCCTGGCGGCACTGCGCTGCACGTGGAGCCCCGCATGACCAAGCCGCGCACGTGGAGTCCTCCTTGATCGACCCGCGCACGTGGAGTCCTTCTTGACCAACCCGCGCACGTGGAGTCCCCCATGACCAACCCGCCGCAGACACCCGCCGCCGAAGCCCCCGCGGGGGTGATCCGCACGCTGCGCGAACTGCCGCGGTCGGCCATCGTCCTGCTGTTCGGCATCGCGCTGAACCGCACGGGAAGCTTCGTCGCGCTCTTCCTGATCCTGTACCTCACCGGCCTCGGCTACAGCCCCGCGCAGGCGGGCTTCGTCGTCAGCGGTTTCGGCGTGGGCTCGATCGTGGGAACGTTCGCCGGCGGCAGCGCCACCGGAAAGTACGGCGCACGAACCGTGATCATCTGGTCGATGCTGTTATGCAGCCTCGCCGTCGCGTCCCTGACCGTCGTGACAGCGCTCGTCCCGCTGCTGGCCGTCAGCTTCGCCGCGGGCGCCTTCGGCCAGATGTACCGCCCCGCCGCCATGACCATGCTCGCCGACCTGACCCCGCCGCAACGCCTCGTCACGACCTCGGCCGCCAGCCGTTTCGGCCTCAACCTCGGTGCCGCCATCGGCCCCCTGCTGGGCGTATGGCTGGCAGCCGCCTTCTCCTACCAGGTCGTCTTCCTCGTCAACGCACTGGTGGACCTGCTCTTCGCCCTGGTCGTCCTGCTGGTCATCCCGGCCGCGACCGCTGACCGCGCGAGCGACCACCCCACCACCGGAGACCGAGCCGCCGAGATCCCGGCCCCCAAGGACACCGCGCGTTACAAGGATCTGCTGGCGGACCGACGCTACCTGCTGTTCCTCGCCGGCATGTTCATCACGGCCGTCGCCGAGGCCCAGTACCACTCGACGCTGCCGCTCGAAGTGCAGCAACGCGGCTACCCGACCGCTCTCTACGGCGCACTGGTGGCGATCAACGGCGCGCTGGTCATCCTCGTGGAACTGCCCCTGACCCCCTTCATCCAGCGCTTCCCCATGCGAACCACCGTCGCCACCGGCTGCCTCCTCCTGGGCGTGGGCCTGAGCCTGTTCGGCCTCCCCTTCGGCCCATGGATCTTCATCCTGGGAGCCGTCGTCTGGACCCTGGGAGAGATCATCAGCGCTCCCAGCATCGGCGCCTACCCGGCCCTGGCCGCTCCGGCCCCCATCCTCCGCAGCCGCTACATAGGCGCACTTTCCACCTGCCAAGCAGCGGGCTGGGCCCTCGGCCCGACCATCGGCACGGCCCTGTTCGAGTACGTGGGCGGCGCCGTCTGGGTGATGTGCGCGGCCCTCGGCGTCCTCGCCTACCTGGGCATGCGCGCAGGCGTCCGCGAACCCGTCCTGCCTTAGCGTCCAGTGCGGTGTCCACAGAGATGTACACCATCTGCGGGGGCGGCCATGGCATCGGCCCGCCTCGCCGGGCGCCGGTGGCGCCGGGCGAGGCGGGCCGCGAGGTGGATCAGGTGCGGGTCCAGCGCTGGTTGGAGCCGCCGTTGCAGGACCAGATGACGAGTTTGGTGCCGTTGGCGGTGCCGTTGTTGTACACGTCGAGGCACTTGTTCGCGCCGATGGCGGTGATGGTGCCGTCGGAGTTGAAGCGCCACTTCTGGTTGTTCTGCCCGTTGCAGTCCCAGATGATCACGTTGGCGCCGTCGGCGGTGCCGCCGCCATTCACGTCGAGGCACTTGCTTCCGTACACCCGCAGCTCACTGGAACTGGTAGAGCTCCACTGCTGGTTGCTCTGGCCGTTGCAGTCCCAGATCTGTGCCTGCGTGCCATTGGTCTGCGAGGCGCCGGCCACGTCGACACACCGGCCCGACTGCGCGCTCTTGATCGCGCCGCCACCCGAAGGCGGCGGTGTGGAGGTGCTGCCATTGAGCGCGTCGAGGACGGAGGTGTAGGCCTGCTTTTTGTTGAAGTTGCCGTCGAAGAGCAGGGGGGTGTCGCCGGAGCGCCAGGAGTATTTGTCGGT
>NZ_JBSGDZ010000017.1:0-218564 GCF_053602655.1 Sphaerisporangium sp. NPDC004334
AGCGGCGTCGGCCACCAACTCCCCATGACCGGCCAACTCGCCTACGCCATCACCTTCCTCGGCCTCGACGGAACCTCCACCAACCCCACCCCCACACCGACCCCCACGCCCACGCCGACCCCGACTCCCACACCGACTCCCACACCGACTCCCACACCGACGCCGACCCCCACGCCGACCCCCACGCCGACGCCCACTCCTACGCCCACTCCCACGCCGAGCGGCGGACCGGGGGCCTGCCGCGTCAGCGACACGGTCAGCGCGTGGAACACCGGGCTGACGGAGAGCATCACCATCACCAACACCGGCTCCTCCGCCGTCAACGGCTGGTCGCTGGCCTTCACCCTTCCCGGCGGACAGACGATCACCTCCGGATGGAACGCCACCTACACCCCCACCAGCGGCCAGGTCACGGCGAAGAACGTCGACTACAACGGCTCGCTGGCGCCCGGCGGCTCCACCACCATCGGCTTCCAGGCCACCCACACCGGTAACAGCGGCGCTCCCACCGCCTTCACCCTCAACGGCGCGACCTGCTCGGTTTCCTGAGCGACCCGGAGGCGTTCCCCGGACCCGGAAGGCGCAGGACGACCTGCGTCCCCCGGACTCCGGGGGACGCCTCCGGCGTCATTCGAGCGTCGTCGCCCGCCCTCCGGGGCCGCGGATGCCGTCGAGGACGAGCTGGAGATGGCGTCGCCAGTCGCGGTGGCCGCCCGGCTTGAAGTACATCGTCGAGATGACGCCGCTGGCCACGACGGTGAAGTCGGCCAGGGTGAGGTCGGCGCGCACCTGGCCGGAGGCCACGGCCCGGTCGATGATGCGGGTGACGGCCGCGGCGAACTCGGCCTTCTGCCGCCCGATGCGCTCCCATTCGAGGTCGTCGGAGCCCATCAGCGCCAGTTGGAAGGCCGCGTCGCCGTCGGCGGCCTCCAGGTAGCCGCGCAGCATCGCCTCGAAGGCGTCGCCGGGGTCGCTGATCTGCTCGGCGGCGCGCGCCAGGTCCGCCATGCCGTGGAACCGCTCGCCGACCATCGCGATGAGCAGCGCCTGCTTGTTGGGGAAGTGGCGGTAGAGGGTTCCCATGCCCAGGCCGGCGCGGGCCGCGATGTCCTCCATCTGGGCTTCGCGCCCGTGCCGTGCGAACAGCTCGCCGGCGGCGGCCATGATCCGCTCACGGTTGCGGCGCGCGTCAGCGCGCAGGGGTCGTTCGATCTCAGTCATCGCTCACACGTCTCAGTCGCCGCTTGACAACCGGAATCTTAGTTCCGTAACGTGCGTGGCGCCAACAGGAAGCGTAGTTCCGGTTCCGTTAAGCCCACAGTGAGGTCTGAGCTTTCATGATCGTCATAACCACTCCCACCGGCCAGATCGGCCGCGAGGTCCTCCAGAGGGTCCTGGACGGCCCAGAGCCGATCCGGGTCGTCGCCCGCGACCCGTCCCGCCTCTCCCCCCAGGTGCGCGAGCGCGTCGAGATCGTGCACGGGTCGGCGGACGACGCCGGCGTCGTCGACAAGGCGCTCACGGGCGCTGACACCGTGTTCTGGGTTCTCCCCCCGAACCCCCGCGCCGAGAGCCTTCCGGCCCACGTCCTGGACTTCGTCCGGCCGCTGTGCGACGCGATCGGCCGCCAGGACGTCAAGCGGGTGATCGGCGTCTCCAGCCTGGGCCGAGGAACGGCGAGGAAGGCCGGGCAGATATCCGCGATCTTCGCCATGGACCATCTAGTGGAGAGCATGGGGGTGAGCTACCGCTCACTGTGCCCGCCGGGGTTCATGGAGAACATGCTCAGGCAGGTCACGCCGATCAGGGACCAGGGCGTGTTCTCCCTCGCGATCTCCGGCGATCGCCGGGTCCCGATCTGCGCCACCCGCGACATCGCCGCCGTCGCGGCGGACCTGCTGCTCGACGGCTCCTGGACCGGACAGGAGAGCGTGCCGATCCACGGCCCCGAGGACCTGTCCCACAACGACATGGCACAGATCATGTCCGAGGTGCTGCGACGGCCGATCCGCTACCAGCAGGTGACCGGCGTGGAGTACAAGGCCACCCTGATCCGGCACGGCGCGACCGAGGCGTGCGCCCAGGGCATCGTCGACATGTCCGCCGCGGTCGACCAGGGCCTCTACGACACCGACCCCCGCACCCCCCGGTCCACCACCCCCACCACCTTCCGCCAGTGGTGCGAGGACACCCTCAAGCCCGCCGTCCTGGCCTGAAACCGAAGGACGAATCCCCCGGGCGGCGCACCCGCGCCGCCGGGGCGTCGGCTCAGTCGCCGAGGAGGGCGTCGGTGAAGACTTCCGGGTCGAAGGGGGCGAGGTCGTCAGGGCCCTCGCCGAGGCCGACGAGCTTCACCGGGACGCCCAGCTCGCGCTGGACGGAGATCACGATGCCGCCCTTGGCCGTGCCGTCGAGCTTGGTCAGCACGATGCCGGTGATGTTGACCGCCTCGGCGAAGACCTGGGCCTGACGCATGCCGTTCTGGCCGGTGGTGGCGTCGAGGACCAGCAGGACCTCGTCCACCGTGGCCTTCTTCTCGATGACGCGCTTGACCTTGCCGAGCTCGTCCATCAGGCCGGTCTTGGTGTGCAGGCGGCCCGCCGTGTCCACGATCACCGTGTCGACCTTGTCGTCGATGCCCTTGGACACCGCGTCGAAGGCGACGGAGGCCGGGTCGGCGCCCTCGTCCTTGCGGACGACCTCGGCGCCGACGCGCTCGCCCCAGGTCTGCAACTGGTCGGCGGCGGCGGCCCGGAAGGTGTCGGCGGCGCCCAGCAGGACCTTGCGGCCGTCGCCGATCAGCGCGCGGGCGAGCTTGCCGGTGGTCGTGGTCTTGCCGGTGCCGTTGACCCCGACGACGAGCACGACCGCCGGCCGCTCACCGTGCGGGGCGGTGTGCAGCGTGCGGTCCATGTCCGGGTTGATCAGGGCGAGGAGCTGCTCGCGCAGCAGGCCGCGCGCCTCGTCGTGGCTGCGCGAGCCGAGGACCTTGACCTTGGTGCGCAGCTCTTCGACCATCGTGCGCGTGGGGCTCACGCCCACGTCGGCGGTGATGAGCGTGTCCTCGATCTCGTCCCAGACCTCGTCGTCCAGGCGGTCGCGCGACAACAGCTCGAGCAGGCCCTTGCCGAGCGTGCTCTGCGAGCGGGCGAGCCTGGCCCGCAGCCGCACCATGCGGCCGGCGGACGGGGGCGGGATCTCGATGGCCGGCGCGGGCGGCGCGACGGGTTCGGCCGGCTTGACCGGCGGCGGGACGGTGGTCGTAAGGGTGTCGTCCTCGATGACACCGGTGGCCGGAGGTCGCCTCTCCTCCGGGATCGTCGGCGCCTGCGGCGGCGCGACGGGCGGAGCGTGCCTCTGGCTCGGGCGGAACAACAGGAACATCCCGCCCGCCGCGAGCAACGCGACGACGATGACGATCAGAATGATGCCGAGGTACCCATCCACAAGAAGTCAGTTTTCCAGACGGGCGGCCATGCTCACGCCCCGGCTTGCCCGCGCCGCGCCGGTTGCACCCATATGAAGCGTTCAACGCCCCTCATCCCCACCCCCTCCACGCGGCGCTCCCCATCCCTGCGCCCGCGCGCCCCCTCGACCTGGTGCTCGGGCCGACGACCAGGGACCACCCCGAAGGCATCGTCGCCTTTCACGTCCGCCAGCAGGCGAAAGACGATCGAAGCGTCGACGGCCAGGCTCACCGGCGCCCCTCGCGCATCGTCACGCGGACGAAGTCGGGGTCGTAGGGCACGGGTTCATCGGCGGCGATCTTGGCCATCACCTCGTCTGGCGTTGGCGTGGCCGCTTCCTCGTTCAACGGTCAGGCCGGTTCGCGTTCGCGGAGGCGCTGGCTGACGACCTGGGTGACGCCGTCGCCGCGCATGCTGACGCCGTAGAGGGCGTCGGCGATCTCCATGGTGCGCTTCTGGTGGGTGATGACGATGAGCTGGGAGCTCTGCCGCAGCTCCTCGAACAGGGTGAGCAGCCGCTGGGTGTTGGTGTCGTCCAGCGCCGCCTCGACCTCGTCCATCACGTAGAACGGCGACGGCCGCGCCTTGAAGATCGAGATGAGGAACGCCACGGCGGTCAGCGAGCGCTCGCCGCCCGACAGCAGGGACAGGCGCTTGACCTTCTTGCCCGGCGGCCTGGCCTCGACGTCGACGCCGGTGGTCAGCATGTCGGAGGGGTCGGTCAGCAGCAGGCGCCCCTCGCCGCCGGGGAAGACCCGGGTGAAGATGGTCTCGAACTCGCGGGCGACGTCCTCGTAGGCGGCCGTGAAGACCTGCTCGACCCGCTCGTCGACCTCCTTGACCACGGTGAGCAGGTCGCGCCGGGTCTTGCGCAGGTCTTCGAGCTGGGAGTGGAGGAAGGCGTGCCGCTCCTCCAGCGCCGCGAACTCCTCCAGCGCCAGCGGGTTGACCTTGCCGAGCTGGGCCATCTGCCTGTCGGCGACGCGGGCGCGCTTCTCCTGCTCCTCGCGGACGTAGGGCACCGGCTCACCGTCGCCGACCGGCACGGGCTGCTCGGGGCCGTACTCGGAGATCAGGGCGTCCATCTCGACGCCGTACTCCTCCATGGCGCGCTGCTCCATCTGCTCAAGGCGCAGCCGCTGCTCGGTGCGGGCCACCTCGTTGCCGTGAGCCCGGTTGACCAGCTTGTCCAGCTCGGACGCCAGCTCGCGCACCCGGACGCGCACCGCCTTGAGCTCGGCGTCGATCTCGCCGCGCGCCCGCTCGGCGTCCTCGCGCTCGTCCGCGGCCAGGGTCAGGGAGGTCTCCAGCACCCCGAGCGCGCGGGCCGCGCCCCGGACGACGGCCTCGGCCACCTGGGCCTGGGCGCGGCGGCGCTCGCGCAGCGCGGCGGCCCCGGCCCGCTCGTGGCGCTCGCGCTCGGCCGCTCTCATGAGCTGGTCGGCGCGGCCGGCGATGCCGCGGACGCGCTCCTCGGCCGTGCGGACGGTCAGGCGGGCCTCCATCTCGGCCTGCCGGGTGACGTCGCGGACCCCGGCCAGCTCGTCGCGGGTCTCGGTGGTCGGCTCCGCGGCCAGCTCGTCGGCGTACTCGGCCTCGGCCAGGCGCTCCTCCAGCTCGACGACGCCGGCGAGGTCGCGGTCGCGCGCCTGCTCGGCGGCGGCGACGCTGCGGGCCAGCCGGTCGCACTCGTCGCCGGCGGCCCGGGCGGCGGCGTCGAGCTGGGCCAGGCGCCTTGCCGCGAGGGCGACCCGCTGGTCGGCCTCGCGCTGCCTGGCCCGCACGCGGTCGAGCTCGCCCTGCGCGGCGTTCACGCCGGCCTGGGCGGTGTTGACGCCGGTCTGCGCCTGCGCGGCGCGCGCCTGGACGGCCTCCACGGCCTGCTGGGCGACGCGCTCGGCCTCGGCGGCGCGTTCGAGCTCGCCCGCGGCGCTCTCGGCGGTGGCGCGGGCCTGCTCGAGATCGGCGACGGCCTGGTCGAGGGCGGCGCGCACCTGGAGGGCCGAGCCCGCGCCTGCGCCCGAGCCGCCGTGCGCGAAGAACGCGCCCACCAGGTCGCCCGACCAGGTGACGGCCCGGACGTCGGGGCGCTGCTCGACGAGCTTCCTGGCCACCGGAACGTCCTCGACGACGACCACGCCGGACAGCAGGCTCTCGACGGCGGGGCGGAAGGCGTCGGACACGCTCACCAGGTCGCAGACCCACTCGGCGTCCTCCACGGGCGCCGGCCTTGGCACGGCGGCATCGGAGGCGACGACCAGCGCCACCCGGCCGGCGTCCTCGGCCCGCAGCAGCTCCACCGCGTCCACGACGGTGGACAGCGACTCCACCGCGACGGCCTCGGCGGCGGCGCCCAGCACGGCGGCCACGGCCACCTCGGCTCCCGGCCGCACGGTCATCATCGCGGCGAGCGGCCCGAGCACTCCGGACAGGCCGGCGGCCATCAGCGCCGCGCCGCCGTCGGCGCCCCCGGCGAGCCCCATGCGCAGGGCTTCCCCGCGGGCCTCCAGGGCGGCGATCGCCCGCTGGGCCTCCTGGTCGGCGGCCCGCGCCGCCCCGACGGCCGCGCGGGCCTCCGCCAGGGCCCTGCGCGGGGCCTCGGCGGCGGCCTTGGCCTCCTCGACGGCGGCCCGGGCCTCCTCCACCGCGGCCTTGGCCTCCTCGACGCCCTGCTGTGCGCGCGCCAGCTCGTCGGCGAGGGCGGGGTCGGCGGCGGGCTCGGCCTCCTGCTGCGCGTCGTGCTCCTCGCGGGCCCGCTCGCTCCTCTGACGGGCCTCCCCCAGGGCCTTGGCCAGGCGCCCGATCTCCTCCTCGGCGGCCCTGGCGCGGCCCCGCACGGCGGCCACCTCGCCGCGCAGTCTGGCCAGGCTCTCGCGGCGGTCGGCGGCCTCGCGCGCGGCGGCGGCCAGGCGGCGCTCCTCGACGGCGAGGGCGCTCTCGGCCTCACCGCGCCGCCAGACGGCCTGTTCGAGGATCTCCTCGGCCTGCTCGAGCTCGGCCTTGAGCGCCTCCTCGCGCTCGCGCACCTCGGCGGCCTCGCGCTCGTACTCCTCGGGGTCACGCCCGCGCCGCTCGATGGAGGCGGCCTCGACGGCGTGGCGGTGCCGCTCGGCGGCCAGCGTCTCCACACTGTGGAAGCGCTCCTTGAGCGCGGCCAGGCGGTAGTAGGTCTCCTGGGCGACGGCGAGGCGCGGCTGGGCGGCGCTCTCGGCGGCCTCCAGCTCGGCCTCGCGGCCCTGCCCCTGTTCGAGGCCGGCCTCCACCTCGGCGCGCCTGGCGCGGACGGCGGCCTCGTCGGCGGCCTCGCGGTGGAGGTGGTCGCGCAGGCGGACGACGTCGTCGGCCAGCAGGCGCAGCCGCGCGTCACGCAGGTCGGCCTGGATGACGGCGGCCTTGCGGGCGATCTCGGCCTGGCGGCCCAGCGGTTTGAGCTGGCGGCGCAGCTCGGCCGCGAGATCCTGCACGCGGATGAGGTTGGCCTGCATGGCGTCCAGCTTGCGCAGCGCCTTCTCTTTGCGCTTGCGGTGCTTCAGGACGCCCGCGGCCTCCTCGATGAACGCCCTGCGCTCCTCGGGGCCGGCGTGCAGGACGGTGTCGAGCTGGCCCTGGCCGACGATGACGTGCATCTCGCGGCCGATGCCGGAGTCCGACAGCAGCTCCTGGATGTCCAGCAGCCGGCAGGTGTCGCCGTTGATGGCGTACTCGCTCTGGCCGGAGCGGAACATCAGCCGGCTGATCGTGACCTCGGTGTAGTCGATCGGGAGGGCGCCGTCGGTGTTGTCGATGGTCAGCGTCACCTCGGCGCGCCCCAGCGGAGGCCGCGAGGAGGTGCCGGCGAAGATGACGTCCTCCATCTTGCCGCCGCGCAGGGACTTGGCGCTGTGCTCGCCCATGACCCAGGCGAGGGCGTCCACGACGTTGGACTTGCCCGACCCGTTGGGGCCGACGACGGCGGTGATGCCGGGCTCGAACTTCAGGGCGGTGGCGGAGGCGAAGGACTTGAAGCCGCGCAGCGTGAGGTTCTTGAGATACACGCGCGCCGACCTCCCCGTTCCGCTCGGGGACCGCCTGCCTGCCTCCCGGGTCCCCTCCGCTCTTCGGGGCACACTACCGGCTCGGGACGCCCTCGGGTGTGCTCACCGGGTATGCGGCCTGCCACGAAGCACGCGGAACCGGGCGCGCGGAGCGCCAAGCCAGGCCAGTGCCGGGCCGGGCCAGTGCCGGGCCGGGCCGGTGCCGGGCCGGGCCGGTGCCGGGCGCGCGGGGATGCCGACCGGGCGAGGCCGGCCGCCGGAGGCGTGCGGCCGGGCGAGGCCGGCCACGCGAAGGCCGGAAAATGACAAGGGACGCCTTTGCGGGGCGTCCCTGACAGTGTGTTGCCGTCCGACCGATCCTCAGGTGAGGGCCGGCTCGCGATCCTGCAGACGAGAGAACGCCTCATCTCGCGACTGGGCCGCGAGAGCGTCGTTCTGGGCCTGGAGCCTTGTGAGCTCTGCCTCCAGATCCCGGATTCGCTGCTGGAGACGGCGCATTTCCGAGACCATTCGAGGGTCGAGACCGCCGACGTGGCCGAGTAGAGCCTTCGCCATGGTTAAGGGTCCTCCACGCTGAGTGACCAAACTGGTTCGCGCACTTCTTGCCGCGGGAGGGGTGCGCGTGTTTCCTATCAAGAGTCGCACCGGCAATGGAGGCGGTCAAGTTGAACGCTCTCCATGAATGCGCCAATGGGCACTCCCGACATGTAAATATACCGCATTTAGGGGGTTTAAGGGAAGCGCCTACCGCTCCACGAATCCACCAAAACCACCGCGAACCGGTGACCAGCGCTCCACCACGGTATCTACCCGCCCCGGAGTGTCACCACCCCTGAGCAGGGCGAGAAGCTTCTCACAGGCCTCGCGCGGCCCCTCGGCGACGACCTCGACCCTGCCGTCGTCCAGGTTCGACGCCGACCCGACCAACCCCAGCTCAAGAGCCCGGGACCGCGTCCACCAGCGGAAACCCACCCCCTGCACGCGACCGCGCACCCAGGCGTTGAGACGGATGTCACTTGCGCCGGGCGGGGCGTCCCCGCTCATGTCGCCACCCGGGGTTGACAACGGGGGCAACTGTAGGAGGACCTGTTCATGAAAGCCTCCCGGACGACCGGTGCGCCACAGCGGGGGCACGGCTCGCCCTCCCGGCCGTACACGTTGAGTGACCGGTCGAAGTAGCCGCTCTCGCCGTTGACGTTGACGTACAGGCTATCGAAGGACGTGCCGCCCTGACCGAGGGCCTCGGTCATCACCGCACGCGCCGCCGCCAGCAGCTCTGCGACCTTGCGCCGGCTCAGCGACCGCGTGGGCGCGCCGCCGTGCAGCCCCGCCCGCCACAGCGCCTCGTCGGCGTAGATGTTGCCCACCCCGCTGATCAGCGACTGGTCCAGCAGCGCCCGCTTGACCTCGGTCTGCCGGGTGGCGAGCCGCATGGCGAACATCTCCTCGTCGAACGCCTCCTCCAGCGGATCGGGCGCGATGTGCGCGATCGGCTCGGGGACCGGCCGCTCCAGCGGCAGCAGAGGAGCCACCAGCACGTGGCCGAAGGTGCGCTGGTCGACGAACCTCAGCTCGGGGCCGCCGTCTGCGAACCCCAGGCGCACCCGCAGGTGCTTCTCCAGCGGCGAGCCGGGGTCGACCACCAGCAACTGGCCGCTCATGCCCAGGTGCGCCAGCAGCGCCTCGGACGCGCCATGCCCGGCCTCTCCCGCCGGACCGGCTTGAGGAAGATCCGCTCCGGCGTCTCCACTGTCCTGCGGGAGATCCGCGGAGCCGCCCACCGAGGCCTCGGAGCCGTTCAGCGCCTCGGCCAGGGGCAGCCACAGGTATTTGCCCCGCCGCTCGGCCGAGACCAGCGTGCGGCCCGCCAGCCGTCCGGCGAACTCGGCCGACCCGGGCGCGTGCCTGCGGATCGCGCGAGGATGCAGGACCTCGGCGAAGGCGATCGTGCGCCCGGCGACCCAGCGTTCCAGCCCGCGCCGGACGACCTCGACTTCCGGCAGCTCCGGCATGGGTCAGCTGGCCTTCTTGTCCCGGGCCTCGGCGGCCGCGCGGATGGCGTTCCAGGCGGCCTCCGCGGCCTGCTGCTCGGCCTCCTTCTTGCTGCGCCCCGCGCCCGACCCGTACTCCTGGCCGCCGACCTTGACGATCGCGGTGAACGACTTGGCGTGGTCGGGCCCGCTCTCGTCCACGTGGTACTCGGGCACGCCCAGCATCTCGGTGGCGGTGAGCTCCTGCAGGGAGGTCTTCCAGTCGAGGCCCGCGCCCAGCGAGGCCGACCGCTTGATCAGCGGGTCGAACAGCAGGTGGACCACACGGAACGCCTCGTCCAGCCCCTTGTCGACGTAGACGGCGCCGATGAGCGCTTCGAGGGTGTCGGCGAGGATCGAGGACTTGTCGCGCCCGCCGGTGCCCTCCTCACCCCGGCCGAGCCGGGTGAACCGGCCGAGGTCCAGGGCGCGCGCGACGTCGGCGAGGGCGCGCATGTTGACCACGGCCGCCCGCAGCTTGGCGAGCTGGCCCTCGGGAAGATCGGGATGCCCCCGGAACAGGGTGTCGGTGACCACCAGGCCCAGCACCGAGTCGCCGAGGAACTCAAGGCGCTCGTTGGTGGGCAGGCCACCGTTCTCGTACGCGTAGGAGCGGTGCGTCAGCGCCCGCTCAAGAAGCTGCTCGTCCAGCTTGACGTCCAGGACGCGCTCGAGCTCGTCCCTGGCGATCTCTACCGGTATGGGCTTCCCACCTGCGGCCACGTCTCCTCCTCGGACGGTGTCTCTCTGGCCGTCACGCAGCACGTCACGACCATGGTCGCGATGGCGGATGGAACGCGGGTGCCCGAAAACGTGGTGGACGCCGGGAGATTGCGGCGGCCCCGGCGCCCACCACGGCCGCGGGCGAACCGCCACCGCACGCCTTTGAACGGTGGACGGTCGTCCCGGCCGGATGCGGGGCATCCGGCCGGCTCACCGGCCACCGCAGGCGTGATCAGGCCGACGGCTCGATGACCTGTCGGCGGTTGTAGGTGCCGCAGGTCGGGCATGCCACGTGCGGCAGCTTCGGCGACCGGCACTGGTTGCAGCTCACGAGCGCCGGCGCGGCGGTCTTCCACTGCGCGCGGCGGGAGCGGGTGTTGCTCCGCGACATCTTCCGCTTGGGGACGGCCACGTCAACCCTCCTGGGTCTTGTTGTTCTCGATGTTCAGGCCTTGCAACGCCGCCCAGCGGGCGTCGGTCTTATCGTGCCGGTGGTCTGGGCCGGCTTCCGCCAGCTTGACCCCACACTCCACGCAGAGACCGGGGCAGTCTTCACCACAGACCGGGCTCAACGGCAGTGCGAGCACCACCGCGTCGCGGAACGTCGGCTCGAGATCGAGGAGTTCACCGTCGAGGAGTGAGTCGTCCTCGGCGGCGTCTTCCGCCGAGTAGAAGAAGAGCTCCTGGAAGCCGACCTCGATCTGCGAGGTCAACGGATCCAGGCACCGCGAGCACTCGCCGGTGAGCGGGGCTCGCGCCGTGCCCGTGACGAGCACGCCTTCCATCACTGCCTCGAGCCGGATGTCCAGCTCGATCTCGGCGTCCACGGGGACGCCGATCATGCCGACGGTGAGATTCGCCGGAGCCGGGAGGGAACGGGAGATCTCGCGCATGGACCCCGGCCGTCGTCCCAGATCATGGGTCGAAATCACCCAGGGGGCCCGGGGGTCGAGGCTATGCAGCGTCTTCCTGCTCTCTTGAGGCATGGCGAATCACCGCCGTCGTACAAGGCCGATGAGAAAGAATACCAGCACTCAGCCACGGAGCCGTTCGACCAGCATCCGGTGCACCAGATCGGGCACGAGCCCCGAGACGTCCCCACCGTACCGGGCGATCTCCTTCAGCCTGCTCGACGACAGGAAGGAGTACTCGGGGTTGGTCGACATGAACAGCGTCTCGACGCCCGACATGCGGTAGTTGAGCTGGGCCATCTGCAGTTCGTAGTCGAAGTCGCTGACCGCGCGCAGGCCCTTGACGATCGTCGGGATGCCTTGCTGCTTGCAGAAGTCGACCAGCAGCCCGTAGAACTTCTCGACCCGCACGTTGCCGTACTCGCGGGTCACCTCCTCGAGCGTCGCGATGCGCTCGTCCACGGTGAACAGGCTCTTCTTCTCGACGTTGATCAGCACGGCGACGACGACCTCGTCATACAACCGGGACGTCCGGCCGATGATGTCGAGATGGCCGTTGGTGACGGGGTCGAACGACCCCGGACAGACGACGCGACGCAAGGCGTACCCCCAGTTTCACTGGTTCCCGGCGGCGCGACCGTACCAAACGGACGCTTCGCCATAGCGACGGACCCTCTCCTCGCTGAATCCCGAGGGCCAGACCAGGTCCTTCCCCCGCGACTCGCGCTCCACCGCGACCAGGGCGTCCGAAGCCAGCCAGCCGTTGTCGCGCAGCCGTTCGAGCACTTCGGCGACGGCCTCGTCCTTCACCGCGTACGGAGGGTCGGCGAACACGAAGTCGTACGGCTCGGCGCACGGGAGCGCCACGACGCGCTCGACCCGGTCGCCGGTCACGACCGCCCCCGGCAGGCCCAGCGCGGCGATGTTCTCCCTGATCGTGCGCACGGCCTTGACGTCGGACTCCACCAGCAGCGCGTGCGAGGCTCCCCGCGACAGCGCCTCCAGGCCCACCGCCCCGGACCCGGCGTACAGGTCGAGCACGCGGGCGCCGTCCAGCGGACCGAGCAGGGAGCCGACGGTGGAGAACAGCCCCTCCCTGGCACGGTCGCTCGTCGGGCGGGTGCCACGGCCGGGGGGCACGGCGATGCGGCGCCCGCCGGCGGTTCCTGCGATGACTCGGGTCACCCGCCCATTCTCGCCGCAGCCCGAGCCGCCCCCGCACCGGCCGGGACACGCGGTCATGCCCGCCGGGGCACGAGATGGGCCCCCGGCCGGCCCCGGGGGCCAAGGTCAAGAGTGGCCAAGTGTCGTCGACGAATGCGCAAGGGTCGTTCCGCACGGCGGCCTGAGCCCACATGATGAGTTCTGCGGCCTTCATGGTGACCCAGGGGAAGGCCGACCGGCGTGATCGTGAGCCCTTCCGCGCGCCGGTGCCCTCGGCACCTGACCCGAGGGTGGGCCCAGCCGGGGACGGCATTCGGGGGGAGGCCGTCCCAAGGCTGGGCCCTGGGTCATTTTTTATGACCCAGGGCATTTCGCCGTCGAGCACTGGATCCGGGACCGCGCCGCCGATCCCCTGCCAGAGCCCCCCCACGCCACCGTGGCGGCGCGGCGCTGCCCCACCGCCACAGGCTTGCCCGATTGCACCTGTCGATGCGACTCTTCCAGTCGGCGCCGGGTCGGCGGGTCGGGGTACGGCGAAGCCGGCGCCGCACTACGTCGAGCGACTCGGGCCGTTCACCTGCCTTTGGCAGCGATCACGCTTTTTCGAGGTATTCGGCGCGGTCGTCGCCGAGGAGGCGGTCGATCTCGGCGCGGAGCGCCGGGTGGGCGGTCAGGTCGGGATCGGCGGACAGCAGCAACCCGGCCTCCTCGCGGGCGTCCCTGATGACGTCCTCGTCGCGCAGCAACCGCAGCATCTTCAGCGACGATTTGCGCCCGGACTGCGCCGCGCCCAGCACATCGCCCTCGCGCCGCTGCTCCAGGTCGACCCGGGACAGCTCGAACCCGTCGAGCGTGGCGGCGACCGCGTCGAGCCGCTCGCGGGCCGGGGTGCCCGCCGGGAAGTCGGTCACCAGCAGGCACAGGCCGGGCAGGCCGCCCCGGCCCACGCGCCCGCGCAGCTGGTGGAGCTGCGACACGCCGAACCGGTCGGCGTCCATGATCACCATGACAGAGGCGTTGGGGACGTCCACGCCGACCTCGATCACCGTGGTGGCCACCAGGACGTCGACCTCGCCGCGCGTGAAGGCGCGCATCACGGCGTCCTTGTCCTCGGGAGGCAGGCGCCCGTGGAGCACCTCGACGCGCAGGCCGGCCAGTGGCCCGCCGGCCAGCAGCGGGGCGACCTCCATGACGGCCAGCGGCGGGCGACGCTCGCCGTTCCCCTCCCCCGCCTCGGCGGCCTCGCTCAGCTCGGCGAGGTCACCGGGCTCGGCCACATCGCTCAGATCGCCCTCGTCGCCCTCCTGGTCGCCGATGCGGGGACAGACGATGTACGCCTGGCGGCCCAGGCCGACCTCCTCGCGGATGCGCTCCCAGGTGCGTTCGAGGAAGTGGGGCTTGTCGGCCGCAGGGACGACGTGCGTGGTGATCGGGGCCCGGCCGGAGGGCAGCTGGCTGAGCGTCGAGACCTCCAGGTCGCCGAACACCGTCATGGCCACCGTGCGCGGGATCGGGGTGGCGGTCATCACCAGGACGTGCGGCCGTCCGCCGCCGGCCTTCTCGCGCAACGCGTCACGCTGCTCGACGCCGAAGCGGTGCTGCTCGTCCACGACGACCAGGCCGAGGTCGGCGAACTGGACGTGCTCCTGGAGCAGGGCATGGGTGCCCACGACGATGCCCGCCGCGCCGGACGCGGCCTCCAGCAGGGCGGCACGGCGGCCCGCCGCGCCCATGGAGCCGGTGAGCAGTGTCACCGCCGTGCCGCCGAACATGCCGCCGGTGCCGAGGTCGCCGAGCATGCGGACGATGGAGCGGTGGTGCTGCTGCGCCAGCACCTCGGTGGGGGCGAGCAACGCCGCCTGGCCGCCGGCGTCGACCACCTGGAGCATCGCCCGCAGCGCCACGACGGTCTTGCCCGCGCCCACCTCGCCCTGGAGCAGACGGTGCATCGGGTGCGCCAGCGCCAGCTCGGCCGCGATCTCTTCGCCGACGGCGACCTGGCCCTCGGTGAGCTGGAAGGGCAGCCGCCCGTCGAAGTCGGCGAGCAGCCCGTCATCCGTGCGGGGCCGGGGGGTGGCGGGCCACGCGGCGGCGGCCTGGCGGCGCTGGGCCAGCACTGCCTGCAGCATGAACGCCTCGTCGAACTTGAGCCTCTTGCGCGCCCTCGCCACGTCGCCCTGGTCGCGCGGCCGGTGGACGGCCTCCAGCGCCTCGGCCAGGCCCGGAAGCCGGTGGCGGGCGCGCAGGTCGTCGGGCAGCGGATCGGGGATCGGGCCCAGCGTGTCGAGCACGACGCCGATCGCCCTGCGGATCACCCACGAGGTGATGCCGCCCGCCGCCGGGTAGATCGGCACCGGCGCGGCGGCGAACTCGGCCGCCGAGGACGACGAGGACTCGACCTCCTCGAACGGCTCGAACTCGGGATTGCTGAGCTGCCACTTGGCCCGCTCGCCGTGCCCGAACCGCCCCACCTTGCCGGAGAACATCGCGCGGGTGCCGGGCTTGAGCCGGGTCTCCACCACGTGGGACATCTTGCCGAAGAAGGACAGATAGATCTTGTTGCGCCGCCCGTCGACGACCTCGACCTCCAGCCAGGTGCCCGACCGGTTGCGCATCGGCTTGCGCATGAGGCGCGAGACCTCGCCGACCACCGTGACGTGCTCGTCGACCTCCAGGGCGTCGAGCGCGGTGAGCTCGCCCCGCTCGGCGTAGCGCCGGGGGTAGTGGCGCAGGAGCTCGCCGACCGTGGTGATGTTGAGCGAGCCCTCGAGCGGCTTGGCCGTCTTTGGATCGAGCGCCTTGATGAGCGGCTCGTCGAAACGCGTCACGTCAACCAGTTGTACCGCTCCCGGCCGACAAGAACCCCCGCGACGGCCCCGCTCGACGCCGTACTCGCGGCGCGGCGCCCGTCGGCTCGGCCTGGTCGCCCGTGACGCCGCGGCCGGGCCGGGCGGGCACGCGGGCGCCGCGCACGCCGGCCCGGCGGCCTACTCGACGCCGATGAGCAGCGGGTAGCCGCCCTGACCGCCCTCGTGGACGACCATCTCCAGGTCCGGCCGGGCCGATGCCAGGTGCTCACGGACGGCCCGCGCGGGCCGATCGCCGCCGTCCGCCCCCAGAATGAGCGTCACCAGCTCGCTGGCGGCCGACAGCATGCGGGAGGCGGTCGTGACGGCGACGGCCTCGACGTCGGAGCCGATCATCGCCACGTCGCCGTCGATCACGCCGAGCACGTCGCCCGGACGGCACAGGCCGGCGCTGGTCATGGCCTCGCGGTCGGCCACCCAGACGTGCCCGTGGCGGGCGTGGCCGGCGCTGTCGGTCATCGCCACCACGTCGTCGTCGAAGCGCCGCAGCGGGTCGTGGACGGCCAGGGCCGCGAGCCCCTGGACGGTCGCCTTGGTGGGCAGCACGCTGACGACCACGCCCTCCTCGCGGGCGATCGCCGCCGCACCCATGGCCACCGCGTTCACGCCGGTGTCGTTCGGCAGCACCGCGACCTCGGTTCCGGCCTGCCGGATCGCCTCCAGTACGGCCCCGAGCGCGGGACTAGAGCCGGGGTCGCGGCGCACCACCACGGCTCCGGCCCGCTCGAACAGGCGCGCGATGCCGTCGCCCGCCGCGACGGCCACCACGCCGCGCCCCTGGCCGCGCCGGGGGGCGTGCGCCGCCGCCTCCAGGTAGGCGATCTTGACGCGGTGCGGCCGCCCGGCCCGCATCCCCGCCTCGACGGCCGCCCCGGCGTCGTCCACGTGGACGTGCACGTTCCACAGGCCGTCCCCGCCGACGACCACCAGCGAGTCGCCGAGGCGGTCGAGCTCCTCGCGCAGCGCGGCGACGGCGGCCTCGTCCGCATCCAGGAGGAACATCACCTCGTAGCCGAACTCCTCGACGTGCCCATGGTCGCCCGGCCCCACAGGGGTGAACCGCGCGGGCGGCGCGGGCACCTCGTACCGGCCGACATAGGAGTCGGTGATCACGGCGGCCAGGCTCTCCAGGACGACGGTCATCCCCGCCGCGCCCGCGTCGACCACCCCGTTGCGGGACAGCACGTCGAGCTGCTCGGTGGTGCGGCCGAGGGCGGCGCGCGCGCCGGACGCGGCGCTCCTGGCGACCTCCGCCAGCTCGCCGGGAGCGTCCAAGCCGTCCGCCGCCTCCTCCGCGGCGCGGGCCGCCGCGCTCAGCACGCTCAGCACTGTGCCCTCCACCGGGCGCGCCACCGCGCTCCTGGCCAGCTCGGCGGCCCTGGCCAGCGCCTCGCGCAGGTCGCGGCCGACGCCCTTGGCAGGCTTGAGCACCTCGGCCATGCCGCGCAGGGCCTGGCTGACGATCACCCCCGAGTTCCCCCGCGCGCCGATGAGCGCGCCGTGCGCCAGCGTGCCCCAAGTGGCCTCGGCGTCCGCGTCGTGCGGCAGCCCGTCGAGCGCCTCGGCCGCCGACAGCATCGTCAGGTGCAGGTTCGTCCCGGTGTCGCCGTCGGGGACGGGGAAGACGTTCAGCGCGTCGATCTCGGCGCGGACCCTGCCGAGCGCCTCGGCGCACAACCCGGCCCAGCGGCGCACCGCGGCGGGGTCGAGGATCCGCAGCGACTCCCCGGCGTCGGCGGGCTGCGAAGGCATGGGGGGCTCCCTCCTGCGCGCGGCGAATCGACCCCGCGCGGCACGTCGCACGGTGGTTCGCGCGCACGGGACCGCGCCGGCTCCGATGATGCGCTACGGTTGGTGATACGAGATTATCCCCGTTCGCCCGCCCCTCCGTTTGGTGAGCACCGGGCGACATCGGATACCCTCGTGTGGCCAGCCGGTAGTCCCGGCATGCCCGACCGCCGCTTCTACCTCGGTTTCGGGCCTATTGACTGATCTAAGGAGCGATGACCGTGGCTTCCGTCTGCGACGTTTGCGGCAAGGGGCCGACTTTCGGCAACAACATCTCGCACTCGCACCGCCGCACCCGCCGCCGCTGGAACCCCAACATCCAGCGTGTGCGCGCCATGGTCGGTAGCACGCCGAAGCGGCTGAACGTGTGCACCTCCTGCATCAAGGCGGGCAAGATCGCCCGCTAGCACAGGCTTCGATGGCCCGCCACCCACCATGGGTGGCGGGCCATCGCCGTTCCCGCACTCCCTCGACCAGCGCCCCTGCGCCCCTGCGACGCGCCCTGACAAGGTTCCAGCCGGGCGAGCAGGCGCGCCCTGTGCCCTGCGGGCGCGTCCTGAAACGGTCAGGCGAGTGAGCAGCCGCCCCTGAGCCCGCTGGCATGTCCCGAGACGGACGGCGGTTTTGGACGGGTGTGCGGGCGCTCCCATGCCCCAGGTGCGCCCTGAGAAGGTGCAGCCGAGCGAGCAGCGGCCCTCTACGCCGGCAGGCGCGTCCTGAGAGCCTCAAGGGAGCGGGCCAAGCGCCGGATGTGTCCCCCGCGGGCGGGTTCTCGGCCAGATCAGGCCCGTGTGCCCCCGCGCCAGCGCCAGGCGTGGTCGACCGGGCCGATGCCCGCGCCCAGGGGGAACCCGTGGGCGATCGCGCCGGTGACGTACTCCTTCGCCTTGGCCACCGCGCCGGGGACGTCCTCCCCCAGCGCCAGGTGGGAGGCGATGGCGGAGGCCAGCGTGCATCCGGTGCCGTGGGTGTGCCGGTTGTCGAGCCGCTCGGCCGAGAAGCGGTGCTCGGTGACGCCGTCGGTGAGCAGGTCGACCGGCCGGCCGGGCAGATGGCCGCCCTTGATCAGCGCCCAGGCGGGCCCGAGGGCCAGCACCGCCTCGGCGGCCGGCCGCAGGTCGTCCTCGTCCTCGACCTTGAACGAGGTGAGCTGCTCGACCTCCCACAGGTTCGGCGTCACCACGGTCGCCACCGGCAGCAGGCGCGAGGTCACCGTGTGGACCGCCTCGGGGGCGAGCAGCGGGTCGCCGTGCTTGGACACGCCGACGGGGTCCACGACCACGGGGACCTCCACGCCGGCGAGCACCTCGGCGACCACCGCGACCAGTCGCGGGGAGGCGAGCATGCCGGTTTTGACGGCCTGCGCGCCGATGTCGCCGAGCACCGAGTCGAGCTGCGCGCGCACCGCCTCGGGCGGCAGTTCCCAGTAGCCCTGCACGCCGAGGGAGTTCTGCGCGGTCACCGCCGCGATCACGCTCATGCCGTGGACGCCCAGCGCCAGCATGGTCTTCAGGTCGGCCTGGATGCCGGCGCCTCCGCCCGAGTCGGAGCCGGCGACCGTGAGCACGCGGGGAGGAGTCACGCGTCCATCAAACCAAACTCCCACTCCGTCCCGGGGTCAGGAGGGGGCCACTATGCCGCTGGGAGCCTGCTGGAGGGGGAGAGGAGGTGGCTTACCGGAGGGAGATCTCGGGGGCCACCTCGGAGGAGAAAGCGTCGTCGGTGCGGAGGCGGCAGCTGCCCCCGGTGAGCTGGCAGGTCTCCGGGGAGGCGGAGTCGCCGTCGGCGGTGAACGACACCACGACCGTCTCGCCCTGGCCCAGCGTCGCGGCCGAGGACAGCACCAGGAGGTCGCCCTCCTGCGTCCATTCCGCCCCGTCGGCGCCGGTCACCTCGCCGCCGACCGGCACACGGACGCTCCAGCCGTCCAGCGCGGCCCCGGTGTTGGTGATCGTCAACCGGCCGGTGTACCCGGCGGGCGTCACCGCCGACACGCCGAAGTCGACGGCCACCCGGCCCGGCGCGACCAACGGGTCGGCGTCATCGGCCTCCGGCGTCGCGTCGGGCGAGGTGGTGATGTCGGTGTCCTCGGGGTCCGGCGTGGGGTCCGCGGTGTCCTCCTGCGGGCTCGGCCTCCCGGTGGGGGTCGTCCGGGTGCGCTCCGGCGTCGGCCGGGCCGAGGGCTGCGGCGTCCGGTGGGCAGGCGGACGGCTCGCGCCGGAGGTGGGCGCGGAGGAGCGGCGGGACGACGAACTGGGCGACCCGGCGCTGGGGGAAGCGGACGCCTCGTCGGAGGGGGCGCCGGTGTCGGGCGTCTCGGTGTCGCTGGGCGGGGTGTCCTGCCGCTGTGGCTTGCCGGGGGCGATGGCCGCGCACACCTGGCCCTTGGGGCAGTCCGGCGGCTGGACCAGGTCCACCTGGCCGGAGGAGAGCTTGACGCCGATCACGGCGGTCGTGATGGCGGTGACCACGGCCACGGCCGACAGCGCCGCGAGGCGCCCCCGCCGGGCCTTCGGGCGGTCCTCGCCGTCCTGACCGCGCCGCCGGCCGCGCCTGCGGCCTCCGCCGTCGTGCGGGCCTTCGGTGGCGGCGCCGCCGGGACGCTCGTCACCGCCCGGCGCCAGCCCGACCCGCAGGATGTCATCCTCCGAACGCGGCCCCGGTCCCACACGCGGAGAGTCGCCTTCCGACCTCGGCCCCGGGCCGACGCGCGAAAGGTCGTCCTCCGAGCTCGGCCCCGGGCCGACGCCCGGAAAGTCGTCCTCGTAGCCGGCCCCGGGACCGGCCCTCAGGCCGTCGCCGGTACCGGCGGGGTAGCCGGCACGCAGCGTGTCCCCGCCGGCGGCGGACCAAGGCGACATCCGCGGCAGGTCCTCCCCGAAACCAGAGCGACGCCCCCCGGCCGGCACGTCCTCACCGGGAAGCGGCCCAGGGACCACCCTCGGCATGTCCCCGGCGGGCAGCGGCGCGAGGGCCGTTCGCGGCGCGTCCTCGGCGGGACCGGCCGAGTCCGGCTCGTCGCCCCAGGCGGTCGGCCAGGCGGGGGTGGGCACGGCGTCCCACGCACTGGACTTCGGCGGCTCGGCCTCCACGCCCGCGCCCGCGCCCGCGGACGGCGACTCCGGCCAGGCCGAAGGGCCCGCGGACGAGGGCTCCGGCCAGGCCGAAGGGCCCGCGGACGAGGGCTCCGGCCAGGCCGAAGGGCCCGCGGACGAGGGCTCCGGCCACACCGTGGCCCCTGTGGACGGCGGCCCGGACCACGCCGAGGGAATAGAAGACGGCGACTCCGGCCACGCCGTGGCGCCCGTGGACGGGGGTTCGGGCCAGGTTGGGGTGCCAGAGCCGGCGGAGGCGCCGGAGGCCGGTGTGGGCCAGGCGGGAGAGCCAGGGGCCGGGGAGGCGCCGAAGGCCGTTGTGGGCCAGGCGGGGGCGTTGGGGTCGTCGTCGGGCCAGGCGGCGGGGGCCAGCCATTCCTCGGTTCCCCGGTCGTCGTCGCGCCGGCTCGAGGCTCCCCGCTCGTCCGCCCCGTCAGGGTCGGACCCTCGGCCTCGCGATGACGTGTGGCGTCCCCGTCCCATGAAGCGCCTTCCTCCTAGAAACCACAGCGCGTCACTTCATAACACCTTCAACACGTCTTTGTCACAATTTTCACGTTAATCACGGAAGTGATCCCAGCCACTCCTCTGCCTCACCCGTCCTCTGACCTGCACGCCTTCCCCCTTCGCCACCCGCCCGATGACCTTCCACTCAGCGGGCAGCGAGACGCCCGGCGGGAACGCGGCGACCAGCGCGTGGTCCTCGCCGCCGGTCAGCACCCACTCCACCGGGTCCTGGCCGAGCTCGGCCGCGGCGGCGGCGAGTAGTGCGGGGACGGGCAGGGAGGCGGGGTCCACCTCGATGCGCACCCGGCTGGCAGAGGCGATGTGCCCGAGGTCCTGCACCAGCCCGTCGCTGACGTCGGCCATGGCGGTGGCGCCGAGGACGGCCGCCCGCGGCCCGCACGCGTACGGCGGCCTGGGACGCCGGTGGGCGTCGGCCAGCTCGGGGAAGGCGTCGTCGGCGCGGCCCGCCAGGAACAGCGCGAGCCCGGCCGCGGCGTGGCCGAGCCGCCCCGCCACGGCCACCACGTCGCCGGGACGCGCTCCGGAGCGGGTCACCGGGGCACGTCCGCCGAGGTCGCCGAGTGCGGTGACCCCCAGCACCACCAGGTCGGACCTGGCGATGTCGCCGCCCGCCACGCTCGCGCCGACCAGCGCGCACTCCTCGCCGAAGCCGTCGGTGAGGCCGTCCACCCAGTCGGTCGCGGTGTCCCCGGGCATCCCGAGGCCGACCACCAGGGCGGTGGGATCGGCGCCCATGGCCACGACGTCGGCGAGGTTCTGCGCCGCCGCCTTGCGCCCGATGTCGTACGCACTGGACCAATCGCGACGGAAGTGCCTACCCTCGAGTAGGAGATCCGTCGTCACAACCACCCGTCCATCAGGGGCGCGAACCACCGCGGCGTCGTCCCCAGGACCGAGCAATACCGCCGGAAATTGTGGCAAACGTCCGGCAATACGGGCAATGATCCCAAATTCGCCAAGATCTGCGGCTGTGATAGCACACCTCCAGGTCTGTTGCATGTACGGTTGCGATTCGGACTGATCGAGTAACGGCACTGAAACAAACCAGCTTCGCCCCCGCGGGAGGACGTGATGGTGCAGGCCTACATCCTTATCCAGACAGAAGTCGGCAAGGCCGCCGCGGTCGCAAGCGCGATCGCGGGCATCCAGGGTGTGACACGCGCCGAGGACGTCACCGGCCCGTACGACGTGATCGTCCGCGCCGAGGCCAACAACGTGGACGAACTAGGCAAGCTGGTCGTCGCGCAGATTCAGGCCGTCGAGGGGATCACGCGTACCCTTACTTGTCCGATCGTGCACATCTGAGCGTCGAGGTCTTCGGGGGGAGCCATGGGGCGGGCCGTCGTGGCCGCGTCGTGCCTGGCGGCGCTGTCCCTGACCGCCGGCTGCGGCACGGCGGTCAGGGTGCAGCCTCCGGCCCCCCAGGGTGCGACGGCGGCCGCCTGCGCGGCCCTGGACGACCGGCTCCCCCGCACGCTCGACGGCGCGGAGCGCGTCCCGTCCGAACCCCCCTCGCCGTACGTGGCGGTGTGGGGATCGGGCGAGATCGCACTTCGCTGCGGCGTGCCGCGCCCCGCCGCGCTCGATCCCACCGAGCAGGTTCCCGAGATCAACGGCGTGCCCTGGTACGCCGACCCGGCCAGGCCGTCGCTGTTCACGGCCCTGGTCCACGGCGACTACGTCGAGCTGACGATCTCCTCCAGGCACCAGGCCGCGGCCGTGCTCGTCGACCTGGCCGCGCCGATCAAGACGGCGTTTCCCGGCCACTGAAACCCACGGCCGAACCCGACGCCCGCCGCGACCCGCGTGCCGACGCCCGCCGCGACCCGCATACCGACGCCCGCCGTCCCTGACCGGAGCGGCCGCCGCGGGCGGGCCGACGGCCCTTCCGCCCGCGATGACGCGCTCCGGCCGTTCCACCCGCGGCGACCCCTCCGGCGGCTCAGCGCAGGCCGACGGGGCGGTGCAGCGCGAGCCGGATCAGATGGTCCACCAGCTCGGCGTAGGAGAGACCCGTGGCCGCCCACAGCTGGGGCGCCACCGACATGGCCGTGAAGCCCGGCATCGTGTTGATCTCGTTGAGGATGAGATGCCCCGTCGGTGTGTAGAAGAAGTCCACGCGCGACAGCCCTTCGCACCCGAGCGCCTCGAACGCCCGTACGGCCATCGCCCGAAGCTCCTCCGCGACCGCCTCGGGGATGTCGGCCGGCACGCTGAGCGCCATGTCCGACCCGATGTACTTGGCCGAGAAGTCGAAGAACTCGTGCGACTCTTCCACCAGCACCTCGCCGGGCAGGCTTGCCCGCGGCGGTTCGTCGCCCGGCCACTCCAGCACCGCGCACTCGATCTCGCGGCCCTCGATCGCCGCCTCGACCAGGACCTTCGGGTCGTGCTCACGGGCCAGCTCCACGGCCCGCTCCAGGCCCTGGACGTCGTCCACCCGGGTGATGCCCTGGCTGGACCCGGCCCGGGAGGGCTTGACGAAGACCGGCATGCCGAGGGCTTCGACGTCCTTGAGCACCCGGTCTCGGTCCAGGCGCCAGTCGCGGTCGCGCACGACGACGTACGGCCCCACCGGCAGCCCGGCCGAGGCCAGCAAAGCCTTCATGTACGCCTTGTCCATGCCCACGGCACTGGCCAGCACCCCCGAGCCGACGTAGCGCACGCCGGCCATCTCCAGCAGGCCCTGGATGGTGCCGTCCTCGCCGAACGGGCCGTGCAGCATCGGGAAGACGACGTCCACCTGTCCCAGCGAGGCCGGGATCGTCCCGGCGTCCAGCGCCACGAGGGAACCGCCTCCGGACGGCAGCGCGAGCGCCGTGCCGGCCGGGTCCACGCTGGGCAGCTCCTCGCCCTCGATCTCGAACCGCTGGTCGTCGGTCGCCAGCACCCACCGCCCGTCCGGCGAGATGCCGATGGGCACGACGTCGTACTTCGACCGGTCGATGGCCGAAAGGACACTGCCCGCGCCCATGAGCGACACCGCGTGCTCGGAGTTTCGGCCCCCGAAGACCACCGCCACCCGTACGCGCGGCCGGGATTCCTGCTGCTCGTTCATGATGCCCGAATCTACCTTGCGTCACTGTCGTCCCTGCTTGTCAGGTGCGCGGCGCGTCGTCCCATGACGCCCACCGACGGACCGGAATGGTCAGGCGCGGGTGGCGGTGTTCGAGCGCAGCGCGTCGAGCGCCTCGGTGACGTCGGCGATGAGGTCCTCGGCGTCCTCCAGGCCGATGGAGAAGCGCACGGCCCCCGCGTCGACGCCCGAGCCGGCCAGGGCGGGCTCGTCGAGGCGGCGGTGGGTCGTGGAAGCCACGTGGGCGACCTTGGTCTCGGCGCCGCCGATCGAGGCGGCGATGCGCGGCAGCCGCACGGTGTCGGCCAGCATGACCCCGGCCTCGTAACCGCCGTTCGGGACGACGGTGACGCACGCCCCGTACCTGGTGCCCTCGGGGCCGGCGTCGAAGAGCTGGCGGGCGAGCTGGTGGCCCGGATGGCCGGCCAGGCCGGGGTAGTCGACGCGGCGCACCGCCGGATGCTTGGCGACGGCCGCGGCGAAGACCATCGCGGTGGCGCACATGCGGCGCACCCGCAGCGTCAGCGTCGCCAGGCCCCGGCGCAGCAGGAACGCCTCGTCGGGGGCCAGCGCTCCGCCGGTGTCGATGCGCACCTCGCGGATCTGCGCGATCAGGTCGGGACGCCCCACGACCGCGCCGCCCGTGGCATCGTCGTGCCCGCCGATGTACTTGGTGGCCGAGTGGACGACCAGGTCGGCGCCGTGCTCCAGGGGCCGGCAGACCACGGGGGTGGCGAAGGTCGAGTCGACGACCAGCAGCGCGCCGGCGTCCCGGGCGATGCGGTAGAGCCCGCGGATGTCGGCGACCGCCATCGTCGGGTTGCTCAGCGTCTCCGCGTAGATGATCTTCGTGGTGGGGCGCACGGCGGCGTGGACGCGGCGCAGGTCGGCGTAGTCCACGAAGTCGACCGACACGCCGAACCGCGACAGCACGTTCGACAGCAGCGAGTAGGTGCCGCCGTAGACGTGGGCGGGCGCGACGACGTGCGCGCCGGCCCGCAGGAACGTCATGAGCACCCCGCTGACGGCCGCCATGCCCGAGGCGAACGCCTGCCCGGCGACGTCCTCGGGGGCCGCGGCGCCCTCCAGCGCGGCGATGCCCGAGGCGAACGCCGCCACAGTGGGGTTGTCGACGCGGCTGTAGGCGAACCCCGGCGCCCGGTCGCCGAGCACGTCGGCGTACTCGGCGGAGCCCTCGAAGCTCCACGCGGAGGTGCGCCAGACGGGCAGCCCGATGGGGAGCTGGCGGGAGGCCGGGATCGGTGGCAGGTGGACGGCGCGGCTGTTCTCGCCGAGCCTCCTGCGCATGTGTCGGGAGGAAGTCACACGCCGTACCGTTCGGGCTTGGGAGTCCGTGACATCAGCAGCATCGCGGCCTCGCTCGGGGTCATTCCGTCATGGACGACGCCCACCACGACCTCGGTGATCGGCATCTCCACGTCGTGCTTCCTCGCCAGGTCCAGGACCGACTCGCAGGACTTGACCCCCTCGGCGGTCTGCCTGGTGGCCGCGATGGTCTCGGCCATGGTCATGCCCCGGCCGAGATTCTCGCCGAAGGTGCGGTTCCTCGACAACGGGGAGGTGCAGGTGGCGACGAGGTCTCCCATGCCGGCGAGGCCGGCGAAGGTGTGCGGGTCGGCACCGAGCGCCGCGCCGAGCCGGGAGATCTCCGCCAGGCCGCGGGTCATCAGCATCGCCCGGACGTTGTCGCCGAGCCCCATGCCGGCGGCCACGCCCACCGCGAGCGCGATGACGTTCTTGACCGCGCCGCCGAGCTCGACCCCGACCACGTCGGTGTTGGTGTAGGCGCGGAACCACGGCAGGTGGCAGGCCTCCTGCAGCCGCGCGGCCACCTCGTCGTCGACGCTGGCCACCACGGTCGCGGCCGGCTCGTGCCTGATCAGCTCGCCCACCAGGTTGGGCCCGGAGACCACCGCGACCCGCTCGGCGGGGACGCCCGCGACCTCGCAGATGACCTCGCTCATCCGCCGCGAGGTGCGCAGCTCGATGCCCTTCATCAGGCTGACGAGCACCGCGTGCGAGGGGATGTGCGGGCTCCACTGCGCCAGGTTGCCGCGCAACGTCTGGGAGGGCACCGCGAGCACGACGAAGTCGGCCCCCTCCATGGCCTCGACCGGGTCGGTGGTCGCGCGCACCGTCGCGGGAAGCCGCACGCCGGGGAGGTACTCGGGGTTCTCGCGCCTGCGGTCGATGGCCTCGACCACCTCGGCCCGCCGTCCCCACAGGGTCGTCGGCGTGCCGGCCTCCGCCAGGATCATCGCGAAGGTCGTCCCCCACGAACCGGTTCCGAAAACGACGGCCTTGGTCATCTGCTCACCGTACGCCCACTCCGCGGCACATGGCCGTCTCTGACGGTCACCGCCGGATCGTTCACTGTCATGGCCACCGCGACGCCGGCGGACGAGGCCGCCGGAGCGCCGTCACCCGGCGCGGGTCTCGGGCTCGCCGAAGGGGGCGTCGGGCGCCTTCTCGCCGCGCAGGTCGGCGAGCTGGGAGGTGATGGCGGCCATGATGTCGGCCGTGGCCTCCTTCAGGACCTGGGAGCGCATCGGCAGGCCCGCGTACTTGGACAGGTCGACGGGCGGCCCGGCGATCACCCGGAAGGTCTTGCGGGGGAACAGCCGGGGCTTCTTCTGGCCGTACGGGAGCAGCTCCTGGGCGCCCCAGTGGGCGACCGGGATGACCGGGACGCCGGTCGCCAGCGCCAGCCGGGCGACGCCGGTCTTGGCGCCCATGGGCCAGAACTCGGGGTCGCGGGTGATCGTGCCCTCGGGGTAGAAGATCACGCAGGAGCCCTCCCTGAGGGCCTGCTCGGCCTCCTTGAGCGAGCGCGCGGCGTCGGTGCTGCCGCGGTGCACCGGGATCTGCCTGCACTTCCTGACGATGGTGCCGATGACCGGGATGTCGAAGACCCCGGACTTGGCCAGGTACACCGGCCAGCGGCCGTTGTTGTAGGCGAAGTGGGCGAACAGCAGCGGATCACTCCACGACAGGTGGTTGGCCGCGATGATCACACCGCCCTTGCGGGGAACGTTGGAGCGGCCCCGCCAGTCGCGCTTGGTGAAGAGCAGCAACACCGTCTTCACGATCGCGACCACGAGGGCTTCCCAGAAAATGGGCGGACGTCCGGGGCGGCTCATCGACTCCTCCAGTCATGCCTGTGCGCCCTCAGTCTCCCGGGTGCCTCCACGGAATGTCGAGGCGGGATGCTTAAGCCATGCGCCGTACGCAACCTGGCGGGCCCGGCCCGCGGCCCGGCTGGACCATGGTGGTGCCGGTCAAGACCCTCATCGCCGCCAAGACACGCCTGGCCGCGGCGGCGGGTCCGCACCGGGCCGCGCTGGCCGTGGCGATCGCCTGCGACACGGTCGCGGCCGCGCTGGCCTGCCCGGCGGTGGCCCGCGTCGTGGTCGTCACCGGCGACCCGGTGCCCGCCGAGGCGCTGTCGGCGCTCGGGGCGCACGTGGTGCCCGACCCACAGGCCGGGTTGAACGCCGCGCTGCGGGCCGGCGCGGCGCATGCCCTGGGGCTGGCGCCGGACGGGCCGGTCGGCGCGCTCCAGGCCGACCTGCCGGCCCTGCGCCCGGCGGAGCTGGGCGTGGCGCTGGCGGCGGCGGCCGAGTTCGACCAGGCGTTCGTCCCGGACGCCGCGGAGGTCGGCACCACCTTCTACGGAGTGCGTCCGGGCGTGGCCTTCCGGCCGCGGTTCGGCGGGGAGTCGCGGGCCAGGCACCTGGGCGGCGGGGCCAAGGAGCTGACGCCCGACGGCATCGTGTCGGTCCGCACGGACGTCGACACCCCCGCGGACCTCGCGGCGGCCCTGGCCCTCGGCGTCGGCCCCCGCACCCGGGAGGTGGTGGAGACGATGAAGGAGTCCCCCACCCGGGAGACTCCTTCCTGAAGGCGTGCCCCGCAGGGACGTGCCCACCGGTCAGTGACCCACCTCGTCCTGTTCGCGGGCGTGCTTGGGGAGCAGGAAGGCGACCAGGAACGTCAGCAGCAGCATGCCGTCCACGACCCACAGGATCGTCTTCATCGCCACGCTGAAGCCCTGCTTGGCCGCCTCGGTCCCGGCCGACGCGACGGCCCTGCCGATGGCCGCGCCCGCCTCCGGCCCCTTGGCCGCCGACGCCGCGTCGGTTTGCAGCCGCTCACAGGAGGCGGGCACCAGCACCGGGTCCTTGGCGACCGCCCGATCGTGCACGCAGGCGCGCACGCCCTCGACCAGGCGGTCCTGCGGGGCGCCGGTCACCTGGACGGCGGCCAGCTCGGCGCGCAGCTTCGGCGCGTTGTCGTCCGCGGCGGCGCCGACGTTGCCCCCGAGCAGGCCGAAGAAGACGGTGCCGAGCAGCGCCACGCCGAACGCGCTGCCGAGCTGCTGGACGGCGGTGAGGGTGCCCGAGGCGGAGCCGGTCTCGTGCTGCTCGACGCCGGCGAGCACGATGTCGAAGAACGGCGCCATGAGCAGGCCCATGCCGATGCCGGTGACCGCGAGGGCGGGGGTGAGCTGCCACGGGGTGACGCCGACGCCCGCGAGGTTGAGCGTGACCAGGATCGCGAGCACGCCGACGGCCATGAGCAGGGTGCCACCGTGCAACAGCTTGCGCCCGTACTTCTGCAGAGGCTGCGCGATGCCGAAGCCGACGACCATGCCGAGCGACCAGGGCACCATCGACAGGCCGGCCTTGAGGGTGGAGTAGCCGAGGCCGATCTGGGTGTAGAGGTTGAACACCAGCGTGAAGCCGATCATGCCGGAGAAGAAGACCAGCCCGGTGGCCAGGCCGCCGGTGAAGGCGCGCTTGCGGAACAGGCTCGGCACGACGAGCGGGTCGCCCCCGGCCCTGGCCTTGCGCGACTCGTACCAGCCGAAGACGGCGAACACCACGACCGAGCCGGCGATCATCAGGAACGACCAGAGCGGCCAGTCGTGCTCGCGGCCCTGCACCAGCGGGAAGATGATCAGCAGGCCGGCCAGCGAGGCGAGCAGCATGCCTGCGACGTCCAGTTTGAGCGGGTGGGGCGAGCGCGACTCGGGCAGGAAGCGCAGCCCGAACAGCACGGCGGCCAGGCCCAGCGGCAGGTTGATCAGGAAGATCATGCGCCAGCCGGTGCCCCAGAAGTCGGCGTCGACCAGCCAGCCGGCGAGGATCGGGCCGCCCACCGAGGACAAACCCATGACCGGGCCGAACATGCCGAACGCCGCCTGCATCTCCTTGGGCGGGAACATCTCCTTGATCATGCCGAGGCCCTGCGGCAGCATGACCGCGCCGAACAGCCCCTGGACGACGCGCGCGGCGATCAACAGTTCGGGGCCCTGGGCCACGGCGCACAGCAGGGAACCGAGGGTGAATCCCGCGGCGCCGATGATGAACATCTTCTTGCGGCCGAAGATGTCGCCGAGCCGTCCGCCGGTGATGAGGCCGACGGCCATGGCCAAGGTGTAGGCGGCGCCGAGCCACTGGATGACGGCGGCGCTGCCGCCCAGTTCGGCGCGGATGGTCGGCGAGGCGATGTTGGTGACCATCGCGTCCAGCAGGTCCATCACCTCGGCGGCGAGGATCACGAACAGGGCCGCCCACCGCCAGCGGTAGGGCGCCGTCCCGGGTGGCGCCGCCGGCGCGGTCGCGTCTGTGGTGCTCATGAGAACTCCTTCTGCGAAGGGTCGGTGCCGGGCGGCCGGCATCGTCGATCTGAACAGTGTTCACCATAGCTGATCACCGTTCTACACTTGAACGGCGTTCGCAGTCCTGTTCGGCGTTCTCAAGATATGTCGCATTCAACCACGACACAAGATATATCGCGAAAAAGAGCGGCGTTCACCACCGCGAGCGGCGTTCGACCGGCCAACTAGACTCCGTGGGTAGCGATCAGGAACGAGGCGGTGAGGCATGAGCGAGCCACGGAGTGAGGAGAACGAGGTCCCCGCGCCCCCCTGGGAGCGGTCACGCCGGCGTGCCGCCCCCGTGCGCGTGCCGCTCACCCTCGGCCGCATCGTCGATGCCGCCTTCACCGTGCTCGACCGCGAGGGGTACGACGGCCTGAGCATGCGCCAGGTGGCCGCCGAGCTGGGCGTCGCGGTCTCGGCGCTGTACGCCCACGTCGCGAGCAAGGACGAGCTCCTCGAGCGCATGTACGCCCGGCTGTTCGAGGGCCAGGAGCTCCCCGAGCCCGACCCCGCGCGCTGGCGCGAGCAGGTCAGGGACTACGCCGTCCAGGGCCGGGCACGGCTGCTCAGCCACCGCGACATGGCCCGCATCTCCATGGCCCATGTGCCCTTCAGCCCCGAACTGCTCCCGCACGTCGAGCGCATGCTCGCCATCTTCCGCGCCGCCGGGCTGCCCGACCGGGTGGCCGCCACGGCGGGCGACATGATCTCCACGTTCCTCGAGGGGTTCACCTACGAGCAGAGCATGTGGCAGGAGCGCCAGCGCAACACCGACGCGCGCACCTGGGAGGAGATGCGGGCCACCATCAAGGCGTACTTCGACACGCTGCCGCCCGACCGCTTCCCGAACCTGCTCGCCATGGCGGACATGATGTTCGGCGGCACCTACGACGCCCGGTTCGAGCTGGGGCTGGAGATCATCATCCGCGGCCTGGCCAGCTACATCGAGCCGGGAAGCCCGGCGGGCCAGAACGGCGACACCGGCGCCCCGGTGGAGGGCGGGGGCGCCGGCGCTCCCGGAGACGGCGGCGGCTCGGGTGCCCCCGGGGACGGCGGTGGCCCGGGTGCCTCCGGGGACAGCGGTGGGTCCAGTGCCCCCGGGGAGGGCGGTGGCGCTACAGGCGGGTGATCCGCCGGAAGGCGACCAGCACCGGCACGTGCGCGAGGGCGATGACGCCCGCCGCCGCCCACAGAGTGTCCCCGACCCCGCGCCACTCCCCCACCAGCCCGCCCAGGATGCCGCCGAACGGCATGGCGCTCCACATCAGGAACCGCATGGAGGCGTTCATCCGGCCGAGCAGGTGCGGCGGGCACATCGCCTGCCGGTAACTCAGCTGCGTCACGCTGAACACCGTCCCCGCGAGCCCGGCCACGGCCAGGCCGAGCGGGAAGAGCGCGACGCGCCAGCCCGGCGCGGCCAGGCACGCGACGAGGGTGGCGGGCAGCGCGACCGCCGCCGCGCCGTACAGCGTGCGGCCCGTCCCCCAGCGGGCGACGGCGCGCGGCGCGGCCACGGCGCCCAGCAGGCCTCCCACGGCCGAGGCGGAGATGACCGCGCCGTACAGGCCGGGGCCGAGCCGGAGCTCGCGCAGCACGAACAGCGCCTGAGCCGACGTCCACGCGCCGTACCCCAGCATGTTGAGGGCGCCGACGAGCGCGATGACGCGCAGCACCGGATGGCCCGCGACGTAGCGCACCCCCTCGGCGACCTCGATGAACAGACTCGGCCTGCCGGAGTCGGCGCGGGGCGGCGGCATCCCGGCGGCGGGGATCGCGCTGAGCATCACCGCCGACAGCGCGTAGCTGACGGCGTCCGCGAGCAGGGCCAGCGGCGCGGTGACCACCTGGACGAGCCACCCGCCGAGGCCGGGCCCGGCCAGCGAAGCCGTCGAGCGGATGGTCTCGATGGTCCCGTTGCCCCGGGCGAGATGGCGCCGGTCGACGATGGACGGCAGGAAACTCATGTGGGCGACGTCGAAGAACACCGTGCCGACCCCGGTGACGAAGGCCACCGCGTACAAATGGGGCAGCGACAGGCCGCCGGCCACCACCGCCACGGGGATGCTCGCGAGCGCCACCGCGCGCAGCAGGTCGGCCGCGACGAGGATGCGCCTGCGCGGGAGCCGGTCGGCCCACACCCCGGCGGGAAGCCCGATCAGGAGGAAGGCCGCCATCTGGGCGGCCGTCAGCAGACCGACCTGCAGGGGCCCCGCGTGCAGGCTCAGCACCGCGACCAGCGGCAGGGCGACCAGACTCACCTGCGCGCCGGCCTGGCTGACCGCGTCGGCGCCGACGAACAGGACGTACGACCTGCCGTGCCAGAGACCACGGGATCCACGGGAGCGGTCGGGCGCGTCCGGCACATCGGGCGTATCCGCCGCATTCGGCACGTCCGCCACATTCGGCACGTCCGCCGCGGCATTCGTCACATCCGCCGCATCTGACACGTCCGCCGTGTCCGGCCCGTCGGGCGTGTCCGGCGTGTCCGGCGTGTCGGTCGTGTCGGTCGTGGCCATGGAGGGCACCATGGCCGCTCTGCGGGGACCGGTCAAACGAATATCGGCGGAGTAGACTGGCCGGCGTGCAGGCCACGGTGCGGAGCTTCGACCCGGACACCCGGTCGGGGTCGCTCTTCCTCGACGACGGCAGCGAGATCCCCTTCGGCGCCGCGGCCTTCGACGCGGGCCCGTTGCGGCTGCTGCGCCCGGGCCAGCGGGTGAACTTCGCCCTCACCGACGGCACCGTCACCGTGATCACCCTGTCGACCTTCCCTCTGCCCGAGAGCGGCGCGTAACGCCCCTCGCGGAACGTCACCGGGCGAGGTCGGCCCTGGACACGCGGGGCGCGGTTGAGGACCCTCTGGTCGGCCCTCGGACAGAACACGCGGAGCGCCGGACACGGACCACGGACAGAGCACGCGGAGCGCCGGACACGGACCACGGACAGAGCACGCGGAGCGCCGGGCATGGACTCCGGACAGAGCACGCTGAGCACGGACAGAGCGCCGGGCGCGGACTGTGGACAGAGCATGCGGAGCGCGGGCGGAGGGTCGGGCACGGACGGCGGCGCCCGGAACCCCTGGTGGGGATCCCGGGCGCCGGTATCGCCGGTCAGGTGCTCATGGGTCAGGTGATCACTTTTTCTTGGCGAGCTTCTTCCCCGCGGCGTTCACCTGGTCCTTGAAGTCGGCGCCGGGCCGGAACTTGGGCGCCCAGCTCTCGGAGACCTTGATGGGCTCACCGGTCGAAGGGTTCCTTGCCTGGCGGGCCGGCTTGTGCGCCATCTCGAACGCTCCGAAGCCCGTGATAGAGACTTTGTCCCCGTTCGAGACAGCGTGCTGGATGGCCTCGATTATGGCGTTCACGGCCTCTGTGGCCGTCTTCCTGTCGCCGACCCGATCGGTGATCGCGTCGACGAGTTCTCGCTTGTTCATCTAGCTTGCTCCCCCTGTTACCGCTGTCTGAGGATGAACATCGCGGCCGGCAGTGCGCGACCCCGTTCTCACCCGGTGTGCCAGGTGCGGGGTTTCGGCACGCACCCACCAGTCAACGGTCAGAAACCCCTTACCCGCTTGAAATTAAAGGACACACGGCCAGGACTCAATCACATTCCGCGATGTTTCGCCTACCCGGCGTGTCGGATTCGGCTTCGAGGTCGGCGAGAAAGGCGTCCAAGCGGGCGCAGGCGTGATCGACATCACGCTTCGCACTGTCACATATGGCCACAAAGCGGCGCGCGAAGCGTTCCTTGTCCTCGGGGGACATGCGCGCGGCGGCCACCCGACGGTAAACGTCGCGCAACCGCCGCGCCAGCTCGTCTTCGGAGCCCGCGGTGTCGTTCAGACGGTCGTCGGCAGCCATGGCTGCCGACCATTCTCGTACGCCGCCACATCGTCGGCGTGCGTCAGGGTCAGCCCGATGTCGTCCAGCCCCTCCAGCAGGCGCCAGCGGGTGTAGTCGTCGATCTCGAAACCGGCCGAGCCGCCGTCCCAGCGCACCTCGCGGCCGACCAGGTCGACGGTCACCTCGGTGGCCGGATCGGCCTCGACGGCCGCCTGCAGCGCCTCGACGGTCGCGGCGGGCAGCACGACCGGCAGCAGGCCCATCTTGGTGGCGTTGTTGCGGAAGATGTCGCCGAACCGGGCGGCGATGACGGCGCGGAAGCCGTACTGCTGCAGCGCCCACACGGCGTGCTCGCGCGAGGAGCCGGTGCCGAAGTCGGGCCCGGAGACCAGCACCGTGGCGCCGGCGTAGACCGGGTCGTTCAGGACGAAGGCCGGGTCCTCGCGCCAGGCGGCGAACAGGCCCTTCTCGAAGCCCGTGCGGCTGACCTGCTTGAGCCAGACCGCCGGGATGATCTGGTCGGTGTCCACGTTGCTGCGGCGCAGCGGCACGGCCCGCCCGGTGTGGGTGGTGAAGGCTTCCATGGTCGCGAGCTCCTTACAGGTCGGCGGGCGCGGTGAGACGGCCGGTGACGGCGGTGGCGGCGGCGACGGCCGGCGACACCAGGTGGGTGCGCCCGCCCTTGCCCTGGCGCCCCTCGAAGTTGCGGTTGGAGGTGGAGGCGCTGCGCTCGCCCGGCGAGAGGGTGTCGGGGTTCATGCCCAGGCACATCGAGCACCCGGCCTGCCGCCACTCGGCGCCCGCGGCCTGGAAGACCTCGTGCAGGCCCTCGGCCTCCGCCTCGGCCCTGACCTGCATCGAACCGGGGACGATCAGCGTGCGCGTCTTGACCGTGCGTCCGCGCAGCACGTCGGCGGCGGCGCGCAGGTCCTCCAGGCGGCCGTTGGTGCACGAGCCGACGAAGACGGTGTCCACCTCGATCTCGCCGAGCGGCGTCCCCGCGGTGAGGCCCATGTATTCCAGGGCGCGCTGGGCGGCCGCCGGGTCGGAGGTGTCCTCGGGGGCGGGGATCGCGCCGGTCAGCGGCGCGCCCTGCCCCGGGTTGGTGCCCCAGGTGACGAACGGCGACAGCGCGGAGGCGTCGATCTCGACGACCGTGTCGAAGACGGCGTCGTCGTCGGTGCGCAGCGAGCGCCAGTACTCCACCGCGGCGTCCCACGCCTGGCCCGTGGGGGCGTGCGGACGGCCCTGGAGGTAGGCGAACGTCGTCTCGTCCGGCGCGATCATGCCCGCGCGGGCGCCCGCCTCGATGGACATGTTGCAGACGGTCATGCGGCCTTCCATCGAAAGGTCGCGGATGGCCTGGCCGCGGTACTCGACGATGTGGCCCTGGCCGCCGCCGGTGCCGATCTTGGCGATGATGGCGAGGATGAGGTCCTTGGCGGTGACGCCGTACGGCAGGGCGCCGCCGACCTCGATGGCCATCGTCTTGGGCCGGTAGGCCGGGAGGGTCTGGGTGGCCAGCACGTGCTCCACCTCGGAGGTGCCGATGCCGAAGGCGAGCGCCCCGAAGGCGCCATGGGTGGAGGTGTGGGAGTCGCCGCAGACGATGGTCATGCCCGGCTGGGTGAGGCCGAACTGCGGGCCGATGATGTGCACCACGCCCTGGCCGGCGTCGCCCATCGGGTGGAGGCGGACGCCGAACTCGGCGGCGTTCTTGCGGAGGGTCTCGACCTGCGCCTTGGAGACCGGGTCGGCGATCGGGCCGAGCACGGTGGGGACGTTGTGGTCCTCGGTGGCGATGGTCAGGTCGGGCCGGCGCACCTTGCGCCCCGCCATGCGAAGGCCGTCGAAGGCCTGCGGGCTGGTCACCTCGTGGATGAGGTGAAGGTCGATGTAGAGCAGGTCGGGCTCGCCGTCGGCACGGCGGACGACGTGCTGCTCCCATACTTTCTCGGCCAGTGTGCGACCCATGTCCTGAACGCCTCCTTGCGTCTCGGTCCCCCGGAAAACGTCTCATATGACAAGACAGAAATTTCGGGATATGGACAGCCTACCCGCCCCTCTCCCATATGCCAGTTGCATCTCGGATAGCGAGACGGCAGTATCGGGGTATGGACAACTCTAGCGGAGTCGGCGTACTCGACAAGGCCGTCCTCGTGCTCAACGCCCTCGAAGCGGGCCCCGCGTCCCTGGCACAGCTCGTCCAGGCCACCGGCCTGGCCCGTCCCACCGCCCACCGGCTGGCCGTCGCGCTGGAACACCACCGCATCGTCTCCCGGGACACGCAGGGCCGCTTCATCCTCGGCCCCCGCCTGTCCGAGCTGTCCACCGCGGCGGGCGAGGACCGCCTGCTCGCCGTCGCCTCCCCCGTCCTCACCCAGCTCCGCGACCTGACCGGCGAGAGCGCCCAGCTCTACCGGCGGCAGGGCGACGAGCGCGTGTGCGTCGCCGCCGCCGAGCGGGCGAGCGGCCTGCGCGACACGGTGCCGGTCGGCAGCTCGCTGCCCATGACCGCCGGCTCGGCCGCCCAGGTGCTGCTGGCCTGGGAGGAGCCCGACCGGCTGCACCGCGGCCTGCGCGGGGCCAAGTTCACCGCCGCCACGCTGGCCAGCGTGCGCAGGCGCAGCTGGGCGCACAGCGTCGGCGAGCGGGAGCAGGGCGTGGCCAGCGTCTCGGCGCCCATCCGCGGCGCGGGCGGCAAGGTCATCGCCGCCGTCTCGGTCTCGGGGCCGATCGAGCGCCTCACCCGCACGCCGGGCCGCATGCACGCCGCTCCGGTCGTCGCCGCCGCCGAGCGCATCACCGAGGCGATGCGCCGCGCCAACTGATCGGTGACCGGCCGGGAGCGCCCGGCCGACGGTGCCGGTCCCCGACCCGTGCGAACTGATTAGAGACGGCCGCCGCCAAGCACTAGCCTGGCGGAGTGACAGATCGCATCGAGGCAGCCGCGACGGAGCTGCGTCCCCTCCTTCAAGAGTTCATTCTCTGGGCACCCGACAACGCACCGGACAGTGATCCCGACCTGGTGGGACCCGCCGCTCTCTGGCACCGCCTGATCGCTCGCGACGACGTCCACCTGTGGAAGCGCGAAGACCTGCGCATGGTGCTGGTCGAACGCCTCCCGCAGGTCGTCGAGGATCCCGACGCGGCCGCCGACGGCATGGTCCCGGCCGTGCGCTCCTACCTGACCTTCCTGTCCGAGACCGGCCGCCTGGCCGAGGGCTCCGACGACCTGGACGATCTCCTCGACGAGCTGGACGCCGTCGAGGAGGACTTCGTCGAGGCCATGGAGGAGGTCCTGGGCGAGCGTGACTGGGAGGAGGAGGACGACGAGCTCGACGAGGAAGAGGTCGAGGGTCTCGGCGACTTCGAGCCCTTCACCGACGAGCTGGCCGATCTGCCCACCATCCGCCTGCGCCCCGACGCCGAGCTCGCCGACGCGGCGCGGGAGGTCCCGCTGATCCACAAGGCCCGCGACCTGGCCGTCTGGGTCGGCAGGTCGCGCAAGGTCGGCGAGGACAGCCTGCTGAGCGACGACGAGATCAGCCAGGCCCTGGCCGTTCTCGGGCTGCCCGAGCCGGACGAGAAGCCGTTCGCCCACGCCGTCCCGGCCCTGTGGAACCTGTGGAACCTCGCCGTCGACCTCGAGTTCCTCACCCCCGACGGTGAGGACACCGTCAGCGTCGACGCGGACACCGCCGCCTGGCCGTTCGAGAACGACGAGGACGTCCTGGACGCCTGGATGCTCGGGCTCCACTCGGTCGACTACGGCGACCCCGAGCTGGACGACGACGATCTGACGCTCGCGCTCTCCGGCCTGACCCGCGCGCTGCTCGTCAGGCTGCTGGTCGCCGAGGGCGAACGGCCGCTCGGCGAGCTGCGCGAAGAGCTCGCCGAGGCCGCCGCCGAGTTCGACGACCTCGGCAGTGCCGCTTGGGAAGAGGCCGGCGACCCGCTCGCCTCCGTCGTCGAGTGGCTCTCCGGCTACGGCATGGTCACCGTCGAGGACGACCGCGTGCGGCTCACCCCCCTCGGCACCGAGGGCGTGGTCCACCTGCTGGACGACGACGACATCGAGGTGGACGCGCGTCCCGCGATCGACGCGATGACCGCGCTCGACCTGCTGTCGCTCAGCGCCGACCTGCCCGAGGAGGAGGCCGACGCCGAGTTCGCCGCCTGGATGCGGCTGCGCGAGCCCGCGACGGCCGCCGAGGAGCTCCTGGAGGCCGCCGCGGAGGACGAGGCCGACGCGCTGATCCGCGTCCAGGCGGCCAGCCTGGTCGGCTCGCTGGGGCCGGTCGCCGTCCCCGCCTGGCGGGAGGCGCTGAACGAGCCGTCGCTGCGGCCCTACGCCGCCACCCACCTGGCCCAGCTCGGCATCGACGACGCGCCTGAGCCGAGCCAGAGCGACACCCACTGGCTCATCCTGGACATGTGGACGATCTCGGCGGGCCTCGGCCGGCCCGAGTTCGTCAGCAGCCTGCACGACATCGGCCCGGCGCCCGTGCTGAGCAGTCTGCTGGAGGTGATCTGGAAGATGCCGCACCCGCACGTCGAGGAGCTGCTGGAGGCCATCAGCGAGGCCCACCCCGACAAGCAGGTCGCCAAGGCCGCCAAGCGCGCTTTGTTCAAGGCCCGCTCCAAGGCCGCGCCCGACGCCGCCGAGTAGGCCGCCCGCTCCGCTCCTGCGCCCGTCCCCGCGGACCGACCGTCCGCGGGGACCCGCGCTGCGAAAGAGGGGGGGAAATGCGAAAAACCCCCGGAAGACGAGCTTCCGAGGGTTCCCGAGCTGCGGTGTAGCCCCGACCGGATTCGAACCGGCGCTACCGCCTTGAGAGGGCGGCGTCCTAGGCCACTAGACGACGGAGCCAGGCCGACAGGCCTTGCGGCCATGTCACTGCAGAGTAGTCCCGACCGGATTCGAACCGGCGTTACCGCCTTGAGAGGGCGGCGTCCTAGGCCACTAGACGACGGGACCCTGCAGCTGTCCTAATCGACGGAGGCGCCCTTGCGGACGCCCCGGCAACGGCCGTAACTCTACCGCACCCCGCAGAGCACGACCAAACCGTTACCGCCCACCGGCCGTCGGCCCAGGCCCGGCCCGGTCGGCCCAGGCCCGGCCAGGTGAGGCTGCACGCCGCGGGACCGCGTGATCGACCAGGCCGGCGCGGAGGCCCGCGCCACCCGGCGGAGCGGGCGCCACCCGGCGGACGGCAGACGGCGGACGGCGGCCGAACGGAGCGAGCGGGCGGGCGGGCAGCCGAACGGGGAGCGAGCGAACGGGCGAACGGCGGCGGGCGCGCCGGCAGCGGCGGGCGGGGAGGCGGCGCCGGAAAAAACGAAGCGCCTATGTCCTTCACGGACATAGGCGCTCAGCAGGAAACCTGCTGGGGTACCAGGACTCGAACCTAGACTAGCTGAACCAGAATCAGCCGGGCTGCCAATTACCCCATACCCCATTGCTCACGGCCCCTGCTCGTCGCCGGGCCCGCTCGCGACTTCCGAAAGAATAGCCCAGCTTGGGGGCCAAGACCAAAACGATTGCCCAACCACGAGATTCCCCCTGGTCGGCCCCTGAAGCGGGCGGTCGTCCACAGGATCGCCGCTTGATGTGCCGAGCACGGCCAGGCTGTGTAACGCTGCAAGGAGAGCCGTCGCCACGTGAGGAGCCCGCGCGTTGACCGAGAACCCCTTCTTCGCCCCCAGTGCCCTGCCCTACCGCCTGCCTCCGTTCGCGGAGATTCGCGAGGAGCACTACGCGCCCGCCTTCGAACGCGGCATGGCCGAGCAGCTCGCCGAGGTCGAGGCCATCGCGGCCGGCGAGGAGGCGCCGACCTTCGACAACACCGTGGCAGCGCTCGAGCGGTCCGGTGAGCTCCTGTCGCGCGTCTCGGCGGTGTTCTTCAACCAGGCGTCCTCCGACACCAACCCGGCCGTCCAGGAGATCCAGAAGGACGTCACGCCCAAGCTCACCAAGCACAGCGACGCCATCCACCTCGACCGGCGGCTGTTCGCGCGCATCAAGGCCATCCCCGTCGACGGCCTGGACGCCGAGGAGCGCTTTCTACTCGAACGCTACGTCACCGACTTCGTCCGGGCGGGCGCCGAGCTCGAGCCGGCCGATCAAGAGCGGCTGAGGTCCCTCAACGAGGAGCTGTCCACCCTCTCCACCCGTTTCGAGCAGAACCTCCTCGCCGCCACCAACGCCGCGGCCATCGTGGTGGAGGACGCCGCCGAGCTGGACGGCCTGTCCGAGGACGCCATCAAGTCCGCCGCCGAGACCGCGAAGTCCCGGGGCCTCGATGGCAAGTACGTCCTCACCCTGGTGCTGCCCACCGGCCAGGCCGCGCTGGAGGAGCTGACCGACCGCGCCCTGCGCGAGCGCATCCACCGCGCCTCCGTCGAGCGGGGCCTCGCAGAGAACTCCGAGCTCGTGGTCCGCATGGCGAAGCTCAGGGCCGAGCGGGCGGCGCTGCTCGGCTACGAGAACCACGCCGAGTACGTCGTCGCCGACCAGACCGCGCCGGGCACGCGCGCCGTCACCGAGATGCTCGCCAAGCTGACCCCCGCGGCCGTGGCCAACGCCCACCGCGAGGCCGACGAACTGCGCGCCGAGGCCGGCTTCGACATCGCCGCGTGGGACTGGTCGTTCTACGCCGAGAAGGTGCGCGAAGCGCGCTACTCGATCGACAGCCGCCAGATGCGCCCGTACTTCGAGCTCGACCGCGTCCTGCGCGACGGCGTCTTCCACGCGGCCGGCAAGCTCTACGGCCTGCGGTTCGCCGAGCGCTCCGACCTGGTCGGCTACCACCCCGACGTGCGGGTCTTCGAGGTGACCGACGAGGACGGCTCCCCGCTCGGGCTGTTCCTCGGCGACTTCTACGCCCGGGCGTCCAAGCGCGGCGGGGCGTGGATGAACAGCCTGGTCAAGCAGTCGGAGCTCGAGGGCACCCGGCCGGTGGTGGTCAACAACCTCAACATCGTCAAGCCCCCGGCCGGCGAGCCGACCCTGATGACCTGGGAGCAGGTCAACACGATGTTCCACGAGTTCGGGCACGCCCTGCACGGGCTGTTCTCGGCCGTGCGGTTCCCGAGGTTCTCCGGCACGGCCGTGCCACGCGACTTCGTCGAGTATCCCTCGCAGGTTAACGAGATGTGGGCCACCTGGCCCGAGGTGCTGGCCAACTACGCCCGCCACCACGAGACCGGCGAGCCCATGCCGCAGGACCTCGCCGACCGCATGCTGGAGGCCCAGAAGTTCAACCAGGGCTACGCCACGGTGGAGTACCTCGCGGCCACCCTGCTCGACTGGGCCTGGCACACCTTCACCGAGGAGCCCCGCGACGCCCAGGAGTTCGAGCGGCAGGCGCTGCGCAACGCCGGCGTCGACCTGCCCCTCGTGCCGCCGCGCTACCGCAGCACCTATTTCGCCCACATCTGGGTGGGCGGGTACAGCGCGGGCTACTACTCCTACATCTGGAGCGAGGTCCTCGACGCCGACACGGTGGAGTGGTTCAAGGAGAACGGCGGCCTGACCCGCGAGAACGGCGACACCTTCCGCCGCGAGCTGCTGTCCAAGGGCGGCAGCGTGGACGCCATGACCGCCTTCCGCGCCTTCCGCGGCCGCGACCCGCGCATCGAGCCCCTCCTGGAGCGCCGCGGCCTCCTGTGACCCACGCCGCGGCACGGACGCGTCCGGGCCCGAAGGCCCGGACCGCGCCCGGAAGTTTCAGCTCACCGCGCCTGGGACTCTCAGGTCACCGCGCCCAGGACCCTCAGGTCGCCGCCCTGGGAGCCTCAGGCGCCGCCCTGGGAGCCTCAGCTCGCCGCGTCCTGCAGCTTGGCCAGGGCCGCGCGCAGGCGGTCCAGGGCGCGCTCGCGGCCCAGCACCTCGATCGACTCGAACAGCGGGAGCCCGACCGTCCGGCCGGTGATCGCGACCCGCACGGGGGCCTGGGCCTTGCCGAGCTTGAGGCCGTGCCCGGCGCCGACCTCCTCAAGCGCGGTCTTCAAGGACTCGGGGTCGAACGACACCGACTCCAGCCGCTGGAGGTAGCCCGCCAGGATGTTCTGGGCGCCCGGCTTCATCGCCTTGTCCCAGCTCGCCTGGTCGAAGACCGGCTCGTCCAGGAACAGGAAGTCGACGTTGGCCGTGATCTCCGACAGCACGGCGATGCGGGTCTGCGCCAGCGGCGCGACCTTGGCGAACGTCTCGCGCCCCCACGAGGGGTCGAGCCAGGGCTCGCAGCGCGCGATGAAGGTCGCGAGCGGCAGCGCCCGGATGTACTCGCCGTTGAACGCCCGCAGCTTCTTCTCGTCGAAGAACGCCGGGGAGGGGTTGACGTCGGAGAGGCTGAACAGCGGCACCATCTCAGACCACGGCATGATCTCGCGGTCGCCGCCCGGCCCCCAGCCGAGCAGCATGAGGTAGTTGACCATCGCCTCGGGCAGGTAGCCCTCGTCGCGGTAGGACTCCAGCGCCACCTTGTCGCGGCGCTTGGACAGCTTCTGCCGCTTCTCGTTGACGATCACCGGGACGTGCGCCCACACGGGAGGCTCGACGCCGAGGGCCCGCCACAGCAACTGCTGCTTGGGCGTGTTGGACAGGTGCTCCTCGGCGCGGACGACGTGGGTGATGCGCATCTCGATGTCGTCGATCACGTTGGCCAGCACGAACAGCGGAGAGCCGTCGCCGCGGGCGATGACGAAGTCCTCCATGGCCTTGTTCGGGAACTCCACCCGCCCGCGGACCAGGTCGTCCACCACGGTGATGCCCTCGTCGGGGGTGCGGTAGCGCACCGCCCCCTCGGCGAGCCCGCGGTCGCGGCAGAACCCGTCGTATCCCTGGTGCTCGGAGCCGGTGCGGGCCTTGACGTCCTCGCGGGTGCAGGTGCAGTGGTAGGCGTTGCCGTCCGCGACCAGCTTGGCGGCGGCGGCGCGGTGCTGCTCCTCGTACGCCGACTGGAAGTAGGGGCCCTCGAAGTGCGGGGAGTCGCCGTGGATGCCGATCCAGGCGAGGGCCGAGATGATGCCCTCGGTCCACTCGGGCCGGTTGCGGGCGGCGTCGGTGTCCTCGACGCGCAGCACGAAGCGGCCGCCCGACTGCTCGGCCAGCGCCCAGTTGAACAGCGCGGACCGCGCGCCGCCCACGTGGAACATGCCGGTCGGCGAGGGCGCGAACCGCACCCTGAGCGTGGGCTCCGCCGAGCCCTCCTGCAGATCAGTCACGGGAGACCACCCGGTTGGTGAGAGTGCCGATGCCTTCGATGCCCACGCTGACCTCGTCGCCGTCCTCCAGCGGGCCGACCCCCTCGGGCGTGCCGGTAAGGATCACGTCGCCCGGGATGAGCGTCATGACGTCGGTGATGTAGGCGATGAGCTTGGGGATGTCATGAATGAGCTGGGAGGTGCGCCCGCTCTGCTTGAGCTCGCCGTTCACCGTGGTGGTGAGGGCCAGGTCGGCGGGGTCGAGCTCGGTCTGGATCCACGGCCCGAGCGGGCAGAAGGTGTCGAAGCCCTTGGCCCGCGTCCACTGCCCGTCCTTGCGCTGCAGGTCGCGGGCGGTGACGTCGTTGGCGCAGGTGTAGCCGAAGATGACCTCGTGGGCGCGCTCGACCGGCACCTCGCGGCACAGGCGCCCGATCACGACGGCCAGCTCGCCTTCGTAGTCGACCCGCTCGGACAGCTTGTGCGGGTAGGCGATCGCCTCGCTCGGGCCGATCACCGACGTGGACGGCTTGCTGAAGATCAGCGGCTCGGCCGGCGGCTCGCCGCCCATCTCGCGGGCGTGCTCGGCGTAGTTCTTGCCGACTGCGATGATCTTGCTCGGCAGCATCGGCGTCACGAGCCGCACTTCCTGCAGCGGGTAGCGCTCGCCGGTGAACTGGATCGCGCCGAACGGATGCCCGTCGATCCTGGAGATGAACTCCTCACCCTGAGCGCCCTCGACCACGCCGAACGCGACACCCTCACCTGTGGAGAACCTTGCGATACGCACCCTCCAAGGCTAGTGCCGCCCACCGGCCCCCGCTGCCATCGCCACCAGCACCCCGCCGAGCCCTCCCAGAGCACCGGCGCGAGTGGCCCAGTCACTCCTCGGCCGCCGTATCCGCCGACAGATCGGGCAGATCCTCGATCGAGAAGTCCGCCGAACAGCAGGCTAGGTGCCTGGTGATGGCCTCGTTCAGCTCGGCGGACGGGGTGGCACGCGCCAGCGCCTCCGCCAGCTCCTCATGGGTCGGCCGGAGCGAGACAAGGGTCCTCAGCGTCGCCTGGGCACGTGCACCATGATCACTGATCAACGGCTCCAGCAGGGCCGTACGCGACGCGGAGGCGTCCGGCCGGTGACCCAGGGCCTGCACGGCGAGCAGCCGGATGATCATGTCTCTCTTGGTCCGAGAGCTCTCAGACCGAGCGCATTCGGTCAGAGCCGCACGCACCTCGGCGTCACCGCTCAGCTCCTTCAACACCAGGAGGGCGTTGATCTGCATGTCGATGGGCCCGTCGGTGGCAGCGGTGATCAGTAAGCGCCGCGCCTCGGGCTCGTCGGCCAACGCCGGCAGGACCGTGATCGCCGCGGCCCTGCTCTCGCGTCGTCCGTCGACGGCCATCGCCAGGATCACGCCTCGCACCTGCGGGTCGCCGGCCGCCTTGCCCAGAGCGGTCACGGCGGCCCGCTGGACCTTGCCCTCGGAGTCGGCGCAGAGTCCGATGAGCGCCGTCTGGACAGCGGGATCATGGACGGCGCCCGCCAGAGCCTCCGCCGCCGCAGTACGGATCTCGTCGTCCTCGTCGGCGGTGCACCGCAGCACGGCCGCGCGCACGCCCGGATCGGCGACCACGCCGGCGGCCGCGCGCAGGGCGATGACGCGGATCTCCGGGCCCGGGTCGGCCACCGCTCGCACCAGCGCGTCACACACAGCGGGGTCGTCCGGTGGCGCATGGCCGAGGGCGGCGACGGCGGCCGCGCGAAGCTCGTGATCGCCGCCGGCCGCGTACCGCAGGAGGAGGGCCAGCCCGCCAGGATCACCGGCGATGTCGGGGAGATGACCGCGGGCGACGACGGCCGGCCGATCATGAGTCGTGCCCCAGATCACGCTGGACTGGTTCCTGCTCCAGCGCAGGATCGACGGGAGCACATCGGGGGCGGCGGCGATGCCGCCGAGTGCCCGCGCCACGGCGGTCTGGACCTCCGTGGCCGCGTCGGCGACCCGGTCCAGCACCGCCCGGCGGACCACCGGGTCGTCCAGCATGCCCGACAGCGCCGTCACCGCGGCGGCACGGACCCGCCGGTCCTCGTCGGCCGTGCACTCCAGCATCAGTGGCAGCACAGCGGGATCGTCCAGGGCTCCCGCCAGACCCGCCACCGCCGCGGCGCGTACCTTTCCTCCAGGTTCCATGGCATGGCGCAGCAGAGTGGCGCGGTGGTCCGGGTGGCCGAAGAACCGCTGGAGGGCTTCCTGCGCCGGGGACATCAGCAACGGCCATGCGACCGGCAGCGCACCGTCTGTGTCGAAGGCGGATCCTTCGCGGGAGTAGCGCGCCTGCACCATCGTCAGCAAGGCGTCCAGCAGCCGACGGTCGTCCGGGAACAGCCCGACGGCGATCCCCGCCGCCACCTCGACAACCGATCTCCAGGGCTGGTGCGCCCCGCGCCGGAGGAACCATGCCAGGTAGCTCTCGCGTCCCGGCCATGCCGGGCCGAGAGCCTGCGCTGTGGGCAGCATCTGCAGGCCGAGCACCACGGCGAACAGGTCCCGCGTGTCGCCGCCGTATTCCAGTGTCTGCACGATACGCACGATCACCCGGCCGCCCGCCTCCTCCAGTTCGGCCGAGGGGCGCTTCTCCGCCAGGCACTGGGCGGCGAGGATGACGTTCCACGGCAGATCGTCGCCGGAGCCGGCCCAGGGCCAGGGCCAGTTGACCTGGTCGGCCAGGTAGGTGACGATCTCGGCGGTGCGGGCGTCGGTGACCATGCCGGCGATCAGGCGCAGCACCTCGCGCCAGGCCGGGTCGTTCCAGTGCGCGCCGAACACCTCGGTCTTGAGCTCGTCCAAGCTCAGCGTGCCGTCGCGTTCGAGCTGCCAGCGGTAGGCCTCGGCGCAGAAGTACTCCAGCAGGGCCCGGTGTACGAACCCGTACAGCTCGGTGCCGTACCGGCTGAGGATGAAGTTGCGCTCGCGGAACTGCCGGATCATCACCCGGGCGATGCGCGTGGCCTCGGCCGGCGGGTGCCGGAACCGGGTCGTGAGGTAGTCCTCGAACTCCTCCCGCAGTTCCTCGGCGGTCAGGTAGTTGCCACCGGTCCCACTCCGGCCGCCGAGCTGCATGCGCAGAGCGACCCGGCGCAGCAGCTCGCCCTTCTCCTCCTCGCCGATGTGGTCGACGTGCGGGCTCTCGTCGCGCAGATAGCGCTCGACGTCCCAGCGCTGAACGAGCACCGTCGCGGCGTACTCGTACACCTTCCAGCGCTCGCGCGGCAGCTCCTGGTGCCGTCCGATGATCGCCAGGATGGTCAGCAGCAGCGGGTTGCCCGCCATCTCGCGCACCGACCGGATGTTCTCCACCGCGTCCGCGATGCGCTCGGTACGGCTGACCGCGTCGGCGGGGCGGTCGTGCAGCGCGAGGTGGTACCAGGAGGTGAGGAAGGACCTGATCTGCTCCGGGTCGAGGTCCTGCAGGGTGGCGTGGGCGAACCCGGCGTCCGCCAGGGTGGCCTTGGCGTAGCCGATGATCCGCGAGGTGACCAGGACGCGGGCCGAGGGGTACCGCTCGGCGAACCCGGCGATGCGCCGCGTCACGGTGGCCCGCTCCCCGGGGTCGAAGATCTCGTCCAGGCCGTCGAAGACGACCAGTGCGGGCCCGCCGGCGCCAAGGTAGGCGTGCAGGTCGTCGCAGGTCAGGCCGAGCGACTCGGTGTGGCACAGGTGGTCCAGGTAGTCGAGGAACGTCGCGCGGCCCGACCCCGCGTAGGACTTCAGCTCGACCAGCAGCGGCAGGTGCCCCTTGAAGCCCGGCAGTTCGGTGCCGGGCCCGGCGAGCGCGAGCATCAGGTAACGGGCCAGGGTCGACTTGCCGGCGCCCGGGTCGCCGAGCAGCACGGTGTTGCGGGCCTCGCCGCCGGTGAGGAACTCCAGCACCTTGCGCCGAGGGCGCTCCCGGTAGGCGGTGGCGAGGCGGCGGACCTCCTCGCGGTCGACATGGTGTGGAAGATCACGCGCATCGAGGTTCCCTTCGGCGCGGATCCACTGCCACAGCTCCTTGGGCAGGTCCAGCGGCGGCACGTCCTCCCGGACGTCCTGTTCCACGAACACCGAGCCGAGGGCGAAGCGCATCTCGTCGGCGTACCGCGGCGGGGTCAGCGTCTCCAGGTCCAGCCTGCTGTACTGCCGGATGAGCCGCTGGTAGTAGGTCCGGACGGCGCCGGAGTCCAGGTGCGGGCCGGAGGGCAGAGCTGGTCGCTGATCGCCGAGCGCGAGGTGGACGGCCGCCGCGACCTTGCGGCCCAGCTCCTCCGGAGAGGTGAAGAAGCTGATGATGTGCCGGTCGGCGAGTTCGGCGCGTAAGGCCTCGATGCGGGTGACGTCCGTGTCCATCTTCGATCGAGGCCAGGGGGCGTCCTCGTGCAGCAGGAAGATCAGCACGGGTATGCCGGCTTCGACCGCCGCCCGGTACTCCAGTTCGGTGATCGCCCGATCGTGGTCCGGCGGGACGTGGCCGTACCGCCAGGCGAAGATGCCGATGTAGAGGTCGCAGTCCCGTACGTCCGCCAGGCACTTCTCAACGGCGGGATGGGCGCCGGCGACGTACGCCTCCATGGCGAGGTCCGCGACGCGCATCTCGTGCAGCGCCTGCCGTACGGCCGCGCGCTCGTCCCGCAGATCCCGGTAGGTCGAGGAGACGTACGCCTTCTTCATCACCGATCGCCCCCACCTGATCCCACCGAATTCCCGAGAAACGGCACGCCGGAATCGGCCCATGTGGAGGCCTCGCCTCCGACCGATCCCGTACAGCCCCTCCCGCGTCGGCACCGCTGCCCGCCACCCTGATCAAAGGCCGGAATTCCCCCGATCCCCGGCGCAGCACGAGTATCCAGGAGAAGGCCCACCTATATCGGAGAAACCGAACATCAGCCGGCACCGGAGATGGGACTGCGTCCGCGTGGGCGAGGGGGGCGGATCGTAGGGTGGCTGTGCCGGGTCAGGGTCGGTCACCGCCTTCCGCGCGCGTGCGGCCGTGGGCCTGGCTACGACGTCACGTGGCGAGGAGTGGACATGTCGGTTGTGAAGATCAACGCTTTGATCGTGCCCGACGAGATGCGGGAGGAACTGGAACGCCGGTTCGCGGGACGCGCGGGCATGGTCGAGTCGTCGGACGGTTTCGAGTGGTTCGAACTGCTGCGTCCGCTGGAGGGCACCGACCGCTACCTGGTGTACACGCGGTGGCGCAGCGAGGAGGACTTCCAGCGCTGGCAGCAGAGTGAGTCCTTCCAGCGGGGCCACGCGCGCGCCGCCGCCGACGCCGCCCAGGGCCAGGCGGCCGAGCAGGGCCAGGGCCATGGGCACGGTCAGGGGCACGGGCATGGCCAGGGACCGGCCGCGACCGGCTCGGAACTGTGGACCTTCGAGGTCGTCCAGAGCACCGGCCACAAGAAGGCCTGACCGGCGCGCGGCGAGCGGTGACAGGTCCTCCGTGACCATCGGAGGGACAGAGCGGTGACCGGTTCTCGGTGACCATTGGAGGGACAGAGCGGTGAGCGGTCCCTGTGACGCCCGGAGGGCGATGTCGCGGGGAGCGGCGGACCGGCAGGCCCGTCGGGGCGGCCCGAATGCGGGTTACACCTGGGAGAAGCCTGGGTCCGAGGCATCTGATTGTTAACGATGCGACGGAAGAGACCCCGGCGACTTGACCTGTTCATCATGATTTGACCAGCATGATCCTCCCCCCATTTTTCGGTCACGGAAGGAACTGGCGTGCGCCGCCGGACACGAGCCCTCGCTTTCCTCACCACCCTTCTGCTGACCTGGGGCTGGACCTTCCAGGCCGCGCCCGCGGGCGCCGACCGCTCCGCCGGGGCCGCGGCGGTGAAGCAGAGCGCCGAATGCCAGGGCGACTGGCTGCCCGCCACGCCGACCTCCGCGCAGGTCATGTCCGGCGAGGTGCAGTTCCTCGACCTGCCGCCCGTCAAGATCGGCACCACGATCAACTGGCGCTGGAGCCCGTACAAGAACCGCTCCTGGGACATGGTGTTCTCCTCCCTGCGCTGGGTCGGCCGGCTGGTCGCCGACTACGAGACCTCCGGGGACGAGAAGCTGCTCGACCGCGCGACCGCGCTGGTCAAGAGCTGGGTGGAGAGCAACCCCCGGGGCAGCTCGCGCGCCAGCGCCTACGCCTGGGACGAGCACCCGATCGCGCTGCGCGCGCCCGTGCTGGTCTGCCTGAGCCGCCACGTCAAGGCGTCCTGGCTGACCGGCAGCCTGGTCGACCACGCCAGGATGCTCTCCGACCCGGCCCTGTACGAGAAGGGCCACAACCATGGGATGGATCAGGACATCGCCCTGCTGCGCATCGGTTGCCGCACCGGGCACAAGGAGTGGAGCGACCTGGCCGTCCGCCGCATGACCGGCTCGGTGAAGCTCGACATCGACTCCCAGGGCGCACTGCAGGAGCAGGCCCCGCGTTACGGCATCTACGTGCACGAGCGGCTGAAGGTCGGCATGGAGGCCATCACCGACTGCGGCAGGAAGGTGCCCTCCGAGATCGAGAAGCGCTGGGAGTCGCTGGAGGGGTACATCACCCATGCCACCGAGCCCAGCGGGTTCATGGTCCCGATCGGCGACGGCGGCGCGGACGTCAAGCCGGCGGGGTACAAGCACGCGAACAAGACCGTGCAGGTGTTCCGGACCGGCTACGTCTTCGGGCGGACGGCGTGGGACAAGCCCGAATCGGCGTACTACTCGATCAGGTTCGGCCCCGGCCTGAAGTTCCACGGGCACGAGGACCACCTGGGCGTGACCTACTACGCGCAGGGGCACGACGTGCTGGTGGAGGCCGGGTTCCACTCCTATGAGCGGACGGCGTACCGCTACTGGACCATGTCGCCCGAGGCGCACAACGTGCCCGTCGTGGTCGGCAAGCCCTTCCGCGGGCGCACGGCGACGTCCCTGACCCGCTCGTCGATCAAGGACGACCGGCAGTCGTACAAGCTCACCGACAAGGCCTATGGCGTGAGCAGGAACCGCTCGGTGCTGGTCAACCACGGCGACGACCTGATGGCCGTGCTGGACACGGTGGCCTCCGGCGCGAAGGCCCGCAGCTACTGGCATTTGGACCCGGCGCTGACCCCGGTGTCCACCAGCGGCGGCCGGGTCGTCGTGAAGGACAAGTCGGGATGGAAGGCCACGCTCGTGCAGCTCGCCATGCCGTCCTGCGCGCCGATCGGCGGCCAGTCGGTCGTGCGGGCCCAGACCAACCCCTACCAGGGCTGGATCTCACCGTCCTACATGGCCAAGGTGCCCGCCTCGGTGGTCGTCTCCCCCGCGGCCGGCGACCTGCTCACCATCGTCGTCCCCGGCACCGCCGAGCCCAAGGTCACCTGCTCGGGCACCCGCGTCACCGTCGAGACCTCCGACGGCCGGACCTCCTTCCGCGCCTCCGCCGGCACCCTCTCCTGAAGCGACCGGGAGGGCCTCGCGGGCCCTCCCGGAACCCGCTGTCTCCCCGATCGCGGGTCGCATCGTGGCCGGCCGACGCCCGCCCGCCCTTCCCACCACTGTGGAGAAGATCTTCAGGAACGCCCGCTGTCGCACCTTCGACCCACGAACGCGACCTATCCGGGCTTGTCCGGCGGATACAGCTTGTCGAAGGCGATTCCCGTCAGGACGGAGACGGCGACCGCGATCATCCACGGGTCGATGCCGGTGGCCTGGTTGATGAACTGAGCCGCCTCGCCGAAGTTCAGACTCGCATCCGCGCATGCGGCCAATGCCATCGCGAACGCGGCGCCGGTCATCACCCTGCGCCGCGATGCTCGTGAAGCGACGGGGAAACGTGCCTGCGGAGCCGCGAGCACGCCGGGCACGCCGGGCACGCCCAGGGATGGCGTCTGCTCAGGTAAGCGCGCGAGCAGATGTGGTTTCGGCCAGATCGCGGAGCCGGGCATGCGGAACAGCGGCTCCCATTCGGGCCGCTCGGGGACGGCTTCACGAACGGTCTCGGTGAAGAACGTGAAATCGCCGACGAAATCGACGAGCCACTGGACGCACACCCTGCGCGTTTCGAGATCGAAGTACGAGATGAAGAAAAGCGGTGCATTGCCGCTTCCATCGGCTGTCGCCGGAGGCGCCGGCGGACGCCCAGGGGGCGCGCCATGTCCAGAATGGACCAGGAACCGGGGAGGAGAATGGACAATGCGCCCGGCAGCCGGGGAAAGAGTCGCCACTGTCACCGCCCGACTCTACCTCCACCTCCCAAGAGACGGGCAGATGCGTAACCACCCCATCTCATAGCGCGGAACCTTTAGATACCCCGTCTCCTTCCGCTGATCATGTCAATCTCTTGAAGGTCGAGCCAAGACGCTCACCGTGCCCTGGCGGTGACCACATATGTTCACCGGGCGCGGCTCTCCACCCCCGGCCACGTGCTGCGGTGATCGGCGCCAGGTCGGCGGGTCGTGGTACGGCGATGCCGGTGCCGACCACGGCGCTCAAACCGGTGAACGCTCCTGGACGGCACACCAGGCAGTCCCTCTTCGGAGCGGCCGACCCTCCTGTCCGATCCAGCATGTATACGGCGTACACATGGAGCGTATACGGTGTAGACATGACGGAAGGACAGACCGCGGGACGCATCGCGGCGGCGGCGCGGGCGATTCTGGTCGAGCGGGGGGCCGACGCCGTCAGCATGCGACGGGTGGCCGAGGCCGTCGGCATCACGCCCATGGCGATCTACCGCCACTACCCCAACAGGGACGCGCTGCTACGGGCCGTCGCCGAGACCTCTCTCCGTGACCTGGCCCAGCACTGGGGCGGGCGCAGCCGGGGAGACGACTGGGACGGCCGGATGTTCGGTCTGCTCGACGACTTCCTCGACTTCGCCCTCGGCACCCCGCATCTGTACACGTTCCTGATGACGGAGGAGCGGGACCAGGCCCGCCGCTTCCCCGAGGACTACCGCAGCGGCGACGCGCCCCCGTTCAGCCAGATCGTCCGGGGCATCGAGGAAGGGATGCGCCTGGGAATTCTGCGGCCGGACGACCCCCTGGAGGTGACGCTGGCCCTCACCGCGCAGACCCAGGGCCTCGTCCAGCTCTATCTCGGCCGGCGCATCGGCATGTCAGAAGAGGACTTCCGCTCCCTGTGCGAGCGCTCAGCGAGAAGGATGCTCAATGGACTCACCTCTTAGCGCACCAGAGAACACCTCACCGGAAGCCGCCCCAACGAGCCTGGAACGCGGACACGCCGGTGGAGGGACGATCCGTTCCGCCTCCTCGGCGAGTGGCGCCTGGTCGTGGGCGGCCGCCGCGTGCTCGGCGGTGCTGCTGTACCTCGGCACCGGCCTGTCGCCCGTCGCGGCGCTGACATGGATCGCGCCCCTGCCGATCTTGCTGATCGCCCCGAGGGTGACCGCCCGCCGGGCCATGGCGCTCGCGTTCCTGGCCTACCTGGCCGGCAGCGCGAACAGCTGGGACTATTTCCTGCGCCCGCGCCCCTCCCTCGCCGTCCCGCTGCCCGCCGCCCTGAGCATCCTCATCGGCGGCTCGGTCCTGTTCGCGGTGGCGGTGCTGCTCTTCCGCGCCCTGCTCGTCCGGGGCCACGCCGTGCTCGCCACGCTGGCGGTCCCCGCCACCTGGGTCGGCGTGCTCTACCTCACCTCGCTGGCCAGCCCCTCGGGCGTCATGGGCACCCTGGCCACGACACAGGCCGACGTCACCACCGTGGTGCAGATCGCCTCGGTGACCGGGTTCTGGGGCGTCGAGTACCTGGTTCTGCTCGTGCCCGCCGCGATCGCCGCCTGTTCCGCCACCGGCATCCCCGTCATCGCACGGCTGCGCGCCGGGGCCGCAGGGCTGGTGATATCGGCCCTCGCACTCGGATACGGGACGTTCCGCCTGCACGACTCGCCCGCCGCCGCGAGCTCGCGACACGTCGTCGTCCTCGCCCGGGATCAGGGCCACTGGGCGACCGATGTCGCGACTCCGGAGGGGCGCGAGCTGGTCGCGGCCTACGCGGAGCGCATCGCGGGCCTTCCGGAGGGATCCGGGATCGTGGTGCTGCCCGAGGCGGGGTTCGCCGCCGACGACGCGAGCCTTCCCGCCCTCGTCGGCCCGATGGAACGGGCGGGCCGCGCCCGGGGGGCCGACATCGTGATCGGCCTGCTCCACACCACAGGGGGAGTCCGGTACAACTCCGCGCTCGCCGTCCCGGCGGGCGGCGGCGCCCTGGCCGAGTTCCACAGGTGGAACGCCGGGATGGATCAGGTGAGCCGGACCGGCCACGACCTCGCCTACCTGCCGGGCACCCCCTGGGCCGGGATGGTGGTCTGCGGGGACGTCAACTTCCCCCGCCCCACCCGCGACTACGCCGCCGCCGGGGCCCGGCTGCTGGCCGTCCCGGCCTCCGACGAGGACGTCGACGGCTGGCAGCACAGCCGTACGGCGCTGCTGCGCGGCGTGGAGAACGGCCTGGCCGTGGCCTGGTCCGACCAGCGCGGCGTGCCGATGATCTCCGACTCGTGGGGACGGGTGCGCGCCGAGACCAGGACCAGACCCGACGCCGGCCCCGACTCCTTCGCCATGGCCGCCGCCACCGTCCCCGCCGGCCCGGGAGCCACTCCCTACACCCGCTTCGGCGACTGGTTCCCCTGGCTCTGCCTCCTCACCACCCTCGCCGCCTCGCTCTTCGTCGTGGCCGCCAGGCTGCGTGAGAGGCCACAGCGGGCTTGACCTTGCCACCGGCGTCAACCTCTAGCATCGTCCGGTCCGGACGGCCCGGACCGCGTCGGACGCCGAGCGGCGATCGACTCGTTCCGCCCCTCCGGGAGTGACCTGTTGAGCACCTCGCCCACCGCCGACGACCGCGCATCACTGCTCGACCACGACCGCCGCTTCTTCGACGCCCTGGTCGCCGCCGACGTCACCGGATTGGCGTCCCTGCTGGCGGAGGACTTCGTCATGGTCGCCGTCGGCGACGGCGCCGTGGTGACCAGAGACGACCTGCTGACCGCGGTCTCGACCGGAGCGGTGCGGTTCCCGGTCATCGAGTCCTTCCCCGGCGAGGCCGTCGTCCGGCGCATCGGCGGCACCGGCATCGTCGTGGGCCGGACCGGGATGAGCTTCACCGGCCCGGACGGCGCCCCGTTCACCGCGGACAGCCGCTACACCCACGTCTTCACCACCACACCCACCGGCGGATGGCACCTCATGTCGGCCCAGGGAACCCAGATCAAGCCGCCCGTGGCGGGGTGACGCGGAAGGGACTGCGAACCCGCGCCTCCCCCCCATGGTCGGGTCAGGCGAGTGCGGCGGCGCGTTCCTTGGCCGCCAGCAGCACCGTGAGAGCGGTGTCGAGCTCAGCGGGATCGATGCCCTCGAAGGCGGCGTCGGTGACCTCGCGCGAATGCGCGTACACGGTTGCGAAGTGGTCGTCGCCGGCTTCGGTCAGTTCCGCTGTAGCGGGGGAGTTCTCGGGCCGGTATGCGACGTGGCCCGCCGCGGCGGCGCGCTCGAGCACCCGGAGGGTGTCCGCCTCGGCCAGGTCCATGCGCTGGTCGAGCTCCTTGGCCACCTCGTCGATGGGCAAGGGAACGTCCTTCTCCTTCAGCAGGGTCAGGAGCATCTGGGTGGGGAAGTCGGAGTCGAGGTCCGCGAGGGCGCGACGGTGCAGCTTGCCGACCAGGCGCGCGGTCTCGCCGAGCGCGCGGCCGAAGCTGGGGCGCGATTGGGGGTTCACGGTCATCTGAGTCTCCTTGTGATGTGCCGGTCGAACGGGAAGGGATGGACCACAGCACTCGACCGCCCTTATGGGAGGCCTCATCATTGATCGCCCTAATGATGGTGTGACCAATGATGGTGTGGCCAACACTACAGGACATTGATGGTGCTGCCAACATTCGGTTACGCTGGCGAGGTGAACAGCACCGCGAACCCGACCCCCGCCCGGCTGCGCACCCTTCCGAGCTGGGTGATCAATCAGACGGCGATCGCGGCCAACCGGCTGACCGACCGCGCACTGGCCGGCACGGGTTCCCGTCGGCACCACTTCGCGATGTTGTCGGCCCTGGACGAGTTCGGCCCATCCAGCCAGGCCGAACTCGGTCGATGCACCGGGATCGATCGCAGCGACGTGGTGGCGGTGGTCACCGCGATGGCCGAGCGAGGTTTTCTCGAGCAGCGTCCGGACCCGGCCCACGGCCGGCGCAATATCGTCACGCTCACTCCCGCGGGGAAGGACCACCTGGAAAGCCTCAGCGCCCTCCTCGCCGACGCCCAGAACGAACTACTGCACGCCCTCTCCCCGGCCGAATCCACAACGATCGTCGAGTTGCTCACGCGAGTCCTCGACAGCCGCTGACCATCACGAGGACGCCGCGTCGCGCTCCGCGACGTCGCCGCTTCCCCGCTCGTATCTCACCTCGAACCAGACCGTGCGCCCGGCGCCGCCCTCGCACACGTCCCACCGCTGCGAGATGAGTTCGACGAGCATCAACCCTCGGCCGCCCTCTCCGAGCGTTTCGCCGCAGACGCGCGGCGCGGACCCGCCTCCGGCGTCCACCACGTCGACGTGGACGAGGTCATGGCGGTCGGCGATGGCGAGGGTCACCTTTCCACCGTTCCCGGAATCGGAATGGAGGATGGAATTGGTGACGACCTCGGACACCAGCAATGTGACGTCGTCAATGGCGGGATGAGCCTCACCGAGTTTCGCCCTGACGAACTCCCTGCCCTGTGACACCGACTCCGGGGAGCCGGCCAGTTCGATAACGCCCAACAGCCGGCCTGCCGCCATGCGCGAACACCTTTCCTGCGCCGGTAATGGACACGCGTCCTGAGGACTTCGCCGCACCAGAATGTCAACGCGCGGCTACCATCGGTAGTGAATTCGGCGCACACCCCAGGCACAGTAGGGGTGATCCAGGGGGTGAGGCGTCACCCCGAATGCCATTCTCCCCGGGCAGGTGAATATGACATCCTCTAATGAGATAAATCCGCACGACTCCCCGCGCGGTCTGTTCGTCTTCGAGCTGCGCCGGCACAGGACCGCCGCCGGCCTCACCCAGAAGCAGCTCGCGGACCGCGTCGGTTTCTCCGAGTCCATGGTGGCCATGATCGAGTCCCTCAAGCGAACGCCGTCCCAGCGCTTCGCCGAGCTCTGCGACCAGGCCCTCGACCTCGACGGCGCCATGACCAGGCTCCACGCCGCCGCGACCTGGCACAAAGCCCCCGAACACTTTCGTCCCTGGCTGGAGGAGGAACAAGACGCCACAGCCCTCCACGGCTGGGAGCCCGTGCTCGTCCCTGGCCTGCTCCAGACAGAGGCGTACGCGAGAGAGTTGTTCGCCGCCGAGCCCGGCATCGGTACCGACGAGATAGACGAACGCCTCGCGAGCCGCATGCAAAGGCAGACGGTCCTCGATCGCGACGATGCCCCGTTCGTCGTGGCCCTGATCGACGAAGCCGTCCTTTATCGGCCCATCGGCACCGCCGAAGTCCGCAAAGAACAACTGACACATCTATTGGAAGTCGCTCAACGCCCTCAAGTGACCATTCAGATAGTGCCTCGCGCGGCGCAGGCACTCTGCGGGCTACTGGGCGGATTCATCATCGCCGAGCGCAACGGCTCCTCGTACGCCGCATACGTGGAAGGACAGCCCAACGGACGCATCGTGGATGATCGTCCCACGATCGCCAGATTGCTCCGTAGGTATGACGCTCTCAGCTCCGAAGCCGTACCGTACAGACAATCACTCAAGCTCATACACGAGGCGGTGGACCAGGATGCATGATCTTCGGGACGCTCAGTGGCGAAAGAGCACCTACAGCGGCGGCGACGGCGGCAACTGTGTCGAGGTGGCATCGAACCTGACCAGCATCGTCGCCGTACGTGACACCAAGAACCCGTCCGGACCGGCATTGTTCTGCACACCCGATAACTGGTCGGCATTCCTGAGCGGCATCAAGCACGACGCGTCCGGCGTCTGAGCCCATGACAGGCTGCGCTCACGCGCCGTCGTGACGAGAGTCGGTCGTCCGAGGCGAAGACCAGGAGAGCCGGGGCCGTACGGCCCTCCTGGAGCCCCGCCGGTGATCAACCGGCCGACGCGACCACGAAGTAGTAGAACGTGACGAACATCGAGCGGTTGTCCGCCCGGTCGGCGCTGACCACGACCAACTGATGGAGTCCGGCGGCCGTGGGCGTCCAGGTCAGCGTGCCGGTGCCGTCGGGCCCGGCGTCCACCCGGCTCCACTGCTCGTCGTCCATCTTGTAGTAGTAACCGCCCACGTCCGCCACGCCGTTGGGCCTCATGGTGAACTGGCCGGGCACGCCCGGCCCGCCGACGGGGGTCGGGCCGCTGTAGGGGGTTCCCGCAACCGTGCCGGACCGTTCAGGCCTAGTGGTGTCCACCACGTACTCACACCACGGGCTCCACTCGCTGACCTGCTCGTAGGCGTCCTCCGTGCGCACCCGCCAACGGTACGCGCCGCCGTCGTCACCCACGGGGACACCGGATGCCTGCCCATCCAGGATCGGGGTGAACTCCTCTCTGACCGGCTGCCCGTCGATGGTCTCCCACTGCCAGTGGGCGCTCGCCGGACCGCCGCCGCGGAGCACCGCTTGCGGCCGGGGCGCGAAGGGAACGTACGACCGTGCGTCGCCCGTCGCGCAGGGGTAGGGCCCTCCCTTGCCGCCGATCATGTCGGGCCACATGCGCTCCGACGGGTCGGTCATGAGCTGAGCCGGCGGCTCCACCGGCGGCAGGTGGTTGATGTTGAGCAACGGCGCCTGCTGGAGGAGGTACGTGCCGAGCGGAGCCCTCTCTTGCTGCGACCGCAGGCCGAACGTCACGGTCGTACGACCGGCCGCCTGCGCGTCCGCCACCACCGCCGACACGTCGAATACCAGCATCGCCCCCGACGTGTCACACGAGGCCCAGGTGTAGGTGGCGACGAGCCGCGACCAACGCGGCTGCCGACGCCAGGTCGTGTGCTCGTCAACGGGACCGGTCTCCCAGAGCTGGAGGGGTTTTTCCCCGACTCCGCAGGTGTCGGCCCTGGCCACCAGAAGCTTCGCCTGCACCGGTCTGCCTCCGGCGAACGACGGCACGGGGAACCGGTAGAACGCCCTGGCGACGCGGTGTCCCCCCAGCGAGCCGACGGGCATGGACGCGTCCTGCCTCCAGTGCGACGAGTTGCGGTGCTCGGACTCCACATAGGTCCAGCCGTCAGCGGTCACGGCCTGAACCGGCAGGTACGGATCGGACAGGTAGGGGTCCTGCGACTTGTACTCATAGGTGATGCGCAGCTCAGGGGAGTTCAGGATGTTGAGACGGCCCTGCGGCCGGTCCTCGAAACTGGCGCGCACGCCGAGGACGAGCTCGCCACCCTCGCCGGCCACGGTGTCGGTGACCACCGGAGTCATGTCGAACTCGTAGGGAGAGTTGGGATCGCACCCCCATTGACTCGGGACGACCGCGAGGATCGTGGTCCACTCCGGCTGGCGCTCCCAGTTGGTGCGCCTGTCGATGTGACCGGTCTGCCACACCTCGAAGCCCCGGACGCGGTTCTCGCAGACGGGGTTCGACCGAAACAGCGTCAAGGACGCCGCGATGATCGTCTTGCCGTGCAGCATGGAAAGGTCGTTCATGAAGAACGACCTGTACACCGTGGGCGGCTCGTCCGCCTGGTCGAACGTCCCGGCCAGGCCCACGGGCGCGTCGATGTCCTCGTTCCAGTGCGGTCGCTGGGCTTCGGCTGAGGAGACGTAGGTCCATGCCGCCGGCCGTAACACGATCGTCGCCCTCGGAGTCCAGGCTTGCGCGGGCGCCACCACGAAGGGCACGATCATCACCGCGGCCGCCAATGCGCGCGCGAGCAGCCGAAATACCCCTGACCTCATGAAATTGTCCCCGTTTCTAATCTTCGGTCCCCAGAAGGCAGACTAGATCACCAAGTCCTTCGACATCAGACCCAAATTGCGGACGACCGGCCGTGAGGCTTGACCTATTTACACCGACGACAATGCGGGGTCATCGAACACCGCGTGATCGGCGGATAGGTCGAGGTCTCGTCGGGTGAGGGTGTCCGGAACGACTCAGGCGTCCGGGGAGGGACCAGAAGGTCCGGCGCGGCGGCGCCGCCCCAGTCTTCCGGCGCCGCGAACACCGACGTGGGGACGACCACGGCCCCCAGGTAGGCGAACAGCGGCCGTACCGTGCTCTCCAGCACCAGCGAGTGGCGCGCTGTGCAACCCGTCGCGCCGATCAGCACCGGCTTGCCGGCCAGCGCGTGATCGTCCAGCAGGTCGAGGACCTCGAAGAACGCCTTGAACAACGAGCTGTGGGAGGCGGCCGGCGTCGGCGTCACCGCGATCAGCCCGTCGGCTCCGGCGACCGTTTTCAGCGCGCTTCGCTTATCTGCACCTGGGCTGATCGGGCAACCGCGACAATCATTTCAGGGGAGAGCGCGCGGATTCCCTGACCCGCTCGCTGGTAGCGAATGGGCGCAGTCTTCCGAGCCGCGCCTGACATGGTGGGACGGTGGATTGGAACACGCGAGCTCTCGACGTGCTGGCGGTGGGTAAGCCCACCCCGCTGATTGACTTCCCGGTATCGGCGCCCGGGATCAGGCTGCTGCTGAAGGACGAGTCTGCGCAACCGACGGGGAGCCTGCGGCACCGGCACGCCAGGGCACTGTTCCGCCGGGCCGTACTCGACGGGTCGGTCACCGAGGGCGTGACCGTGGTAGAGGCGACCGGCGGCAACGCGGCCGTGGCCCAGGCGTGGTTCGCGCGGCGGCTCGGGCTGCCGTACATCGTGGTCATGCCGGGCGAGCGCAGCCAGGCGCGGGCGCGGCCGGTGGAGGAACTGGGCGGGGAATGCCGATTCGTGACGCCGCCGCTGGCGATCTACAACGCCGCTCGGGAGATCGACGGGCACTTCCTGGACCAGTTCGGGCGGACCGCGCCGCACGACCTGGCGGAGGAGCTGTTCGGGCAGGTGCGGCCGGACTGGGTGGTGACGGGCGCGAGCACCGGAGCGACCTCGGCCACCATCGGCCAGTGGATCCGGGCCCATGGAGAGGACTGCCGGGTCGCGGTGGCGGATCCCGAGAATTCGGCCTACTTCCCAGGATGGACCCTCGACGTGCCCGACTACGGCACCGGGATGCCCTCGCGGATCGAGGGCATCGGACGCCCACGCGTAGAGCCCGCCTTCCGGCCCGACCTCGTGGACCTGGTCGTCCCCGTGCCCGACGCGGCCAGTGTGGCGGCGGCCCGGCACATCCGCGAGGTGACCGGGCTGCCAGTTGGCGCCTCGTCGGGCACCGCGTTGTGGGCGGCGCTGGAGCTGGTGGAGCGCATGCGGGCCAGGGGCGAGACCGGCACGGTGGTGTCGCTGATCGGCGACGCGGCCGATCGGCATCTGGCGACCTGTCACGACGACGGGTGGGCCGCCGGGAAAGGGCTGGACGTCGGACAGCACACGAGCACTCTGAGGCAGCGCACCAGCTTGTGACCTGCATCGGCGTGCGATCCCGTCCCTGCCGCCTTGCGCTTGTCGAAGTGTTCCTCGGCTCGAAGCGCCCCGAGGTTCGGGTCAAGCCTTAAGCGCTGGTGCGGGAACGGGCGAGCCGGGACAGGGCGGCTTGGATGACTTCGGGGCCGTCGTCGTCGTGGGTGCGGCTGCGGGCGAAGAGCCACAGCGGCTCTGGGTAGTGGTACCGGTCCAAGTCGCCGGGGACCAGCAGGTGCAGGTCCACAAGGGACTCCAGCAGCGCGGCGGTGTGGCCGAGGGGCAGTTCGAGCACGGCCGAGGCGGCGGCGAGGGAGATCTCGGGCTCCTCCGCGACCGACAGCAGCCGGAACGCCCGCGCCTGCGCGGGTGAGAGCCGCTCCAGCACCGACGCGTACGGCCGCTCGATGGCCCGGCACTCCGCCGGGAGCACTGGCGAGCCAGGAGCGGGCCTGCCGATGCGCTGCCTGGCCTCGGCCATGCTCCATCCCGGCCGGGAGGCGATCCGCGCGCCGACGGCCTGCACGATCTGCGGCAGGCCGGCGGTGCGCCTGGCCAGTTCGCGCACTTCGCCAGGCTCGGGCCGCACCCGGTCGGCGCCGATGATCCGTTCCAGCAACGCGACCGCGTCGTCCTCCTCCAGCCCGGCCAGCCGCAGCCAGTGGGCCGACGCCAGGTCGTACAGCCGCTGCCGCGCGGTGACCACGACCGCGGGCCCGCCCGGGCCGGGCAGCAGCCGCCGCACCTGCTCGGCGTCGCGGGCGTCGTCCAACACGACCAGCAGCCGGCGGCCGGTGGTGAGCGTCCGCCACAGCGCCATCCGTTCGCTGAACGACTCGGGCAGCCCCGCGTCCAGGACGCCGACGCCGTGCAGCAGCTCGGCCAGCGGCTCGCCGGCGGTGCCGAGGTCGACGAACAGTTGACCGTCGGGGAAGTCCGCCGCGACCTCGTATCCGAGGTGCACGGCGAGGGCGGTCTTGCCGACGCCGGCGAGTCCTTCGACGCCGACCACCGGGACGCTGGCCCGGGACGGGGTGAGAGCGCCGGCCATCAAGGACCGTTCCCGATCACGACCGACGAAGTCCGGCAGGTCGGGCGGAAGCTGGGTGGGACCGCCGGGCGCGGCGACGGCGGACGGCGGCGCGGGAGCGGCGGGGGCGAGCAGCGCCGGGTCGGAGGCGAGGATGCGGCGCTGCATCTCCCGCAGGTCCGGGCCCGGATCCAGGCCGAGTTCGTCGGCGAGCAGCCGCCGCACATCCTCGAACACGGCGAGCGCGTCTGCCTGCCGGCCGGACCGGTAGAGGGCCAGCATCAGCAGCTCGCGCGGCCGTTCGCGCAGCGGCTGCTCCCCGATGACCTGCGCGAGCTCGGCCGCGGCTTCGGCGTGCCGGCCGGAGTCGATGTCGGCGGCGGCCAGGTCCTCGATCGCCGTCAGCCGCAGTTGCTCCAGTCGTACGCGCTCGAACTCGGCGTAGTCGCCGTTGACGCCGGCGAGCGGGGTGCCGTGCCACAGGTCGAGTGCCGCACGTAGTGCGGTGGCCGCCGCGGGCGCGTCACCGGCCCGGCGGGCCTCCCTGGCGAGGCCGAGGTGCCGCTGGAACTCGGTGAGATCGAGATCGCCGGTGCGTAGCGCATAGCCGCCGCCGACCGACTCGATCACCGCGGTCGGGTGGCCCGGGTCGAGCACACGGCGCAGCCGCGACACGTAGGAGCGGACGACGCCGACGGCGGCCCGGGGCGCCGCACCGCCCCAGATCGCGGCGATCAGCTGGTCGGGCAGGGCCGGCAGGCCGGTCTGCAGCAGGAGGATCGCGAGGATCGCCCGTTGCTGCGGGCTGCCCAGGTCGATCTCGTCGTCGCCGCGCCAAGCGCGCACCGGTCCGAGCACTTCAAAGCGCAGCCGCTCCCCCACCGATGACTCCCTCCAGCCGCTCCCCCTGGTCGTCACCGGCAACGACCTGCGGCAACCCGGTATTCCGCCTCAGCCGGCGCCGAGGAGGTCGGTGAAGGGGGTTGGCGCGAAGGGGTCGCGGACGTCGGGCGCGGCCCGTCGGCGGATCTCGGCGGCGAACTGGGCCGCGGCGCGGTCGATCCGGTGGGCCAGCAGGTCGGGTGCGGCGGCGCCGCCCCAGTCTTCCGGCGCCGCGAAGACCGACGTGGGCACGACCACGGCTCCCAGATAGGCGAACAGCGGCCGTACCGTGCTTTCCAGCACCAGCGAGTGGCGCGCGGTGCCACCGGTCGCGCCGATCAGCACCGGCTTACCGTCCACCGCGTGATCGTCCATCAGGTCGAGGACCTCGAAGAACGCCTTGAACAACGAGCTGTAGGAGGCGGCCAGCGTCGGGGTCACGGCGATCAGGCCGTCGGCCGCTGAGACCGTTTCCAGCGCGGTTCGCAGTTCTGGCTCCGGAAAGCCGCTGACCAGGTTGTCCACCAGGCCGTGCCCGTGCTCGCGCACCTCGATCACGCGCGTCTCGACCTGGTCCCCCCACTCGCGCAGCTCACGCTCGGCCGAGGCGGCCAGCCGGTCGGCGAGAAGCCGGGTCGAGGAGGGGCGGCCGAGCCCGGCGGAGACCACGGCGATGGTGCGCCTCGTCGGCCCCGCGCCACCGTCGCCGGTCGGCCCTGTCACCGCTCCGCCGCTTTGTGCGGCTCGCGCGGCCACCGTTCGGTCCCTTTCGACGGTCCACGCGCCCGTCGCCGCGCCGCCCTCACCGGCAGACGCGCTCACCGCTCCCCCGCCCTCACCGGTTGACGTGCTCATCGCTGCGCCGCCTTCAGTGACTCGTGCGTCGGAGCGTCCGGGATGTGTGCCGGTCGGAGGGAGGCGAACTCCTTGCGGAGGACCGGAACGACCTCCTCGCCGAGGAACTCGATCTGGTCGAGGACCGCGTGGTGCGGCAGGCCCATGCCGTCCACGTTGAACAACTGCCGCTGGTAGTCGCCGAAGTCCTCCCGGAACCGGAGCGTCCGGTCGATGATCTCCTGCGGGCTGCCCACCGCCAGGGGCGTCTGCCGCATCGTCTCCTCCAGCGACGGCCCGTTGCCGTAGGTCGGGGAGTTGTCGAAGAACGGCCGGAACTCGGCGATCGCGTCCTGCGACCTTCGCCGCATGTAGACCTGCCCGCCGAGTCCCACGATCGCCCGGTCGGCCGGTCCGTGCCCGTAGTGCTCGAAGCGGGTGCGGTACAGCTCGATCATCCGGCGCGTGTGCTCCTTCGGCCAGAAGATGTTGTTGTGGAAGAACCCGTCGCCGTAGTAGGCGGCCTGCTCCGCGATCTCGGGGCTGCGGATGGAGCCGTGCCAGACGAACGGCGGCACGCCGTCGAGCGGGCGCGGGGTCGAGGTGAACGACTGCAGCGGGGTGCGGAACCTGCCCTGCCAGTCGACCACGTCCTCGCGCCAGAGCCGGCGCAGCAGGGCGTAGTTCTCCACGGCGAGCGCGATGCCGTCGCGGATGTCCTTGCCGAACCACGGGTAGACCGGGCCGGTGTTGCCCCGGCCCATCATCAGGTCGACCCGGCCCTCTGCCAGGTGCTGGAGCGTCGCGAAGTCCTCGGCGATCTTCACCGGGTCGTTCGTGGTGATCAGCGTGGTCGACGTCGACAGCAGGATCCTGCTGGTGCGCGCCACGATGTAGCCGAGGATGGTGGTGGGCGAGGACGTCACGAACGGCGGGTTGTGGTGCTCGCCCATCGCGAAGACGTCGAGACCCGCCTCCTCCGCCTTCAGCGCCGTCTCCACCATCCGCTTGATGCGCTCATGTTCGGTCGGTGCGCGCCCGGTGGCGGGATCCGGCGCGATGTCGCCGACCGTGAAGATGCCGAACTGCACGGCGATCACCTTTCAGGAGTAGGCCGTGACCGATGGTTCCGGTCACGTCCCGATGAAAGCGCCGCGACGATGACAGCCGCTGCACGTCCGATTCACGCGCCCTGCACGCCCCGCGCGAAGCGCACCACCGCAGGACCGCGTCACGCGAGATCATTTGCGGAACGTGCCGCGCATCGACCGCTGGGAGGCTCCGTGGATGAGGTGTCCGTCCGGGACATGACGGTGGAGGACGTCCCGGCGGTGTCGGCCGTCCGGGTCACCGGCTGGAAGACCGCGTACGCGGGGATGATCCCCCGCGAGTTCCTGGACCTGATGACCGTCGAGGCCGACAGCGAGTACCGCAGGAGCGCCTTCCGGAGCGACTCCCCGGTACGGAACCTCGTCGCGGAACGGGACGGGACGGTGGTGGGCTGGGCCGCGCTGGGCCCCTGCCGCGACGAGGGCTGCACGGCCCTGGACGGGGAGATCTACGCGCTGTACGCGTTGCCGGACGCGATCGGCACGGGCATCGGCCGCGCGCTGATGCGCGAACTGCTCGCCCGCGCCGACCACGCCGGGTTCACCACCCTGCGCCTTTGGGTGCTGGAGGCCAACCGCCGCGCCCGCCGCTTCTACGAGCGCGCCGGCTTCCACGCCGACGGGGGACGGTCGCTGTGGAACATAGGCCGGACGTCGGTCCCCGAGGTCAGCTACGTCCGCGATCTTCTCGGCGACTCCGGCGCCCGGCCGGCAGCGGGCTGAGCGCTGTGTGACGGGCCGAACGCCAGGCCGGCCGATCGGCACACGACCGGCTGAGCGGCACACGACCGGCTGAGCCCTGAAGAGCCGGCCGAACCCTGAACAACCGGCTGAGCCCCGCACGCTCGGTTGAACGAAGCCCGGCCGGCCGAGCGCTACGCGGCGTGGCCCGCCCGCAGGAGGCCGTAGGTCACCGCCTGCTCGAGCGCCTGCCAGGAGGCCTCGATGATGTTCTCGTCCACGCCGACCGTCGCCCACTCGCCGCTGGCGTCGCTGGAGGTGACCAGGACGCGGGTGACGGCCCCGGTGCCGTGGGTGCCCTCGACGATGCGGACCTTGAAGTCGATGAGCTCCACCTCGGCCAGCTCGGGGTACAGCTTCTCCAGGGCCAGGCGGACGGCGCGGTCGAGCGCGTTGACCGGGCCGTTGCCCTCGCCGGTGGCGACGATGCGCTCGTCCTTGGCGTGCAGCTTGACCGTGGCCTCGCTGACCACGTCGCCGCCCGGGCGCCGTTCGACGATGACCCGCCAGGACTCGACGGTGAAGTGCCTGCGCCGCTCGCCGGTCACGGTGTCGCGCAGCAACAGCTCGAAGGAGGCGTCGGCGGCTTCGAAGGTGTGCCCGCGCGACTCCAGGTCCTTGACCCGGTCGACCAGTTCGCGCGACTGCTGGGAGGTGAGGTCGTAGCCGAGTTCCTTGCCCTTCAGCTCCACCGAGGCCCGCCCGGCCATGTCGGAGACGAGCATGCGCATGTCGTTGCCGACCTCGGCGGGGTCGATGTGCTGGTAGAGGTTCGGGTCGACCTTGATCGCGCTGGCGTGCAGCCCGGCCTTGTGCGCGAACGCCGAGACGCCGACGTAGGGCGCGTGGGAGTTGGGCGTGACGTTGGTGACCTCGGTGATCGCGTGGGCGATGCGGGTCATCTCGGCCAGGGACTCCCGGGGCACCAGGTCGAAGCCCCGCTTGAGCTGCAGGTTGGCGACGACGGTGAACAGGTTGGCGTTGCCGGAGCGCTCGCCGTACCCGTTGGCGCAGCCCTGGACGTGGGTGGCGCCCGCCCGCACGGCGGCCAGGGTGTTGGCGACGGCGCAGCCGGTGTCGTCGTGGCAGTGGATGCCGATGCGGGCGCCCGTGCCCGCCGCCTGGTGGACGACGTCGGCCAGTTCGTCGGGCAGCATGCCGCCGTTGGTGTCGCACAGCGCGATCACCGAGGCGCCGGCCTCGGCGGCGGTGCGCAGGACCTCCAGCGCATAGGCGGGGTTGGAGTTGTAGCCGTCGAAGAAGTGCTCGGCGTCCAGGAAGACCCTCTGCCCCTCCGCGCGCAGGTGGGAGACCGTGTCGCGGATCATCGCGAGGTTCTCCTGCAGGGTCGTGCGAAGGGCCAGTTCGACGTGCCGGTCGTGACTCTTGGCGACAAGGGTCACGACCGGCGCGCCGGATTCGCGCAAGGCGGCGACCAACGGGTCGTCGGCCGCCTTCACTCCGGCTCGGCGGGTCGCGCCGAACGCGGCGAGCTGCGCGTGCTTCAGGTCGAGCTCGGTCCGAGCCCGCCGGAAGAATTCGGTGTCCTTGGGGTTGGCCCCCGGCCAGCCGCCTTCGATGAAGCCGACGCCCAGGTCGTCCAGGTGGCGGGCCACGGCGAGCTTGTCGGCGACGGTGAGGGACAGCCCCTCCTGTTGCGCGCCGTCGCGCAGCGTCGTGTCGTACACATGGAAGCGGTCGTCGGCCATGGTTTGTCTCCTTCGCGGGGTGCCTTCTTGCGTTCGCCGCGCGCGATGTCCGCCGTCGGGCCCCGAAAGCCGGCCCAAACAAAAAGACCCCTCACGGACGTGAGAGGTCTGCGCGCCGGCGGTGTCCCTTTTCAGCCAGCGCGCCTGCCGATAATGAGCAGACCGTAGAACATGGTGCCCGTAGTCTGCCACATGCCGCCACCATATGGCACATCGATCTCACCATCCGGACGTCCGCCGTCACCGCCGCCCCGGCGGCCCCACCGCCATCCACAGGCGTCCTCGATTTCCGGCGGGCCGTAACCCATCCCCCTTACGCTAAGCGACGGCAAAGCGACGTTAGGCAACCCACCTGGAGGGGATGATGCACCTATGGCCAAGGTCCTGGACAAACCACAGAAAGCCGACCCAGCGGACGATCAGGACGCGCGGACTGACGACTCCGCCCGAGAAGACCGGGAAGATTGGGAAGACAGGGAGACGAACCTCGTCGCGACTTCGGACACCCCACCCGATGTGGCCATCGAGCGGCTCGGCGACCATGCGGAGCTGGAGAGCATCTACTACGAGACCGGCGCCCGTCTCGAGAGCAGACGCAAGGTCGAACTCGTCAACGGCCGGGTCGTGGTGAGAGAGATGCCCACCGCCGAACACGCGAGGATCGTCTACCGGCTGCTCCTCCAGCTCATCCCCATGGTGACCGAGCGCGGCTGGGAGATCCTGCCCGACATCGCCATCTTCCTGGGCCCTCAGATGGACCGCTATCGTCCGGACGCCACGGTCGTGCCCGCCGATCCGCCGATGTGGCAGCCGGACGAGGTGTACGCCCACGCGACGCTTCTGGTCGCCGAGGTGGTGTCCAAGAGCAGCACGCACGACGACCACATCGTCAAGCCGGGCCAATGCGCGGTGGCGGGCGTGCCGGCGTATCTGGTGATCGACACCTTCGAGGGCAGGGCACGACTGCTCAGCCACCCCCACGAGGGTAGGTACGGGCAGGAGGTGTCAGTGGCGCTCGGGGAGCCTCTGGCGTTGCCGGAGCCCTGGCGGCTGACGATCGACACCGCCAAGCTCGTCGGCTGAACGGCAGGACCCGCCCGGCCGTGGCGGCCGGGCGGGCGATGGGTCAGCAGATCTTGTGGACCCAGTTGTGGGGGTCGGGGCGGGTGCCGTACTGGACGCCCATGAGTTCGTCGCGGAGTTGGAGGGTGAGCTTGCCGGGGGTGCCGTCGCCGACGGTCCAGCCGCCGTCGACGCCCTTGACCGAGCCGACCGGGGTGATGACGGCGGCCGTGCCACAGGCGAAGACCTCGGTCAGCTCGCCGGACTCGCAGCCCGCCCGCCACTCGTCGATGGAGATTTTCCCCTCCTCAGCGGTCAGGCCGAGGTCGTCGGCCAGCGTGAGCAGCGAGTCGCGGGTGATGCCGGGCAGCAGCGTCCCGGTCAGGTCGGGGGTGAGCAGGCGGTCACCGAAGACGAAGAACAGGTTCATCCCGCCCATCTCCTCGACGTAGCGGTGCTCGAAGGCGTCGAGCCAGACGACCTGGTCGCAGCCGTTCTCGACGGCCTGCCGCTGCGCCACGAACGCGGCGGCGTAGTTGCCGCCGCACTTGGCGAACCCGGTGCCGCCGGGCGCGGCGCGGGTGTAGTCCTGCGACAGCCACACCGAGACCGGCTTGACGCCGCCGGAGAAGTACGCCGCGGCCGGCGAGGCGATCACCATGTACCTGTAGGTGCGGGAGGGGTAGTTCACCCCGAGCGCCGGCTGGGTCGCGATCATGAAGGGGCGCAGGTAGAGGCTGTGGCCCTCGGTGGTCGGCACCCATTCGCGGTCGGTCTGCACCAGCAGTTCCAGCGACTCCACGAAGGTCTGCTCGGGCAGCTCGGGCATCGCCATGCGGGCGGCCGACCGGTTGAAGCGGGCCGCGTTGGCGTACGGGCGGAAGGCCACGATCGAACCGCCGGACTGCCGGTAGGCCTTCAACCCCTCGAACAGTTCCTGGGCGTAGTGGAACACCGAGGTGGCCGGGTCGAGCGTCAGCGGCCCGTACGGGGTGAGGCGCGCGTCGTGCCAGCCGCGTCCCTCGGTGAAGTCGATGGAGATCATGTGATCGGTGAAGGTCTGCCCGAAACCGGGGTCCGCCAGTACGCGCTCGCGCTCGGCCGGAGTGCGAGCGGCGCCGGAGAGCTGCACGTCGAAGCTGAGCTGCTGAGCGGTCGTCATGTCGGATCCTTCTCTGCTCTGTCGGTCGCGCCTGCATCCATTCTGCGACGGACCAGGTAACGGGAAACTACTGCATCAAATGGGCATACGGGAGTGTGTCGGTATGGCCTTGCCCCGGTGGCTCACCTGGTGCGCAGAACGCGAAAACGCGCACGGCGGCCCCGGGCGGGGGCCACCATGCGCGTCGGTCGGCGTAGGGCAGCCCCTCAGCCGGTTACTCGTGCGGTGATGTCGTCGCCGATCTCGCGGGTGGTGCGCGAGACCCAGTCGGCCTGGCGCTCGACGAGGTCGACGGCCACGGCCTGCTCGATGCGAGCGGCCTCGGCGGTCAGCCCGAGGTGGTCGAGCATCATGGCGACCGACAGGATCGCCGCCGTCGGGTCGGCCTTGCCCTGCCCGGCGATGTCGGGAGCGCTACCGTGGACGGGCTCGAACATGCTGGGCGCCCAGGACGCCGACCCGGGCGTCGCGGGGTTGACGTTGCCGCTGGCGGCCAGGCCGATGCCGCCCGCGACGGCCGCGCCGAGGTCGGTGAGGATGTCGCCGAACAGATTGTCGGTGACGATGACGTCGAAGCGCTTGGGGTCGGTCACGAAGAACATGGACGCGGCGTCGACGTGGCAGTAGTCGGTGGTGATCTCGGGATACTCGGCGGAGACCCGCTCGACGACACGGGCCCACAGATCGCCCGCGTAGGTCAGCACGTTGGTCTTGTGGACCAGCGTGAGCTTCTTGCGGGGACGGGTCATGGCCTTGTCGAAGGCGTAGCGCACGACGCGCTCGACGCCGAAGGCGGTGTTCAGGCTCTCCTGCGTGGCGATCTCCTGCGAGGTGCCGCGGCGCATGACGCCGCCGGCGCCGGCGTAGGGGCCCTCGGTGCCCTCGCGGACGACGATCATGTCGATGTCGTCGGGGCGAGCCTTGCCGAGCGGGGTCTCGACGCCGGGGAAGAGCTTGACCGGGCGCAGGTTGACGTAGTGGTCGAGCTCGAAGCGCAGCTTGAGCAGCAGCTCGCGCTCGAGGACGCCGGGCGGCACGCTCGGGTGGCCGACCGCGCCCAGCAGGATGGCGTCGTACCCGCGCAGCTCGGCCAGGGTCTCCTCGGCCAGGATCTCGCCGGTGGCGTGGTAGTGGGCGGCGCCCAGCGCATAGGTGGTGGTCTCCACCTTCAGACCGAGGGCCTGGAGGACCTTCAGCCCTTCCGCGACCACTTCACCGCCGATGCCGTCTCCTGGGATGACGGCCAGACGGATGTCGTGAGAATCCCGCATGCACGTAGCCTACCGGTCCGTCTCGACGGCCGGGCACGTCATCTCACCGCTCGGACATGATCGGCGTGTCAGAGCGGGGGAACCTGGGCGACGGCCCGCTCGAAGACAAGGTCGCGGGCCGCGGTGAGGCCCACGGCCATCGCGCCGAGCAGCACCGCCTCCGTGCCGAGGTCGGACGCCTCGATCATGGGGACGCGCAGCGCCACCAGGTCGCGCAGGCAGTCGGTGACCGGGCCGATCAGCAGGTCGCCCGCTTGGACGCCGATGCCGCCGCCCAGCACGACGAGCTGGGGGTCGAGCACGGCGATCACCCCGGCCAGGGCGTGCGCGATGTGGTCGGCCTCGATGGCGACGACCCGGCGGGCGAGCGGGTCGGCGGCCCGGGCGGCGTCGAAGACGTCCTTCGCGCTGGTCACGCCCTCCATGCCGAGCCGGGTGGCGAGCGCGACCACGCCGTCGGCGGACGCCACGGACTCCAGCATGCCCCGGCCGCGGTTGACCAGCGGGTCTCCCTCGCCGACCGGCATGTAGGAGATCTCGCCGGCGGCGCCCTGCGCGCCGCGGTAGAGCTTGCCGTCGATGACGACGCCCATGCCGATGCCGGTGCCGATCCAGACCAGGGCGAAGTGGTCGACCCCCTGGCCGAGGCCGTAGGCCCCCTCTCCGACGGCGGCGAGGTCGACGTCGTTCTCCACGACGTACGGCGTGTCGGCGGCGACGCCCGCCAGCAGTTCGATCGCTCCCGGCCGGTCCCAGCCGGGGAGGTTCGGGGCGAGCTGGAGCGAGCCGGTCTCCTTGTCGTGGATGCCGGGCGTGCCGAAGACCGTCAGCGTGATGTCGGCGAGCGCCGCGCCCGCCTCGTCGACCAGTTCGCGGGCCAGGCCGCCCAGCCAGGCGACGAGCTCGCCGGGGGTCTCGCCGCCTCTGCGGTGCTCGTCTCTGCGGGCGGCGATGTCGCCGACCAGGTCGGCCAGGGCCAGCCGGACGAACTCCCTTCCGACGTCGACGGCGAGGACCCAGCCGGCCTGCGGCCGGATCTCGTACAGCAGGGCGGCGCGCCCGGTGTTGCCGGCGCGCAGGCCGACGGGCCGTACCAGGCGGGCGCGTTCGAGATCGGTCAGGGCCATGGAGATCGTCGGCTTGGACAGCCCGGTGGCCTGCGCGAGCTCGGGCCGGGACACCTTGCCCAGCTTGAAGATCTCCGCGAAGACCGCGCGCTCGTTCATGACGCGCAGCACCGCTGTCGTGCTGGCCGTACCGCCGCTGCTCACCACGCCCCCAGATTGGCACAGGCCGCCTCGTGTCACGGTCGCGCGCAAGTTTGTTAAAGACCTTGCCAAACGCGGCCCGCGAAGTCCAGCATGCTGCCAAGAACTCCTCGAACCACCTGAGAGGCAAGCATGAGGGCGAAATGGTTCGCGGTCCCCCTGGTCGCGGCGGCGCTGGCGACAGGCTGCGGCGCTTCCACCGGCACGACCACCTCCACCACCGGACAGGCCGGCACCGGCGGCGAGAACGGCGAGAAGGCCCCGACCATCGCGCTCTTCCTCCCCGAGTCCAAGACCACCCGGTACGAGTCCTTCGACCGGCCGCTGTTCGAGGCCAAGGTGAAGAGCCTGTGCCCCGACTGCCGGCTGCTGTACTCCAACGCCGACCAGGACGCCGCCAAGCAGCAGCAACAGGTCGAGGCGGCCCTCACCCAGGGCGCCGACGTGCTCGTGCTCGACGCGGTGGACGCCGCCGCGGTCGCACCCCTGGTCAACCAGGCCAAGCAGAAGAAGGTCCCGGTCATCGCCTACGACCGGCTGATCTCGGGCATCGGCTACGACTACTTCGTCTCCTTCGACAACGTGCGCGTGGGCGAGATGCAGGGCCAGGCCCTCCTGGACGCGCTCACCAAGAACGGCACGGCGGCCAAGGGCCAGATCGTCATGATCAACGGCGCGACCACCGACCCGAGCTCCGCCGACTACAAGAAGGGCGCCCACAACGTCCTGGACGGCAAGGTCAAGATCGGCCGGGAGTTCGACACCCCCGACTGGAGCCCCGACAAGGCCCAGCAGGAGATGGAGCAGGCCGTCACCGCCCTCGGCCGCGACCAGATCGTCGGCGTGCTGTCCGCCAACGACGGCATGGCGGGCGGCGCGATCGCCGCGATGAAGCGCGCCGGGTACGACCCGACACCGCCCATCACCGGCCAGGACGCCGAACTGGCCGCCGTCCAGCGCATCCTCACCGGCGAGCAGTACATGACCATCTACCTCGACATCAGGAGCGAGGCGGAGAAGTCGGCCGAACTGGCGGTGGCGGTCGGCAGGGGCGACAAGCCCGCCGCCGCGACCACGGTGAACAACGGCACCGCCGACATCCCCGCCTTCCTGCTCGACCCGATCGCGGTCACCGCGGACAAGGTGAAGGACACCATCGTGAAGGACGGCTTCTATAAGGCCGCGGACATCTGCAAGGGCGAGACGGCCGCCGCCTGCGCCAAGGCGGGCATCAGCTAGATGATCCGCGCGAAAGACATCTCCAAGCGGTACGGCGCGGTCCAGGCCCTGGAGGGCGTGAGCCTGGACCTGCGCCCGGGCGAGGTGGTGGCGCTCGTCGGCGACAACGGCGCGGGCAAGTCCACCCTGGTCAAGGCCATCTCCGGCGTCATCTCCCCCGACAGCGGGGAGATCAGCATCGACGATCGCCCGGTCCGCGTCGGCAACCCGCACGACGCGCAGGCCATGGGCATCTCCACCGTCTACCAGGACCTCGCCCTCTGCGAGAACCTCGACGTCGTGGCCAACCTGTTCCTCGGCTCGGAGCGGCGGCGCTGGTCCGTGCTCGGCCACATCCGCATGGAACGGGCGGCCCGCGACCTGCTCACCCAGCTCGACGTGCGCATCCGCGACATCCGGGTGCCGGTCGCCATGCTGTCGGGCGGCCAGCGCCAGTCGGTGGCGATCGCCCGCGCCCTGATCGGCGAGCCCCGGCTGGTCATCCTCGACGAGCCCACCGCCGCCCTCGGCGTCGAGCAGACCGCCCAGGTCCTCGGCCTGATCCGGCGGCTGCGTGACCGCGGGCTGGCCGTCCTGCTCATCTCGCACAACCTGGCCGACGTCCGGGCCGTCAGCGACCGCGTCGTCGTGCTGCGCCTCGGGCGCAACGCCGGGGAGTTCCGTACGGCCGACACCTCACAGGAGTCCATCGTGGCCGCCATCACCGGAGCCGCCGCATGAGCTCGACGACCGTGCGGCCCGCGCACAAGCCCTACAGCCCGAAGCGGGCCGTCGAACGGATGCGGCGCGGCGACCTCGGCGCCTGGCCCGTCGTCGGCGGCCTGATCGCGATCGCCGTCGTGTTCGGATCGCTGAACGAGCACTTCCTGTCACCGGAGAACCTGACCAACCTGGCCCTGCAGATGGCGGCCACCGGGACGATCTCGCTGGGCATCATCATGGTGCTGCTTCTCGGCGAGATCGACCTCGCCGCCGGCTCGGTGAGCGGCCTGTGCGCGGTCATCATGACCATCATGAACGTCCGGCAGGGCTGGAACCCGCTGCTCGCCATCGTGGTGGCGGTCGCGGCGGGCGCGGCGATCGGGCTGCTGCACGGCCTGCTGTTCACCAGGGTCCGTATGCCGTCCTTCGTGGTCACGCTGGCCGGGCTGATCGGATGGCAGGGGCTGCTGCTGTTCCTGCTCGGCGAGCGCGGCACCATCAACCTGCCCTTCGACGGATTCGTGGCGAAACTGAGCGACACGTGGCTGCCGCCGTGGCTCGCCTGGACGCTCGCCGTGGCGCTCGTCGGCGCCTACGGCGGCTCCCTGCTGCTCGGCCGGCGGCTCCGTATCGCCGCCGATCTGCCCGTCGGGCCCGCCTCCTGGGCGGTGGTGCGCGCCGGCCTGCTCGCCGTGGTGCTCGCGGCGGCGGTCGTCGTGCTGCAGGCCGACCGGGGCGTGCCGTTGCTGCTGGTCATCTTCGCGGCGCTCGTCGTCATTCTGGACCTGGTGCTGCGGCACACCGCCTTCGGACGCTGGATGTACGCCGTGGGCGGCAACGCCGAGGCGGCCCGGCGCGCGGGCATCAACGTGACCCGCATCCGCGTGCTCGCGTTCGTGCTGTCGGGTAGCCTCGCCGCGTTCGGCGGCATCCTGGCGGCCAGCCGCCTGTCGGCGGTCAACCAGAGTTCCGGCGGCAGCGACATGCTGCTGATGGCCATCGCGGCGGCCGTCATCGGCGGCACGTCTCTGTTCGGCGGGCGGGGACGGACCTACGCGGCGCTGCTCGGCATCCTGGTGATCCAGGCGATCACCAACGGCATGCTGCTGCTGAACCTCGACTCCTCGGTGCGCTACATGGTCACCGCGAGCGTCCTGGCCCTGGCCGTGGCGATCGACTCGCTGGCCCGCCGCGGAAGCACCCCGTGAGCCGGCGGGTCCTGCTCGGCATCGACTTCGGCGGCACCAAGGTCGCCCTCGCCACCGCCTCGGCGGACGACGTCGACCGGCCGCTGCGCAAGGTGCGGCTGCCGACCCGGGGCGACGAGGGCGCCCAGCAGGTGCTGCGCAGGTCCCTCGACGCCGCCGCTGAGCTCGCGGACCGGTCAGGAACGCTCCAGGCGGTCGGAGTGTCCACGTTCGGGGTGATCAGGGGTGAGACGGTGCGCCTCGCGCCGACCGTGCCCGGCTGGGAGGGGCTGGAGCTTCCCCGGCTGCTCCGGGAGGAGTTCGGCGACACGCCGGTCGCGATCGACAACGACGTCAACGCGGCCGCCGCCGCGGAACTGCGATGGGGCGCGCTCCGCGGCGTCGGAACGGGGCTCTACCTCAACCTCGGCACCGGCCTCGCGGCGGCGCTCGTGGTCGACGGGAGGGTGGCGCCGGGGGCGCACGGCGCGGCGGGCGAGATCGGGTACCTGCTCGGCGAGCCGGGAGACCCCGCGTTCAGCGAAGGCCACGCGCCGCTCGAGGAGATCATCTCAGGGCACGCGCTGGCGCGGCAGGGAGCGGCGCTCATGGGACGGCCGGTGAGCCCCGCCTCGCTCTTCGAGGCCGGCGACGATCCGGCGGTGCGGGCGCTGCTGGACAGGGCCGTCGCGGCACTGGCGATGGCGGTGGCCAACGTGTGCGTGGTGCTCGACCCCGAACGCGTGGTGGTCGGCGGCGGGCTGATGGGCGCGTCGCACCACATCATGCCCCGGCTGACGGCCGAGATCCGCCGGGCGGTCCCGTTCCCGCCCGAGATCACGGCGGCCAGGTTCGTCGACGACGCGCCGCTGTTCGGCGCACTGGCGCTGGCGCTGACCGCGAGCGGCCGCTCGGTACGGGAAGACGCGAGCCGGCCGGGAGGGGCGTGACCGCTGGTCGTCCAGCGGGCCGCGGGTCTCTCCGGCGAGCCGTCGGTTCTCCAGCGAACCGTCGGTTGTCCGGCAGGCCGTCAGTTCTCCGGCAGGCCGCCGTTGTCGCGGCGGTCGAGGGCCGTCTGCACGGGGTCGGGCGTCTCGTCCTCGTGGCGGTGCTCTTCGGTGGTGGGACTGTTCCAGGGATACATGTCGTACATGGCACGTCTCGCTCGCTGGTAGGCATGCGCGCGTCGGCGCACGCGGTCGGATGGGTCGGACGGAACTTCGACGAACCTCGATGAACCTCGATGAACCTCGACGGACCTCGACGGACCTCGATGAACACGCTGAAACAGCCGGATGGACTGGATCGACTGGATCGCGCGGATCTCGGATCGCGAACCCGCACTCCGGGCGACTCCCCGCTCCGGGTCACGGAACGAAAGGGCCGCGGGTCTCACAGCCGGGCGAACAGCGGCGTCACCGCGGCGGGTCGCCGGCCTGCTCTTATCAGACCCCGCCGCGGCAGGCAAGGACTACGAGTACCTGGCGCGTCATCTCCGACCACGTTACCTGCCAGTAGCGAGCCTGTCTGCTAGGAAGACCTAGTATCTCGATATGCGAGACAACAAAGGCCCGCCACCCGGACGGGCGGCGGGCCTTCGGCCATCGCTCAGCGTGCGAAAAGGGGTGCCGGCCTCCCGCGGAACCGAGCCGGGAGGCAGCGAGGTGATCAGTCGGCGAGGTCCACCGTGCGGCCGCCCTCGGCGCCGATCTCCTGGGCGATCTGGTCGACGACCTCGGCCGGGATGGAGGAGTCCACGGTGAGCGCGATGAGCGCCCGCCCGCCCTTGGCGTCCCGCGAGACCTGCATGGAGGCGATGTTCACCTCGCGCTCGCCGAGGATCTTGCCAACGATGCCGACGATGCCCGGCCGGTCGGCGTAGGTGAAGAACGCGAGGTGCTCGGTCGGCTCGATCTCCATCTGGAAGCCGTTGACCTCGACGATCTTGGTGATCTGGCGCGGCCCGGACAGCGTGCCGGACACCGACACGGTGCGGCCGTCGGCCAGCACGCCCCTGACGGTGACGACGTTGCGCCAGTCGGGGCTCTCGTCGCTGGTCACCAGCTCGACCGTCACGCCGCGGTCCTTGGCGAGCAGCGGGGCGTTGACGTAGGTCACCGAGTCCTCGACCACGTCGGTGAACACGCCCTTCAGCGCGGCCAGCTCGAGCACCCGCACGTCATGGGCCGCGATCTCTCCGCGGATCTCGACGTCCAGGCGGGTGGCGACCTCGCCCGCGAGGGCGGTGAAGACCCGGCCGAGCTTCTCGGCGAGCGGCAGGCCCGGCTTGACGTCCTCGGCGACGGCGCCGCCCTGGACGTTCACGGCGTCCGGGACGAACTCGCCGGCCAGCGCGAGCTTGACGCTGCGGGCGACCTGGGTGCCGGCCTTCTCCTGAGCCTCGTGGGTCGAGGCGCCGAGGTGCGGGGTGACCACGACGCTGTCGAGCTCGAACAGCGGGCTGTCGGTGCAGGGCTCCTTGGCGAACACGTCGATGCCGGCGCCGGCGACCCTGCCCTCCTTGATGGCGGCGTAGAGGGCGGCCTCGTCCACGATGCCACCGCGGGCGACGTTGACGATGCGGACCGACGGCTTGACCGTGTGCAGCTCCCGGTCACCGATGAGCCCGATCGTCTCCTTCGACTTGGGCAGGTGCACGGTGATGAAGTCGGCCTGCTTGAGCACCTCCTCCAGCGAGACCAGCCGCACGCCCATCTGCGCGGCGCGGGCCGGCTGCAGATAGGGGTCGTAGGCGATCAGCTCGACGCCGAACGGGGCCAGGCGCTGCGCCACCAGCTGGCCGATGCGGCCCAGGCCGAGGATGCCCACGACCTTCTCGTCGAGCTCGACACCGGTGTACTTGGAGCGCTTCCACTCGCCGTTCTTCAGCGCACCGTGCCCCTGGGCGACGTTGCGGGCGCTGGCGAGGATCAGGGCGACGGTGTGCTCGGCGGCGCTGGTGATGTTGGAGGTCGGCGCGTTGACGACCATAACACCGGCCTTGGTGGCGGCTTCCACGTCGACGTTGTCCAGGCCGACCCCGGCTCGGGCGACGACGCGCAGGCGGGGCGCGTGGGAGAGCGCCTCAGCGTCCACCTGGGTGGCACTGCGCACGATCAGCGCGTCCACCTCGGCGAGAGCGGGCAGGAACTGCGAGCGGTCGGCGCCGTCGGTGTGACGGACCTCGAAGTCCGCTCCGAGCACGGCCAGACCAGCTTCGGACAGCTCCTCTGCGACCAGGACGACGGGCTTGTTCACGGGTAGTCCTTTGGGAAGTGCGGATGCACGGACAAGGTTCGAGTCTATCCGGGCTTGTGAAAGCACTCACGAGCGTCCGCCATCCGAGACGCCACGCCGCCGACGGTTACACCGGCATTCGGGGACGAACGCCGCGATCCGGCCACCCGGGGTCCAGAACGGCGCATGCGGGTCCAGAACGGCGCCGCGATGGCCGCGACGGGTGCGCGACCGCGTGGTCGGAGTATGCGGATCGAAGGACCGGGCGGCCCCTCCCGGGCGAGCGGGCACCCGCCCAAGGCGCGAGAGGCCGGTTTCGTCCCACTATGCGAGACGATTCCGCCGACCCCGGCCGGCCTGGGAGGTAGGGCGACCTGGCCGATCTGTCCGATATGCGAGAATTGATGCCGCCTCCGAACCGTCCAGCATGTGAGACGCGGGCCGCTTACCCACCTGCGCGGGATTCCACGCGCGAGCCGCCATCTTGGTATTGCTCACAACATTTCTTGACGATTAGGCTGATAAGCCGTGTCCTACTACCTATCGTTTGTCGTATGAGCATCGGGAACCCCGCTCTCGGAGAAGTGCTCGCGCAGCACGGCAGCCCGCACCGACTACTGGCGGCTCTTGCCGAGTGGGGCATCCTGGTGGCCGTGCGCCCCGACCGGTCCGTCGTGCTCGGCACGACGCAGGCCGGTGATCGCGTCCTGCTCGGGTACACCGGCCCGAACACCTACGCACGGCACCGCGGCAACCACTCGTTGTCGGCGTGCGACGCCGACACCATCCTCGACATCCAGCGCGTCACCGGCGTGCGGGAGATCGTCATCGACGCGGCGGGGCCGGCGGCGGCGGCCGTCCCCATCGAGGACCTTCAGCGCTATCTCGCCTCCACGCGGAGCGGCCAGCACGCGCCGGCCCTGTCCAGCGCGTCGCCCACGGCCTACGCCACCGGCGCGATGGCCACGGTGTCCCGCCACAGCACCGTGCCGAGCGCGCCGGCCTTCGGGCGGAACGAGACGCTGACCGCCCCGGTGGCGCAGAGCGCGCACGACGCCCCCGCGAGGGCGTGGATCCCCGCTCCGCGCCCCCACCTGTCGGGGCCGATGCAGCAGGTCGATCCCGGGTACAAGCGGTGCGCCCATCCGATCCTGCCGGCGCTGCGCGTGGCGATCTCCGAGCTGCTGCGCGACTTCCCGCTGGTGCACCACGTCTGGATCTCCGAGGCCCGCACGGTCTCCGGCTCCTCGGGGATCATGCTGCACGTCAAGGTGCACACCCGTGACGCCGAGGACATCGTCCGCGACCTGCACCGCATGGTCCGCGCCCGGCTGCCGCAGCTGGCGGCCAGCGAGGCGCCGGTGCTCATGGCCCGCGTGGCGGACGCCAACACCGAACGCCGCATGATCGAGCTCGGCGCCCACGTCGTGTGCGCCGACGTCTCCGACTGCTGACCCCGGCCGCCCTGATCCCCGGCCACCGCCGAGCCCGGCCGCTGCCGATCCCCGGCCGCCATCGCGGCCGGCGGCTGCCGTTCCACGGCCGCCGTCGAGCCCCGCGCGGCCGGGGACGGGCGACCGCCTGCCGTCCCGCGCCCGCGCCGCGCTCTGACTCCGGTTCCTGACTTTCCGGCCCGGCCCGCGCCGCCTGCCGGAAGCCCCGAAACGGCCGGGCCCGCCGCCTTGACCACGCGTCGGCGAAACACCGGTGCCCGCACGATCGTCACCGAGCTGCGGCCCGGGAGGGCTGGCGGCCAAACGCTTGCTGGTCTGTAATGGCGCAATGGTTCCTTCGACCACGGCGACTCCCGTCACGGCCGTCCCGCGCAGCGTCCGGCTCGGTTACGGTGTGGGCTCGTTCTGCACCGCCACCTTCAGCGCCATCCCCGGCCTGCTGCTGCTGTTCTACATGACCAACATCCTGGCGGTCCCGGCGCTGCTGGCCGGCGTCGTGGTCTTCGCCCCCAAGGCGTGGGACCTGGTCATCAACCCGCTGGTCGGCCAGTGGTCGGACCGCACCGTCTCCCGCTGGGGCCCGCGGCGGCCCTGGCTGCTGGCCGGCGCGGCGATCCTGCCGGTGGCCTTCGCGCTCACCTTCTCCGGCCCCCCGCTGACCGGCACGCCGGCCGCCCTGTTCGTCGGCGTCTTCTTCCTGCTGGCCGCCACCGGGTACGCGCTGTACGAAGTGCCGTTCAAGGCGATGCCCGCCGAGATGACCGGCGACTACCACGAGCGCACCTCGCTGCTGCAGTGGCGAATGATCTTCGTGGCGCTCGCCATCGCGCTGAGCGGCATCCTCGCCCCGGCCATCGCGGCGCACTCGCTGGACGGCTACCGCACGATGGGCATCGCCTTCGGGGCGCTGCTGCTGCTGTCCATGCTGGCCTCCTTCCTCGGCACGGCCAGGGCCCCGATGACCGGCGCCGTCGAGCCGGAGGCGAGCCTGCGCACCCAGCTCGCCGCGGCGCGGGCCAGCCGGCCGTTCATGTGGCTGCTCGGCCTGTCCAGCGCCCAGACGCTCGCGACCGGAGTGATGCTGGCCGGCGCCCCGTACTTCGCCTCGTACATCGTCAAGGACGTCTCGGCCACCAGCACCCTGTTCGCCGCTCTGGTGGGACCCATGCTGGTCACCATGCCGCTGTGGGTGTGGGTGGCGCGCAAGATGGATAAACGGGGAGCGATGCTCCTGTCCGGCGCGCTGTTCCTCGTCGGCGGTCTGGCGACCGCGCTTACCCCGGTCTTCGGCGCGCTCTACGCCCACCTGGCGACGCTGGTGATCGGCGTCGGGTACGCCGGTGTGCAGTTGATGCAGTTCTCCATGCTGGCCGACGTGATCGCCTACGACTCGGCGCGCAGCGGCAAGCGCAGGGGCGGGGTGTTCACCGGCCTGTGGACGGCCGTGGAGAGCGCGGTGGCCGCGCTCGGCGCCGCCGTGGTCGGCGTGGTGCTCGGGGTCGGAGGCTTCGTGTCCTCCGACCCCGAGCACCCCGTGACCCAGCCCGGCAGCGCCCTCACCGCGATCATCCTGGCGCAGGCCGTCATCCCGGCCGTCATCGTCGGCCTCGGCATCTGGATGACGGTCAAGTACGACCTCACCGCCGACGACCTGGCCAAGGCCGACACCGCCGAGCCCTCCACCGCGGACGGCACCGCCTCCCGTGGCACCCCGGCCTGACCCGGCCTGCTGGTCGACGGCCCCTGCCCCGTGTGCGAGGGCAGCGGCCGCGGCCCTTGCGCCCCGCGCCTGGCGAGCCGGCCGCCTCAGGTCGTGCGGCGAGGCGGTGTGACCCGGGCTCGGGTGAACGCCGCGGCGACCAGACCCGCCAGCAGGGGCAGCGCGACCACCAGCGCGGCGATGGAGCCCCACGGAACGGTGATGGGGTTGTAGACCCGCACTCGGTGCGCGATGGACGTCGACTCCATGGCGGCCACGCCGAGGGACAGACCCGCGAGCGTGCCGGAGGCCATCCCCGTCACGGCCACGAACCACGCCTGCCCGAGCGTCACCAGCCGCCGCAGGCCGGGCGGCGCGCCCACCGCGCCGAGCGTGGCCAGGTCCGGCCGGGCGTCGGCCACGGCCAGGCCGGTGGCGGCGAACGTCCCGCCCAGGACCAGGACGACGGCCGCCCCCGCCAGGACCAGCAGCGTGACCTCCATCGGGTTCATCGGGCCTCGCTCGACGTAGACGTAGACGCTGGACCGCCATACCTTCGCCAGGCTCTGGATCTTGTCCACCTCCTCCGGCGTCACCCGGTGGCGGCCGGGGTCGACGACGAACCCCGCGAGCCGCGGCCGGAAGCCGAGCTCCGTCGCCGTCCGCGTCGGCACCAGGACGTCGGTGACGGCGGCGCGAGTCGCGCGCACCTCGACGGCCGGAACGCTGACCTCGCGGGGCTCACCGCCGAGCACGCGCAGCCGCACCGCGCCCGCACGCACCGCGCCGGGCCGGAACACCAGGACCTTGCCCGCCGCCAGGGCGGCCGCCGCTCGGGGGTCGTCGCGGCCGGCGAGATAGCGTGCCAGGTCGGGCCCCCCGATGCGGGAGGCGTTGCCATCGTACGGGCTTCCGCACTCCGTCCTGATCGCGCAGTCGGCGAGCTGCATCCCGTAGGCGTCCACGTTGTCCGCGGGCCGGTACACCTCGGCCAGCGGCACTCCCGGCAGCGCGCTCCGCAACGCCGTGCGCACGCGTTCGGCCCGCTCGTCCGTCGGCTGGCCGATGTCGACCGTCAGTGCGCCGGCCACCTCCTGGGGGTGGTAGTCGTGCAGCCAGCGTGTCTCCGCGCTGGCCGCGGCGATCATGCACCCTGCCAATCCGGCCGTCGCGGCGGCCACGGCGGCGACCGCCGGGGCGGTACGTCCCCGGTTGCGCACCGCGTCCCGCGCGGCCAGCCGGAACGGCAGCGGCAGGCGGGCGGCGAGCCGGCCCGCGACCCGCACCAGCCATGGGGTGAGCAGGACGAGCCCCACCATCGTGCAGAGCGCTCCGGTCGCGAGGCTGAGGTCGCTCAGCAACGAGATGACGCGGCGGTTCGCTCTCCAACCAAGAGTCATCACGAAGCCGGCGGCGACGAGCGCGAGGCCGGCCAGAGGAAGGCCGTTCCGGACTCGGGCCTGCGCCGGCCGTCCGGCCAGCGCCGCGACGACGTCGGCGCGGGCGGCCCGCCGGGCGGGCACCACCGCGGCCGCCACCGCGCTGCCCAGGCCGAGCACCGCGGCCGCGGCGACATAGCGGATCGGCACCTCGTACGGTCCGGCGATGGCGCCGTTCACGCTCTCCAGGATCGGGATGACGGCGCGTGCGGCGGCGAGCCCCGCGGCCACGCCGAGCACCGTGGCGACACCGCCGAGCACGAACCCGTCGGCGAGCACGATGGACCGCAGGTGGCGGGCGGAGCCGCCCTGCGCGGCGACCAGCGCCAGCTCGCGGCGGCGGCGCCGGATGCCCACCGCGAACGCGGGGCCGGCCAGCAGGACGATCTCCAGCACCACCATCGTCACGACCAGCCCGCCGACGGCCAGGTCCACGGGTCTCATCCTCGGAGCCGACCGGATGCGCCATGAAGTCCCGGAATCCCTGCCGGTCACCACGGCACGGGAGGTCACCGACAACCCTTCGGCGTTCAACCGCCGCACGTCCTTCCATCGCACGGGCCCCGGCGTGTCCACCAGCCATTCGACCGCTCGCGCGCGCGCCTCGGGCGCGGGGAGCGTGACCACCACGTCGAGGTCGAGGCGGTCGGCGTCGTCCACGACCCCGACGACCGGATGGTCGGTGGCCGAGCCGGACAGCCGGATGCGCGACCCGAGCGGAGCGCCGTGCCGGGCGAGCCAGGAGGACACCACGACTTCGTCCGGGTTCGCAGGGAACCGCCCCTGCCGGAGCGGATAGAGACCCCGAGTCAGTGGGTCACGCAGGTCGAGCTCGACCACCCTGGTGGGGTCGAGAGCAGGGCCCGCGTAGAGCTCCCGTCCGGGCGTGATCGGCACAATGCGGCTGCCCGGAGGCAGCAGTGCGGCCAGCCGGTCCGTCGTCACCGGCCGCGCCTTCTGCGCCGCCCCCGCATCCTTGAGTGTCCAGAATCGCCCCGTATCGTCCTGCTGCACCGGCCGGCCCGGCGCCCTGGCGACGATCCGCGCGTCCGACGTGCCCAGGTCGCGGTCCAGCCGCTCCCGAGGGGTCAGGTCGAAGGTCACGAGGAGGACGGCCGTCGCCGTGACCGCCAGGACGGGCAAGCCGATCATGATGACGACCAGGGCGCTCCTGCCCTTGAACCGCCGGGCGTCCCGCCAGGACAACCGCAGGGCCGCTCGCAGCCCGCTCACGCGGTCACCGCAGTGGTGCTGTCGGCGATCGCGCCGTCGCGCAGGAAGACGACGCGGTCGGCCCAGGCTGCCAGGCGGGGTTCGTGGGTGACCAGCAGGACGGCGGCGCCTGCGTCGCAACGGGCCCGCAGCAGGGCGAGGATGTCCTCACCGGTCGCCGAGTCGAGGGCGCCGGTCGGCTCGTCGGCGAGCAGCAGCCGCCGCTCCCCCACCAGCGCGCGGGCGATGGCCACCCGCTGGCGCTGCCCGCCGGAGATCTCGTCGGGGAAGCGGTCGGCGACCTGCGCCACGCCCACCTCGCCGAGCGCCGCCACCGCTTCCTGCCTGGCCTGGCGGGCGCGGACGCCGTCCAGCTCGCGTGGCAGCATGACGTTCTCGGCGGCCGTCAGCGAGGGGATCAGGTTGAGGTCCTGGAAGACGTACCCGACGTGCCGCCGTCGCAGGCGCGCCAGTTCACGGGCCGACAGCGCGCCGAGGTCGGCGCCCTCGACGGTGACGTCACCGGCCGTCGGGCGGTCCAGGCCACCGGCGACGTTGAGCAGGGTGGACTTGCCCGATCCGGACGGACCCATCACCGCGACCAGCTCACCGGGGGCGACCTCCAGGCTCACGTCTCTGAGGGCGTGCACGGCTCCGGCGCCCTTGCCGTGGATGCGCGCCACGCCGGTGAGGCGGACGACGCGGTCAGTCGTCATTGGTGGTCTCCTGAGAAGTGGCGGGTACGGCCTCGGTGGTCTCCGGTGAACCGGCGGACACGACCGTTTCCCTGGATGTGGCCAGCACGGCCTCACAGTGGTCGAGCCAGCGCTGCTCGGCCTCGGCCTGGAAGATCATGGAGTCGAGCACCAGCCGCTGCGCGGCCCCCGTCACGGCGCGCTTGGCACGGGTGAGCTCCTGCAGGGCGCGCATGGTGGCGGTGCGCTGGGTCTGAACGACCCGCCGGACGTCGGCCGCGGGCGCGGTGACCGCCATCGCCAGCTTGATCACCAGCTCGTCCCTGGGCCGGTCGGCCTGGGCGATCGGGGTGGCGAACCACCGGTCCAGCTCCGACCGGCCCTTGTCGGTGAGCGCGTACACGACGCGCCCCTGATCGTCCTGCTCGCCGGGCGCCACCATCCCGTCGCGCTCCATGCGCGAGAGCGTCGTGTAGACCTGGCCGATGTTGAGCGGCCAGGTCGCTCCCGTGGACGCCTCGAACTCGGCGCGCAGTTGGTAGCCGTACCTCGGCCCCTGTGACAGCAGGGCGAGCAGGCCGTGCCTGATGGACATGAATACCGAGTATGCATACGCAGTATGCTCGCCGCAACAGATCCCGCATAATCTGGACACCTCACCGTTGCCAGCCTGATACTCGGGACATGAGCTCGACGCACCCGCCTGTGCGCGCCTCCGATGGGGACCGCGATCGCGCCATCAACGAGCTCCGCGATCACGCCCTCGAGGGTCAGATCTCGCACGACACCTTCCTCGGGCGGGTCGACCGCGCGCTGCGGGCCCGCAGCCAGGTCGAGCTCACCGATCTGGTCTCCGACCTGCCGCCGTCCGGGAGGTGGCGCCGCCGGTTGACCGAGGCGGTGGCCTCGGTGTCCGACCTGACCACGCGCATCGAGACGGCCTGGCGCCGCCCCCGGCTGCCCCGGCTGGCGCTCCCCGTCGACAGCCGCACCCGCTACGTCGTGGGCCGCGGCTCAGAGTGCGACCTGGTGCTCACCGACCTGACGGTCTCGCGCGTGCACGCGGAGCTGCGCCGCGAGACCGAGTCGTGGCTGCTGGTCGACCTCGGGTCGCTCAACGGCACCCGGCTGAACGGCTGGCGCCTGGTCGGCCCGGCCCGGGTCCGCGAAGGCGACGAGATCTCCTTCGGCGAGTGCGCCTTCGTCCTCGCCCCCCCGGTGGCCTGACCTCCGTCGTCCACGAACCGGCGCCGCGATGCCGGCACCGCCCGGACACCGAGACCGAAGGCCGCATCGACCGATCACGGCCCGAAGGAAACGGGCGAGTCTCCAGGGACCCGCCCGTCCGTCCGTTCTCCGGACCACGAGTAAGCGACTCGTTACCGCGTGCCCGCCGCGCGGGCGTCTGCTACCGTGACCGGCATGAAGCGCGCTGGTTCGACGACGCCGCCGAGGAGTGTCCCGGCGCGCTGACAGCTGACTCTTAGTCCGAAGCCCCGGGGCGAGTGCCCCGGGGCTTCGCCGTGTGGTCACCCGCCTCGACACCCGCGAGGAGACCACGATGCAGATGCACGACCACCGCAGACTCGGCCGAGAGCTCGGCCTGTTCGACACCGACCCGCTGATCGGCGCGGGGCTGCCGTACTGGCTTCCGGACGGCGCGGCCGTGCGGCACGCCCTGGAGGAGTACATCCGCGGCGCCGAGCGCCGGGCCGGCTACCGGCACGTCTACTCCCCCGTGCTGGGCAAGAGGGAGCTGTACGAGATCTCCGGGCACTGGTCCCACTACAGCGACGACATGTTCCCTCCGATGGACCTGGGGGGCGAGCAGATCGTGCTGCGGCCGAGCCTGTGCCCGCACCACGCTCTGATCTACCGCTCCCGGGGGCGCAGCTATCGCGACCTGCCGCTGCGGATGGCCGAGCTGGGTGGCATGTACCGCTCGGAGCTGTCGGGCGTGCTGGGCGGGCTCACCCGCGTCCGGGCGATCCAGCTGAACGACGCGCACATCTTCTGCACCCTGGACCAGGTCGAGGAGGAGGCCGCGGCGGCGCTGGCGATGATCGTCAGGGCCTACCGCGCCCTCGGCATCCGCCCGGCACGCTACCGGCTGTCCCTGCCCGGGCCGGGCGGCAAGTACGTCGCGGGCGCCGAGCTGTGGCGGCGCTCCACCGACCTGCTCGTCGGCGCGCTTTCGGCCTCCGGGCTCGACTACGAGGCCGCCGAGGGCGAGGCGGCGTTCTACGGCCCGAAGATCGACGTCCAGATCGCCGACGGCGCCGGCCGTGAGTCCACCCTGTCGACCGTCCAGGTCGACTTGCACCAGCCCGAGCGGTTCGACCTGCACTACGTCGGCCCGGACGGCGCCCGGCACCGGCCGGTCATGGTGCACCGCAGCATCATCGGCAGCGTGGAGCGGGCCGTCGCCCATCTCATCGAGGTGCACGGCGGCGCCTTCCCCGCCTGGCTCGCCCCCACCCAGCTCACCGTCCTGCCGGTGTCGCAGGCCGAGGTGCCCCGCGCCGACGGACTGCTGCGCCGCTGCGCCGAACTGGGGCTGCGCGCCGAGGTCGCCGGGCCCGAGCACGGCAGCCTGGGAGCCCGCGTCCGGGCCGCCCGGCTGGTGCCCTACCACCTGGTGATCGGCGCCAGGGAGGCCGCCCGCGACGAGGTCGCCCCGCGCCTGCGGGACGGGCGCCGCCTGGACGCGCTGCCCGCCGCCGAGATGCTCGCCCGGGTGCGCGCCGTGGTCGAGGCGCACAGCACCGATCTGTGGGACGACGCCGCCGCCCCGGACGACCAGGGCGTCCGCCCCTGACACACCGGCGCCGACCGGCCGGGCGGCGGCGCCGGGGTCGCGGGGGTAGGAGATCACCGGGTGGACATACGTAGGTTTCCGTATTGTCGGCCGGAGCGGTGTTGTCGATGATCCCACCAGGCCGAGCCCTCATGGAGGCACCCCGTGCACAGACGTAGACAAATCACCACATTGCTGGCAGCCGCCGCCCTGACGGCCACGCTGACGCAGGCGACCGGAGGCGCGCCCGCGAGCGCGGCCGACCCCGCGCCCGGCGTTGCCGACCTCACCAAGGACATCGACCAGGTCCTCAGCGCGTCCAACCTGGTGGTGGCCCGCGCCGGGGTGGTGGTCAAGAGCGCCGCGACGGGCGAGCAACTCTACGCGCAGGACCCCGGGAAAATCTTTCTGCCCGCCTCCAACACCAAGCTGCTCACCTCGGCCGCCGCCGTGGACACCCTGGGCCTGGACTACCGCTTCACCACCAGCGTGCTCGGCACGGGCCGAAAGGCGGGGTCGGCCCTCACCGGCGACCTCTATCTCAAGGGCACCGGCGACCCGACCATGCTCGCCGCCGACTACGACGCGCTGGCGGCGAAGGTCGCCGGCGCCGGCGTGAAGCTCGTGACGGGCCGGCTGGTCGCCGACGACACCTGGTTCGACGACGTGCGGCTCGGCACCGACTGGGCCTGGGACGACGAGCCGTACTACTACGCGGCCCAGATCTCGGCGCTCACCGCCGCACCCGACACCGACTACGACGCGGGCTCGGTGATCGTCTCGGTGGCGCCCGGCGCCGCCGCCGGCGCGCCCGCCAAGGTGACCACCACGCCCGAGACCGACTACGTGAAGATCGAGAACCACGCCACGACCGGCCCCGAGACCGACATCACGGTGAACCGCGTGCACGGCACCAACACCATCGTGATCACCGGCACGGTCGCCGACACCTACGACGAGTGGGTGGCCGTGAACGACCCCACCGGGTACGCCGCCTCGCTGTTCCGCAAGGCGCTCGCCAAGCACGGCGTACGCCTGCTCGGCCCCACCACGCGAGGCGCCGCGCCGGAGGGGGCCAAGGCCCTGGCCACCCGCGAGTCGATGCCGCTCTCCCAGCTCCTGGTGCCGTTCCTCAAGCTCAGCAACAACATGCACGCCGAGATCCTGACCAAGGCGATGGGCCGCAAGGTCTCCGGCAAGGGCACCTGGGACGCCGGCCTGGCGGTCACCACCGCCTTCGCCAAGGCCAACCGCGTCAAGAACGTGCGCCTGCGCGACGGCTCGGGCCTGTCGCGGCTGGACGGGGTCACCACCGGCGAGCTGACCGACTACCTCATCGCGCTGCGCGCCAAGCCGTGGTTCACCACCTGGTACGACGCCCTGCCGATCGCCGGCAACGCCGACCGCTTCACCGGCGGCACGCTGCGCAGCCGCATGGCGGGCACCGCGGCGGCGAACAACGTGCACGCCAAGACCGGCTCGCTCACCAGCGTCTCGGGCCTGTCGGGCTATGTGACCAGCGCCGACGGCGAGCCGCTGGTGTTCTCGATCATCACCAACAACTACCTGACCGGCAACCCCAAGCCGGCCGTCGAGGACGCCATCGCCGTACGCCTCGCGCAATTCAAGCGCGACACTCCCGTCGACACCCCCGCCCAGCTCAGAACCGCCACCCCCACCACCCCCGACGGCCCCGCCCGCGAATGCTCCTGGCTCAAGCCCACCCCCTGCTGACCGGCCCGTGACCTCGGGCCCGGCTTCGACGAGCCGGGCCCGAAGGCAGGCGTCCGCGAGCCGCCCGAGGGGGATTTCCGGGCGCCCCACGCGGCATGATCAAGAACCACGTCCGGAGAACCAGGCCGAACTGCATGTTCCGCGCCATGTGACCGGCCGGGTGACCGTCCGTGCGCCTAGGTCGAGGTTCGGGCCGGTGAGGTCAGCAGCGGCCGCGACGGGTGGGGCTGTAGACCGGGCGGTTCGCGGCGACGACCCACGCCTCGGTCATGTAGGTGAACTTGTTGCCTCTCTTGCAGTTGGCGTAGAGCGTCCGAGGGCCAGGCCCGCGCCAGGTGATGTACTTGATGGTCTGCCAGCCCCATGCGCGCTTGCGCATCAGGTTGGTGCCGAAGAGCACGCCGCGGCAGCCGGGCGCCCAGACGGTGGCGGCGATCTTGCCGGGACGCACCTCGGGGCGGTACATGTGCAGGCATGCCGCGGCCCGTCCCATCGCCTCCGCGGCGGCGGCGGTCTCCTTGCCGCGGGCGGCCTGGACGGCGGTGCTCTGGAACGCCTGGGCGGCGGTCGAGCTCAGGGGAACCGAGGAGGTGGCCGCCTGGACCGTCGGCGCGGCGGTGATCGTGCCGGCCACCAGGACGGCGCCGAGCGCGACGCTTCTTGCAACGTGCATTGCGTGAGTCCTTCCGCTGAGGTGTCTCGCCTGGATCGGCCAGGCACAGCCAGCTCACCTGGGCGGAAAGGTGTCCAACAAGCGGCGCAACACTATTGGACGCAATTGACTGATCTCGTACGGCGGGCGTAAGACGCAAGAGGTCCAGCCGATTGCCACGCTCTCCGACGTCAGGAAGGTGATCTTCAGATGGGCGATGCGGTGACCTCGCCTCCGCCGGACCCGGCAACCGCAAGCACCCCCGGAGAATTCGTCGACGCGCTCGATCGGCTCAGGCTCTGGGCGGGACGGCCCTCACTGCGCCGGCTGCGCCATCTGGCCGGCCGCTCGACCACCCCCGACGGCCAGCAGGTGGACGCCCTGCCGCCGAGCACCGTGTCCTACACGCTCAATGGACGGGGCCTGCCCGGCCTGCCGCGACTGGCCTTCGTCGAGGCCTACATAACGGCGTGCCTCACCGCCTGCGACCTGCCGTCCGAGCAGATCGAGGAGCAGGTCGCGCGCTGGCAGGACGCCTGGCGGCGGCTTGCCACCCCGGGCGACCTCGAGCCCGCCGCCCAAGAGGCCGAGGGAGCGACATCCCAGCCCCACCCCCCGGACCAGGCGTCCTCTCGGGCGGGCCGCACCCGCCTCATGCTGGCCTGCCTGGCCGGGCTCGCGGCCGGCGCGCTGATCGCCACGGTGGTGACCCTGTTCCTGCGGCCCGCCGCCCAGCAGGGCATCCCCCTGGTTCGCGGTGAGGATCCCAACCGATGCGATTCGCCCTACGTCTGCTTCTACGATCACGGTCAGACCGGCCGGTTCCGCGACGTCACCGACGAGTACCAGCCGCTCAACGACAGCCACGACACCTCGGCCATGGCCAACCCGCGCAAGGACGACGTGGTGTGGCTGCGCTGGGAGGACGGCCACACCGAGTGCACGCTGCCCTTCGCGACCTACCGCCTGGCCCCGAAAGTGGCCGACATCCGCATCAGCCGCGACTACCACTGCCCTTCGCAGACCGGCGAACGCCGCGCCGTCCTGGACCCCGCCGCGGTCGTGCCGGCCCCCCTGCCTCCCTGCTACGCCACCACCCCGCCCCGACCGCAGGCAGGTGACTCCCCGACCCCGACCTAAGGCCGAGGGCCTCGTTAAGGGCGAGGCCAGGATGTTGCTGCTCGTGCTGGATGCGCGGGGGATCACGCTGTCCGAGGATCAGCGGGACGAGATCCTCGAGTGCTCCGACCCTGTGCAGATCGAGAAGTGGGGACGACGCGCCGGCACCGCCGACTCCAGCGACGAGCTGTTCGCCTGACGTCCCCAGAACAGCAGATCGCCCGAGCCGGAGGGCGGCTCGGGCGATCACTTGTCGATGCGCGGGTTACTTCTCCTTGAGCCAGCTCATCATCGGGCGGAGCTTGGCGCCGGTCTGCTCGATGGGGTGCTGGGACAGCTCCTCGCGGTACTTGCGGAAGTTGCCCTGGCCGCCGTCGAACTCCTCGACCAGCTCGCGGGCGAAGGCGCCCGACTGGACCTCGCCCAGGATGCGCTGCATCTCCTTCTTGGTCTCGGAGGTGACGACGCGCGGGCCGCGGGTGTAGCCGCCGAACTCCGCGGTGTCGGACACCGACCAGTACATCTTGGAGATGCCGCCCTCGTACATGAGGTCGACGATGAGCTTCATCTCGTGCAGGCACTCGAAGTAGGCCACCTCGGGCTGGTAGCCCGCCTCGACCAGCGTCTCGAACCCGACCTTGATCAGCTCGGAGACGCCGCCGCACAGCACGGCCTGCTCGCCGAACAGGTCGGTCTCGGTCTCCTCGGTGAAGGTGGTCTTCAGCGCGCCGGCGCGGGTGCCGCCGATGCCCTTGGCGTAGGACAGCGCGAGCGGCCAGGCGTTGCCGGTCGCGTCACGCTCGACGGCGACCAGCACCGGAACGCCGCGGCCGGCGGTGAACTGGCGGCGCACCAGGTGGCCGGGGCCCTTGGGGGCGACCATCGCCACGTCGACGCCCTCGGGCGCCTCGATCAGGCCGTAGCGGATGTTGAGGCCGTGGCCGAAGAACAGGGCGTCGCCCTCGACCAGGTTCGGCGCGACGTGCTCGGCGTACAGGTGACGCTGGATGTGGTCCGGCGCGAGGATCATGATGAGGTCGGCCTCCTCGGCCGCCTCCCCCGGGGTGACGACGCGCAGGCCGTCGTTCTCGGCCTTCTCGCGGCTCTTGGAGCCCTCGGGCAGGCCCACTCGCACGTCTACGCCGGAGTCGCGCAGCGACAGCGCGTGGGCGTGGCCCTGGCTGCCGTAGCCCAGCACCGCCACGTGCCGGCCCTGGATGACCGACAGGTCGGCGTCGTCGTCGTAGAAGATCTCAGTCACTAGCTTGCCTCTCATGGATTCTTACGGCTCGCGCCCGCAGGGCTCACGCGCTGCGGTCCAGGGCCCTGAGCGAGCGGTCGGTGATGGAACGGGCGCCGCGGCCGATGGCCACCATGCCCGACTGGACGAGCTCTTTGATACCGAACGGCTCCAGCACCCTGATGAAGGCGTCGAGCTTGTCCGGCGTGCCGGTGACTTCGATGGTCACCGCGTCCGTGGCCACGTCCACGCAGCGGGCGCGGAACAGCTGCACCAGTTCTAGCACGTTGGAACGGGTGTCGGCGTCCGCGCGGACCTTGATGAGCGTGAGCTCCCGCTGCACGGACTGGGAGGGGTCGAGCTCCACGATCTTGATCACGTTGACCAGCTTGTTGAGCTGCTTGGTGACCTGCTCCAGCGGCAGCTCGGCGACGTTGACGACGATGGTCATGCGCGAGACGTCGTCGTGCTCGGTCGGCCCGACCGCCAGGGAGTCGATGTTGAAGCCGCGCCGGCTGAACAGCGCGGCGACCCGGGCCAGGACACCGGGCTTGTTCTCGACGAGAACCGACAGCGTGTGGCGGCTCATGCGTTCCCTCCTGCGAAACCGGTGGATGGTCCGTGGGCCCGTGCGCTCATGACTCCTCCTCGTTGTCCCACACGGGAGCCAGGTCGCGAGCGAACTTGATCTCGTCGTTGCTGGTTCCGGCGGCGACCATGGGCCACACCATCGCGTCCGGGTGCACGACGAAGTCGATGACCACGGGCACGTCGTTGATCTCCATGGCCTTGCGGATCGTCGCGTCGACGTCCTCGGGACGCTCGCACCGCAGTCCCACGCAACCATAGGCGTCGGCCAGCTTGACGAAGTCGGGGATGCGGCGCGGCGACTGCAGGTCGGTGTTGGAGTAGCGCTCGTTGTAGAACAGCGTCTGCCATTGACGGACCATGCCGAGGTTGCCGTTGTTGATCACGGCCACCTTGATCGGCACCCCTTCGAGCGCGCAGGTGGCGAGCTCCTGGTTGGTCATCTGGAAGCAGCCGTCGCCGTCGATCGCCCACACCGTGGCCTCGGGCTGCCCCATCTTGGCGCCCATCGCCGCTGGCACCGCGAAGCCCATCGTGCCCGCGCCGCCGGAGTTGATGAACGTGCCCGGGTTCTCGTAGCCGATGAACTGGGCGGCCCACATCTGGTGCTGGCCGACGCCGGCCACGTAGTAGGCGTCCGGCCCGACCAGCGCACTGAGCCGCTCGACGACGTACTGCGGCGCGAGCGAGCCGTCGTCCGGCGTGTCGTACCCGAGCGGATAGGTCTTGCGGTAGCCGTCGAGCACCGCCCACCAGGCGGTGTAGTCGCCGGAGCGGCCCTCGGCCTGCTCGTGCTTGATGGCGCCGAGCAGGTCGGTGAGCACCTCGCGGCAGTCACCCACGATCGGGACGTCCGCGTGGCGGTTCTTGGAGATCTCCGCCGGGTCGATGTCGGCGTGGATGATCTTGGCGTGCGGGGCGAAGGTGTCCAGCCGGCCGGTCACCCGGTCGTCGAAGCGCGTGCCGAGCGCGATGAGCAGGTCACTGCGCTGCAGGGCGCCCACGGCGGCGACCGTGCCGTGCATGCCCGGCATGCCGAGGTGCAGGTCGTGGCTGTCGGGGAAGGTGCCCCTGGCCATGAGGGTGGTGATCACGGGGATGCCGGTCAGCTCGGCCAGTTGCAGCAGCTCGGCCGAGGCGCGGGCCTTGTGCACGCCGCCGCCGACGTACAGCACCGGCCGCTTGGCCTCGGCCATGAGGCGCGCGGCCTCTCTGATCTGCTTGGAGTGCGGCCGGGTCACCGGGCGGTAGCCCGGCAGGCGCATGACGGGCGGCCAGGAGAAGGCGGTCGTGGCCTGCAGGGCGTCCTTGGAGATGTCGACCAGGACGGGGCCGGGCCGGCCCGTCGAGGCGATGTGGAAGGCCTCGGCGATGGTGCGGGGAATGTCATCGGCGTCGGTGACCAGGAAGTTGTGCTTGGTGATCGGCATGGTGATGCCGGAGATGTCGGCCTCCTGGAAGGCGTCCGTACCGATCAGCGGCGCCGCGACCTGCCCGGTGATCGCCACGATGGGCACCGAGTCCATGTACGCGTCGGCGATGGCGGTCACCAGGTTCGTGGCGCCCGGTCCGCTGGTCGCCATGCAGACTCCGACCCGGCCGGTCGCCTGGGCGTACCCCTCTGCGGCGTGGCCCGCGCCCTGCTCGTGGCGTACGAGGACGTGCCTGACCTTGGTGGAGTCGTAGAGCGGGTCGTAGGCGGGCAGGATCGCGCCGCCCGGGATCCCGAACACCGTGTCGACCCCGACCTGCTCCAGCGCCCTGACGAGGGCCTGCGCACCTGTCATCTCTTCGGTCATCGGCTCGTTTCCTTGCGTGGCTGAGCTTGGCTGTGGCCATAAAAAATGCCCCGCTCGCCGGAGAGGCGATGCTGGGGCTGCGCGCAGGCTGGGGACTCTTCGTCAGCGACCCGCGCGCCGGCGAAGTACTACACCGTCAAGCCGAGGCTGCTGCAGCCCGGCAATCGAGTCCCCAGTGATACGCATGCGGCAACCATAGCCCCTGACACGTCGCAGGTGTCAAATCTCCGGACACAAGTCTCACGATATGGGATTAGCTTGCCCATCCCCTCAGGCGGTCTCCTGGAGAGGAGACAGGCTGGTGCGCATGAGGGAGTCGACGCCGCGGGCGGCCATGGGGCGGGCGACCAGGTAGCCCTGGCCCCGGGTGCAGCCCATCTCACGGAGCAGTTCGAGCTGCTCGGGGCGCTCGATGCCCTCCGCCACCACGATGAGGCCGAGGTCGTGGCCGAGCCGGACGATGGTGCGGGTGAGCAGCGTCAGCGTCTCGTCGCGTCCCAGACCGGACACGAACGACGGGTCGATCTTGATCATGTCGACGGGAAGCTGCCGCAGGAACGCCAGCGAGGCGTACCCGGTGCCGAAGTCGTCGATCGCGAGCCGCACGCCGAGGGCGCGCAGCTCCGACAGCCGGCTGACGATCTCGTCGGCGTCCTCGACGAGCATCTCCTCGATCACCTCGAGGGTCAGGGCGCTCGCGGGCAGGCCGCTCTCGGCCAGCGCCGCCTCGATCGTCTCGACGAACCGCGGCGCGGTGATCTGGCGGCTGGACAGGTTGAGCGACAGCCCGATGTCCCAGGACGAGGCCCGCCAGGCGGCCACCTCGCGGCACGCCTCGCGCAGGATCCACTCGCTGAGCGGGACGATCAGCCCGGTGTCCTCGGCGGCGCCCAGGAACTGCTGCGGCGGGACGAGGGTGCTGCCCCGCCACCAGCGCACCAGGGCCTCGACCGCGGTGACCCGGGAGGTCGCCAGGTCCACCACGGGCTGGTACTCGATGGCGAACTGGCCGGCCAGCAGCGCCCGCTGAAGGTCGGCGGCCAGCTCGAGGCGGCGTACGACGTCGGCGTGCATGTGTGCGGCGAACACCTCGACGCGGCGGCCGCCGAGCTCCTTGGCCCGGGTCGTGGCCACGTCGGAGTTGCGGATGAGGTCGCCGGCCGGGACGCCGTCCTCGGCGAAGGCGACGCCGACGCTGGCGGTCAGCGCGATGTCGCGGTCGGCCACCCGGAAGGGCTCGGAGGACACCGCGCGCACCAGCCGTTCGGCCAGGTCGATGGCCGACTGGGCGTCGGCGGTGCCCGAACCGGTCGACGGGCCGGAGCCGCCGGACTCCAGCAGCACCGCGAACTCGTCTCCGCCCCAGCGGGCGAGGGTGTCGTCGGAGTGGACGGCCGCGCGCAGCCGCCGGGCGGCCTGGCTCAGCAGGTAGTCGCCGCCGGCGTGCCCCACCGAGTCGTTGACGCCGGTGAAGCCGTCCAGGTCGATGAACACCACCGCCGTGGTGCCGCCGCCCCTGCGCGCCAGCACCTCGCGGGTGCGCTCCTCGAAGTAGGCGCGGTTGGGCAGGCCGGTCACCCCGTCGTGGAAGGTGAGGTGGGCGACCTGGTTGCGCAGTGCCACCTGGTCGCTGACGTCCCGCGTGGAGATCAGGACGAGGTCCTCCCCCTCGCTGGGGTGACGGGTGGCGACGGACTCGGCCGGCCGCCAGGTGCCGTCGGCGGCGCGGACGCGGCAGGCGACCCGGCACGCGCTCTGGCGTTCCAGGGGTGGTTCCTCTTCGGTCGTCAGGGACCTCAACGCCGCCTGGACGCCGGGAGCGTCCTCGGAGTGGACGTAGTCGAAGATCGAGCGTCCGATCAGCTCGCGGGGGTGGTAGCCGTACAGGGCCTCGACCCCGGCGCCCATCTCGCGCATGACGCCGTCGTTGTCGCAGACCAGGACCATGTCACCGGCGCTCTCGGCCAGATGGATGAGCCGGCGCTCGCTGGAGTCCAGATTGCCGCGCATGCTCGCGGTCTCCACGGCCAGCACGAACACCTTGGCCAGCAGCACGACCACGACCGAGCCGACCACGAAGGGCAGAACGGCCACCGGCCGGTCGGGGCCCTGGGTGATCACGCGGACGAGGAGCACGACGGTGGCGACGGCGGCCAGGACGAGCGGCGCCCCCTCCACGATCGCGGAGGACGGCGCCCGCACCGGGCGGACGCGGGCGCGGCTCGCCCACGGGGCGGCGGCCAGCAGCAGATAGGCGATCGGCGCCACCAGACCGGCGGCGAGCGGAAGAGCGCCGCCGACGGTTACGCGGGCCATCGCCGTGGCCAATTCCTGCACGGTGACCGTCGCGAGCACGGCCAGCGCGGCCAGGCCCACCCGGCGCCCGGCCGAACGCGACGCCAGCGCGGCCGGGGCCACGGCGCACGTCGCCAGCAGGCAGACCACGGGCGAGGCGAGCGTGCTCGGCTCGTCGGACCTGGCGTACAGCGGGGCCAGAAGCACGACCCAGCCGATGGTGAACAGCGACGCGGCGCTGATGTAGGCGCTGGTGGCGTACTGGAGCAGCGACCTGCCGTACGCCCGGCGCCGCGCCGTGCGGCCGCAGCCGATCGCGAGCAGCACCCCGCCCGCGATGAGCAGGACGTCGGCGAAGGTCAGCATGAACGGCGTGCCCTCGGCGAGCGGGCGCACCCCGACCCCGGCCAGCCAGGCGGCCGTGCCGGAGGCGAGCCAGCGCCAGGCGGACGACTGGTGGCGCCAGCCCGGCGCGACGCGGACGGCCGCCACCAGGAGTGAGACGGCGGCGATGAGGCCGGCCACCACCCCGGCCACCGCGGTGACCGTCGCGGCGGCGGCGTCGACGAGGAGGGCAGCCGTGAGGCCCACCGCGCCGAGACCGGCGGCGGCGGTCAACGGGACCCTTGGGTCACGAAGGCCGTTCAACGTCGTCGCCCATGCGGCTCATCCCTGTCACGTGGCCAGTGTCGCGCCCGCCCGGTGGCGGAGGAGGCGACAACCGCTCAGTCGTCACCGATCTGATAACCGCCTTGCTCGCTGTCAGGAACGGTGGCGCGGTGAGACTCACCGTACGCATCGGAGGTCACGAGGCAGCCACGGCTTGGGTTTGCTTTCCTATCGTTACGAGTCAGAAACGAGAGTCAAGCCGTTCAGTACGACCCCGTGATCACGTTGTTCAGCGGTTCCCCGGACAGGTATCTCAGCATCTGAGATCGCATGAGTTTCAACGTCCGCCGCAGCGACGCCGGGGTGCTGCCGGCCACGTGCGGGGTGATGAAGACCCCCGGCGCCGTCCACAGCGGGTGGTCCTTGGGCAGGGGCTCGGGGTCGGTCACGTCCAGGGCGGCCCTGAGCCGGCCGGCGCCGAGCTCGGCGACGAGCGCGTCGGTGTCCACCACCGAGCCGCGCGCGGCGTTCACCAGCACCGCCCCGTCCTTCATCATGGCGAGGAAGGCGGCGTCCACCATGCGCGCGGTGTCCGGGGTCTGCGGCACCAGCAGCACCACGACATCGGCCTCGGGCAGCAACCGCGGCAGCTCGTCCTCGCCGTGCACGCCGTCGCGCGCGGTGCGCGCCACCCGCACGACCTCCACCTCGAACCCGTCCAGGCGGCGTTCCAGCGCCTGGCCGATCGAGCCGTACCCGATGATGAGCACGGTGGCGTCGGCCAGCACGCCGGTGTGGTGGTAGGTCCACTCCCCGCGCTGCTGGGCGCCGGCGAAGGCCGGGAAGTCGCGCAGCACAGAGATCATCGCGCCGACCGCCCACTCGGCGGTGCCCGCGTCGTGGACGCCCCGCGCGTTGCACAGGATCACGCCGTCGGGCAGGTGGGGGCGGTAGGTCTCGACGCCGGCCGTCACCGTCTGCAGCAGGCGCAGCTTGGGCATCCGGCCGAGCAGTTCGGCGGTCGTGCGGGGCGGGATGAGCGGGGGGATCCACACCTCGACGTCCTCGGCGTTCTCGGGCGGCCGCTCGCCTCCGTCGTACAGGACGCATTCCACATCCGGCAGATCGGTCAAGACATCGACGATGGCCTGCGAGGGAGCCCAAATCTTCATGACCATCAACCCTAACGACCCCCCGCCGGGGGCGGGAACCTCGCCTGCGGGACGTCAGTATGGAGTGACGGAGGAGGTTCTTGATGCCCGACGGATCACCGCACGCCGGCACCGCACGCGACCACCGGCACCCCGCCCCACCCATCCCCCCGCCCGTCTCTTCGCCCACCACGCCCACCCCGGCTGTCAGCCCGCCCGCACCCGCCGTCGCCCGGACCGCGCCGGCCGCCCGCCCGCTCCCACCGGCCGGCCCGAGGACGGCGCCCCGCGCGCCGGGCCTGAGCAGGGCGCACGCGGTGCGGCGGGTGCTCGCCGCCGCGACCGCCGCCGTGCTGCTGGCGGGGTGCGCGCCCGGGAAGGCGGAGCGCGCGGACGGCGACGGCTCCTCCGTCCCGCCGACCGGCGCCGGGACTGCGGCCCCGTCCTCCGGCACGGCCCCGTCCTCCGGCACCGCCCCGTCCTCCGGCGCGACGGAGTCCCCCGCCAAGGTGGCGACGCCCGGCACCCCTCGCACGCTCGTGGGAGGTCTGGCCGTGCCCTGGGCCATCGCCTTCCTGCCCGGCGGCGACGCTCTGGTCACCGAGCGCGGCTCCCCGCGACTGCTGCGCGTGTCCCCCTCCGGCGAGGTGAGCGAAGCCGGGGTGATCGAAGGCGTGTCCCCGAGCGGGGAGGGCGGCTCGCTCGGCGTCGCCGTCTCCCCCCGGTTCGCGCAGGACCACTACGTCTTCGTCTACTACACGGCCGCCACCGAGAACCGCATCGTGCGCTACCGCTACCAGCACCGCCTGAGCGACCCGGTGACGATCCTCAGCGGCATCCCCAAGGGCGCCATCCACAACGGCGGGCGGCTCGCGTTCGGGCCCGACGGGTACCTGTACGCCACGACCGGCGAGACCGGCGAGCGTCCCTTGGCCCAGGCGCTCGGCACGCTGGGCGGCAAGATCCTGCGGATGACCGTCGACGGCAAGCCCGCACCGGGCAACCCGTTCGAGAACGTGATCTGGAGCTACGGGCACCGCAACGTCCAAGGCGTCGCCTGGGACCCGGACGAGCGCATGTACGCCTCGGAGTTCGGCCAGAACACCTATGACGAGGTCAACCTGATCAAGAAGGGCGGGAACTACGGCTGGCCGGGGGTCGAGGGCTTCGGCGGCGGAGACGGTTACACCGACCCGCTGCTCACCTGGTCTCCCGCCGAGGCATCGCCCTCGGGGATGGCCTACGCGAAGGGCTCCCTGTGGATCGCCGCCCTGCGCGGGACGCGGCTGTGGCAGGTGCCGGTGATCGGCGTCGGCCGCGTGGGCAAGCCCATCGCCCACTACACGGGAAAGTACGGCCGCCTGCGCGCCGTGGCCGCCACCCCCGACGGCTCCTCGCTCTATGTCAGCACCAGCAACAAGGACGGCCACGCCCCTTCCACAGGCGGCGAGGACCGCATCCTGGTCATCCCGCTCCGCTGACCCCGAACCCTCCGCGGACCGGAGCCCGGCCCTGGCCTTTCCCGGCCCGAGCCCGGCCCGGCCTGTGCGGGGACGGGCCCGAGCCCGGCGCCGGTCGGCCCGAGATGGACGCCCGGGTCAGGACGGCCTCACCGGCCGGAGCCGCTCCAGGCGACGATGCCGGTGACGGCGTCAGTCGCTTCCGGTCGTCCCCGCGGCGTCGTTCCCATTGCCGTCGCTCCCGCTGCTGCTCGACCGGCCGTTCCCGTTCCCGTTCCCATTGCCGTTCCCGTTCCCGTTCCCGTTGCCGTTGCCGTTCCCGTTCCCGTTGCCGTTCCCGTTGCCGTTGGGCGTGGTGTTCCTGCGGCCGTTCCCGTTCGGGTTGGCGTTGCCGTTCGGCGTGGTGTTCTTGTGGCCGTTGCCGTTGTTGTCGGAGGTGACGGGCGTGCTGGGCTCCGACTGCTTCTTGCCGCCGTTGCGGCGCTGCTTGGCCGAGCCGTCGAGGTCCTGACCGGAGGGCTCCGACTGGACGGTGGAGTCGTTCTGCCGTTCGGGACCGCTCGGCTGCTCCGGCCGGCAGATCACCTTCGGCGCGGCCTCGTACACCGTCGTCCGCGGGCGGTCCTTCTTGACGATCTTGCCGTCCTTGTGGAAGACCCGGGTGACCGTGACGGTGTAGCCGGGGATGCCCTCCATGGGGATGCAGTCGGGGTCGGTGACGGTCCTGGTCTCCGGCTGGCCGGGGTTGGCGCGCTGCGAGGTCTCGATGGCGATGCGGTCGTACTTCCTGGTGCTCCACAGCGACACCGTCAGCGCCGTGCCGGTGTAGGACGCCTTGACCAGCACGCCGTACTCGGTGACATTGCGCCACCGCAGGTCCTCGTCGGGGTAGTTCACCGACGCCTCGCGGCCCATCGGGTAACGCGTCACGTAGAACGGATAGGGGGTGCGGGCGACCTCCTCCATCCCGGCGAGGAAGGCCGCGTCGTACAGGGTCGTCGCGAACTGCGACATGCCGCCGCCCGTCGCGATGACCAGGCGGTCGCCTCCGACGGACTGGGCACGGACGAAGCCGCGGGTGGCCGGGTCGCCGATGGCCTCGTTCAGCGAGAAGACCTGCCCCGGCCGCACGATCATGCCGTCCACCAGGTCGGCCGCCTTGTGGATGTTGGTCACCCTGGCGGCGCAGCACGGGTAGGTCGTGGTGGACTGCGCGATCTGCTCCTTCACCCCGAGCCTCACGGCCTCCGCGTCGCTGAGCGTGGGCTCGGTGATGGCCAGGGACACCGGGATGGTGCGCGCCCCGCCGACGGTGATCACCTTGCCCACCGCGTCGGCCAGCTTGGCGCTGTCGACCCCCTTGCCCGTGCGGGCGTGCACCAGCTTGGGCCGCTGGTTCTCGATGACGAACCCGGCCTCGCGAGGCGCCGCGGCCATGCCGACCAGCTTGGTCTCCAGCCCGGCGACCGCCTTGTGCGCGTCGAAGACGGGGCGGACGACGCCGGCCTGGTCGGGGGTGAAGGTCAGGTGGGCGGCGATCAGCTTGGGGGTGAGGTGGGCGCGCCTGCCGCCGTTGACCAGCGTGATCGGCTCGGCCACCGCGCGCCGGGCGACCGCGAGCGCCCCGTCGAAGGCCTGGATGCCCGCCTTGGGCTGGACGAGGTCCACCGACAGCGGCACCGGGGACGGGGCGTCCAGAAACGCCCGCCTGATCGCCTTGGCGGTGGCCGCCTCATCCAGGACCTGCCCTTCCTTGGGGGTGCGCAGCTCCGGCATGGTGCCGTTGTAGACGATCGCGCCCTCCTGGGCGGGACGGCCGACGTCCGCGGCGATCCGGCGGAGGCGGTCGGCGAACTTGGTCTGGTTGAGCGAGATGCGCAGCGGCAGCTCGCGTTCGCCGGTGAAGGACTGCCAGACGGCGATGGGGCTGGGGAAGCCGGTCTCGGCGTCGGCGATCGTGGCTTCGACGTCGATCGTGAGCCCGGCGTCGCGCGGGTCCAGCACTCCGACGCGCCGCCCGTCCAGCATGAGGACGAGGGCCTGCTGGTCGTTGCCGTCGAACCGCTCGTGCAGGCGGTCGAGCGCCTGGGTGGCGTTCAGGCCGCCGATGCGCACGTCTTTGACGTGCGTTCCCGGCGGCACCTTCCCCCAGATCAACGTGGCGGGGACGCCGTAGCCGAGCAGGAAGAGGAGTGTGAGCGCTCCCACGGCCAGCAGGACGCGCCGCAGCCCATTCCGCCGCACGGACGGTTCAGGGTCGTCCAGGTCCGCCGGCTCGGGCTTGGGCTCGTCCTCCGGGCGGCGCACCCGCACGCCGGCCGTCATCGGCCACGGCTCGGGTGGGCCGGCGGGCGGCGGCAGGGTCACCGGCGGGCTGGAAGGAGCACCCGACGGCGGCGGGGTGTTGACGAAGATCTCGGGAGACACGCCGGGCGGCAGCGGTGAGACCCCGCGCGGCAGCTTCCTGCGCGTTCCGGACGCGTGGCCTGCGGCGGAGTCCTTCTGCTGGCCGGTGTCCTTGGCGAGTTGCCGGTCGGCCGGAAGCGCGACGGGTGAGTCAGGCCGGACCGCCGCGAACGGGTCGGGAGGCGGGTCGATGGACGCTCCGGCGTTCCGCACGCCTCCGTCCTCCTCCCACTCCGTACCGAATCCCCCGCATCACCCTAAACCAACACCACTGACAAATTCTTCAACATCGCTGGATGAATCCAGTCCCAGGTATGAGCAATTTATAGGTGAATAGCGTACTAAGTACGGAAGCTAGGTTCGCCTCACATAAGGCGGACGGGTCTCGCGGACGATTTCCGCGAGACCCACACGCACACCAACGGACGGTTCGGTGCCCGGCGCTACTCGGAGACGCCGAGCTTCTCCAGGATCAGCTCACGGGCACGGCCGGCGTCCGCCTTGCCGCGGCTGGCCTTCATCACGCCGCCCACCAGCGCGCCCACCGCGGCGATCTTGCCCGAGCGCACCTTGTCCGCCGCGTCGGCGTTGGCGGACAGCACCTGGTCGATGATCGAGGACAGCTCGCCCTCGTCGCTGACGATGCGCAGGCCGCGAGCCTCGACCACCTCGTCCGGGGAGCCCTCGCCGGCCAGCACGCCCTCGAGCACCTGCCGGGCCAGCTTGTCGTTCAGCGCGCCGGAGGCCACCAGCTCGACCACCCGGGCGATCTGCTCCGGCGTGATCGGCAGTTCGGCCAGGGGCGTGCCGGACTCGTTGGCGCGCCGCGCCAGCTCGCCCATCCACCACTTGCGCGCGTCGGCCGCGGGCACCCCCGCCTTGACGGTCGCCTCGACCAGGCCGAAGGCGTCGGCGTTGTGCATGGCCGCCATGTCCAGGTCGGAGACGCCCCACTCGGCCTGCAGCCGCCTGCGCCGCGCCGTGGGCAGCTCAGGGAGCTCGGCGCGCAGCTCGGCGATCCACTCGGGGCTCGGCGCGATGGGCAGCAGGTCGGGCTCGGGGAAGTAGCGGTAGTCCTGCGCCTCCTCCTTGGACCGGCCAGAGGTGGTGGCGCCGGTGTCCTCGTGGAAGTGGCGGGTCTCCTGAACGATCTTGCCGCCGTCGGCGAGGATCGCCGCCTGCCGCTCGATCTCACCGCGCACCGCCCGCTCGACGCTGCGCAGCGAGTTGACGTTCTTGGTCTCGGTGCGGGTGCCCCACTCGCCGGCGCCGCGCGGCATCAGCGAGACGTTCACGTCGCACCGCAGGGAGCCTTCCTCCATGCGGACGTCGGACACGCCGAGCGTGCGCATGACCTCGCGCAGTTCGGTGACGTACGCGCGGGCGACCTCGGGCGCGAGCTTCTCGGTGCCCGGGATGGGCTTGGTGACGATCTCGACCAGCGGGATGCCGGCGCGGTTGTAGTCGACGATCGAGTAGTCGGCGCCGTGGATGCGGCCGGTCGCGCCGCCCACGTGCGTGGACTTGCCGGTGTCCTCCTCCAGGTGGACCCGCTCGATCTCGATGCGGACGGTCTCGCCGCCCACCTCGACGTCGAGGTAGCCGTTGCTGCACAGCGGCTCGTCGTACTGGCTGATCTGGTAGTTCTTCGGCATATCCGGATAGAAGTAATTCTTCCGGGCGAAGCGGCACCATTCAGCGATCGTGCAGTTCAGCGCCAGGCCGATGCGGATCGTCGACTCGATTGCCTTGTCGTTGGCCACGGGCAGCGCGCCGGGCAGCGCCAGGCACACCGGGCAGACATGGGTGTTGGGCGGCGCGCCGAAGGCGGTGGAGCACCCGCAGAACATCTTCGACGCCGTGCCGAGCTCGACGTGGGTCTCAAGGCCCAGCACCGGCTCGAAACGCTCCAGCGCCTCGTCGAACGGCATGACGGAGTGGGTGGTGGTCACAGGGACGGAGCCTCCTTCAGCAGCGGGCCGCCCCAGCGGTCCTCAAAGGCCTTCTCGACGGCGGCGCCCACCCGGTAGCAACGGTCGTCGCCGAGCACGGGGGCCATGATCTGCAGGCCGACCGGCATGCCGTCCTCGTCGGCCAGACCGCAGGGCACCGAGATGGCGGCGTTGCCCGACAGGTTGGCCGGGATCGTGCACAGGTCGGCGAGGTACATCGCCATCGGGTCGTCGGCGCGCTCGCCGATCGGGAAGGCGGTGGTGGGCGTGGTCGGCGAGACCAGGACGTCCACCTGGTGGAAGGCCGCCTCGAAGTCGCGCGCGATGAGCGTGCGGACCTTCTGCGCCGAGCCGTAATAGGCGTCGTAGTACCCGCTGGACAGCGCGTAGGTGCCGAGCATGATGCGCCGCTTGACCTCGGGGCCGAACCCGGCGGCGCGGGTGAGCGCCATGACGTCCTCGGCGCTGCGGGTGCCGTCGTCGCCGACACGCAGCCCATAGCGCATGCCGTCGAACCTGGCCAGGTTGGACGAGCACTCGGAGGGGGCGATCAGGTAGTAGGCCGGGAGGGCGTAGCCGAAGCTCGGGCAGGAGACCTCGACGATCTTGGCGCCGAGGGACTCGAGCAGGTCGACGGCCTCGCGGAAGCGGGCGATCACGCCCGGCTGGTAGCCCTCGCCGCCGAACTCCTTGACCACGCCGACGCGCAGGCCGGCGACGTCGCCGCGGCGGGCGGCCTCGACGACCGGCGGCACCTCCTCGTGGATGGAGGTGGAGTCCATGCTGTCGTGGCCGGAGAAGGCCTCGTGCAGCAGCGCGGCGTCGAGCACGTTGCGCGCGAACGGGCCGGGGGTGTCCAGCGAGGAGGCGAAGGCGATCAGCCCGTACCGCGAGGAGCCGCCGTAGGTGGGCTTCATGCCGACGATGCCCGTGACGGCCGCCGGCTGGCGGATCGAGCCGCCGGTGTCGGTGCCGGTCGACAGGGGCGCCTGGTAGGAGGCGACGGCCGCGCTGGAGCCGCCCGAGGAGCCGCCGGGGATGCGGCCGAGATCCCAGGGGTTGCGCGTCGGGCCGTAGGCGGAGTTCTCGGTGGAGGAGCCCATCGCGAACTCGTCGAGGTTGGTCTTGCCCAGGATGACCAGACCCGCCTCGCGCAGCCGCGCGGTGACGGTGGCGTCGTAGGGCGGGCGGTAGCCCTCTAGGATCTTGGACCCGGCCGTGGTGGGCATGTCCTTGGTGGTGAAGACGTCCTTGTGCGCGATCGGTACGCCCGCGAGCGGCCCGAGGGGCTCGCCGGCGGCGCGGCGTTCGTCCACCGAACGGGCCTGCGCCAGCGCCGACTCGGTCGCCACGTGCAGGAACGCGTTGACCTGCGGGTCGACCTCGGCGATGCGGTCGAGGTGGGCCTGGGTGACCTCGACGGCCGAGACCTCGCCGGAGGCGATCAGGGCGCCCAGCTCGGCGGCGGTCTTGCGGGTCAGGCTCATGCCTCCTCCCCGAGGATGCGCGGGACGCGGAAGCGGTCGTCCTCGACCGCCGGGGCGGCCGCCAGGGCCTCCTCGGGGGTCAGGCACCGGCGCACCTCGTCGGGACGGTAGACGTTCGTGAGCGGCAACGCGTGCGACGACGGCGGGATGTCGTCGGTGGCGACCTCGGAGACGCGCGCGACCGCGCCGATGATGTCATCGAGCTGGGTGGCGTAGTGGTCGAGCTCGTCATCGGACAGCGCCAGCCGGGACAGCCGGGCGAGGTGCGCGACCTCGTCGCGGGTTATGGCGGACATGAGTCGTTAACCCGTTTCATGGATGGCAATCGGACAGTGTCATCCTAGGGCGCGTGACCGAACGTGGCCGAACCATTAAGCATGGTTCTCCGGGCCATGACCGCCGGTGATCACCGGTCCGGCGGCCCCGGGCCCTACAGGGCCGTCACCCCGCGCGTGCCGCAGCGGCCGTAGGACGGCGCGCCCACCCGCTCGCCCAGCCAGTCGGTCATCTCCCCCGCCGGCATCGGCTCGGCGAACCGCCATCCCTGGGCGGCGTCGCAGCCCATGTCCTGCAGGCGCTGGGCCACCTCGTCGCTCTCGACGCCCTCGGCCACCGACCGCAGCCCGAGCGAGCGCACCAGGTCGACGATCGAGCGGACGATGCGCTCGTCGTCCACGGTCTTGCCGAGCCGCTGCACGAACGAGCCGTCGATCTTGACCTCGCACACCGGCAGCCGCTGGAGGCGCACCAGCGAGGAGTACCCGGTGCCGAAGTCGTCCAGGGCCAGCGGGATGCCGAGCTCCACCAGGGCGTGCACCGAGTCGGCGGTGTAGGCCTGGTCGGTCATCAGGATGCGCTCGGTCACCTCGAGCTGGATGGCGCGCGGCGGCAGGTCCAGGCGGTCGAGTCCGGCCTCGATCAGGTCGGGCAGGGTCGCGTCGAGCAGGTCGCGGGCCGACACGTTGACCGACACGGGCACCTGGATGCCCGCGTGCCACCAGTGGGCCGCCTGCTCCATCGCGGTGTCGATGACGTACTGGGTGATCTGCCGCATCAGGTACGACTGCTCGGCCAGCGGGATGAAGTCGTCGGGCAGGATCGGGCCGCGCTCGGGATGCCACCACCGCAGCAGCGCCTCGACGCCCTCCACCATGCCCGAGGCGAGGCCGACCTTGGGCTGGTAATGCAGCTCCAGTTCGCCGCGGCCGATGGCGCGGCGCAGGTCGCCGAGCAGGTTCAGCCGCTCGGGCGAGTTGCGGTCCTTCTCGGCCAGGTAGACCTCGACGCCGGTGCGGCCCTCCTTGGCGAAGTACATCGCGACGTCGGAGCGCTGCAGCAGCAGCTCGAAGTCGGGGGCGTGGTCGGGGTACAGCGCGATGCCGATCGAGGCGTCCAGGTCGAAGGTCATGCCCTCCAGCCGGACCGGTTCGGTGAGCGCCACCCGCAGCCGCGCCGCCACCTCGCGAGCTGCCGTGGCGTCGCGGACCGTCGGCAGGAGCACGGCGAACTCGTCCCCGCCGAGCCGCGCGACGACGTCGCCCGGCCGCACGCTGTGGGTGAGGCGGTGCGCGACGATCTGCAGCAGCCGGTCGCCGACCGGGTGACCGAGGGTGTCGTTGACCTCCTTGAACCGGTCGAGGTCGAGCAGCAGCAGGCCGACCCGGACGTCCTCGCGGGCCTCGGCCAGCGCCTCCTCGGTGCGCACGATCAGCAGTTTGCGGTTGGGCAGGGACGTCAGGCCGTCGTGCATGGCCTGGTGGTCGCGGCGCACCGACAGCGAGGCGGTGAAGTACAGGGCGGCGAGGGGCGCGACGAACAGCGGGGTCAGCGCCGGGGAGCGGCTCATGACGACGACGACCAGCGGGGCGAGCCCGAGGAGCGCGGCGTAGACCAGGCTCTGGTGGCCGATGCTCGTGCGGATCACCCGCGGCAGCGACCGGCGCTCGTGCAGCGCCACCGCCCCGCAGACCAGCAGCCCGCGCACCACGAAGTACGCCACCGCCGCGAGCGCGACCGCGGCGATGTCGGTGCCCTCCGGCACCCAGGGCGCCGCCGGGTGGGGATGGTGGCCGAACGCGGCGAGCACCACGGCCGCCGCCGTCGTGGCCAGGGTCACCTGGGAGACGTTGAACAGCACCCGGTGCCAGGCCCTGCGGTGGACCAGGCCGCTGACGACCAGCGCCAGGGAGTGGACCAGCACGGCCACCGACAGCCCGTGGTAGAGCAGCACGGCGAAGGTGAACAGCGTCGAGGTGGCCGTGCCCCCGGCCAGCCGCGAGGAGGAGACCACGATCGGCCGGAGCTCTCCGAGCACGACCAGGACGATGAGCACCCAGAACAGCGAGGTTCGCGCCAGGTCGGCGAGATCGCCGAGGCCGAGCCTGATCTCGGCGGTGAGCAGCGCCGCCAGGCCCGTGGCGACGACCCCCGTGAGGTAGGTCCACAGCGGGGAGAAGGGACGCGGCGGCGTGTCCCTCGTGTCGGATGGATCCGTCATAAGCAAGTAAACCCCCAAGAGGTCACTATGGGAGGGTACGACCTCTGGGCCACTTCGCGAAACCGGTTGGGCACGTTCCGTTACCGGTTATTTCCGGCATACGGCGGTTCTGCTTCGTCTGGGGCATGGATGCCGGATGACTGAAACTTATTGAAATAATCTTCTAGGGGTATTTTTCCAGGATCGATGCCGTCATGCGGCGGAGATCGTCCGCCCGGTGACCGGCGGGAACCGGTCCGATCCCCCCGTCGCTCCTCCCCGGACCGACCGCCGAACTTGCGCAGGAGATGTCACCCTCCGAGTACGGGCGCCGGCGGCAATGGGCGAAGGCCCGCCACCGGTGCGGTGACGGGCCTTCGGGTAGCGGACCCTATCCGGGCTCGGCCGGACGGGTTCGCTGGTCGGGCCGTGCCGTATGGCCTGGCCGGCCGGCCCTGGACGGACGCGCGCGCCCGCGGCGCGGCGTCAGTACCGGAAGCGCTGCAGCCCGTCGGCCCAGGGGTTGACCACGTACCCGGTCCGGCTCGCCGGGTCCAGGTACAGCCCCTGCCTGCTGTCCGGGCTGATGTTCGACGTGGCGATGGTCGAGTTGACCAGGTTCACCACCGGGTGCCGTGCCAGGACCTTCCCGGTGTCCGGCTCGATGACGGTGATCTCGCTCAGGGCGTTGTTGTCCCCGGTCGTGCCCGCCTCGTACAGGTGCGCGATCACCGCGACGTGGTTGAGGTCGTCCAGCGCCGCCCACGCCGGGCCGTGGGTGCCGAGGTCCGCGGGCGCCGGGCCGGTGAGCGTGGCCTGGTCGGCGACCGTCCAGGTGCTCGTCGGGAACTGCCCGCGGTCGGGCGTCGAGGCGCCGGCGAGCATGTACACCTTGGCGCCCTTGCCGTCGGGGTAGAACCCGGCGGTGCAACGCGGCGCGTCGGTGATCGGCGTGACCGTGCGGGCGTCCAGGTCCGCCCGGACCGTCCAGAACGGCACCCGCGTGTTGAGGCAGGGGCCCTGCGTGCCGGAGGTGGCGGCGAAGACGGCGCCGGTGGCCGCGTCGATCGACACGCTGCGGAAGGTGCGTCCGAGGTTCGCCGGGTTCAGCGGGATGGGCGTGCCCACCTTCCCCGTCGCCATGTCCACCGGCCACAGCTCGGCCAGGCCCGACCGGGCGTCGAAGGTCGTCACGGCCGCCCGGTGGCGCACCCGGTCCACGGCGCCGCCCTCCAGGAGGGTCATCTCGCCGTGGGTGTCGTCCTGGAGCGTGGTCGCGAGAACGCGCTTGCCGGTCGCGGTGTCGCGGACGTCGAGCTGGGGCGCCGCCGCGGCGTCGAACGGCCTGCGGGCGATCAGCGTGTGGCCGGTCGCCGGGTCCGAGCCCACGACCGACTGCGTCTGCGTGCCGCCGGACTCGCTCAGCAGCGGCGCACCGAGCTTGCCGTCGATGAGCGAGTACGGCGTCGTGGCCGAGGTCCTCACATGGGTCCCGCCGTCGTCGCCCTCGGCGAACTCGTCGGTGGCGATGAGCGCCGTCCGGCCGGTGACCTCGAAGTTCTCCAGCGCCCCCGTGACCGGTTCGCCGTCGCGGTACTCCAGGAACGACGTCGGGGACGCCTGGCCGACCGGACGGCCGTCCCGGGTCGCCAGCACGCGCACCGGGTACTGCGTGCCGGTGGTCAGGCGCAGGGCGTTCAGGTCCAGCACCGTGGTGCCCTTGGCGGACGGCAGCGCCCGCACCAGCGTGGAGGCGTGGTCGACGCCGTTGTCGTCCGGGCCGCTGCCGTTCTGGTTGGTCGCGGTGTTCAGCGACCCGTACAGGGTCGGGCCGGGGGTGAGGAACTCCACGGCCGCGCCGTCGGCGCCGCGCACGTCCTTGACGTCCCAGGACACCTTGAGCTTCGGCGCGGCCAGCGTGACCAGGGCCGAGTGGCCCTGCTCGCCGTCGCCGCCGGTCAGCAGGGGCGCCTGCGGGCGCTGGTCCGCGCCCTCGCCGACGCGCACCGCGCGGAAGTCGCCCCACACGGCGCCGCCGTTCAGGCTGACGCCGACGCCGTAGATCCCGGCGCCGCCGGCCGCGAAGGCCGAGGCGGGGATCGTCACCGAGCCCTTGCGCCCGGCGAGCGGGGTGCTCCAGTGGGCGCGGAACTTGTCGGTCGTGGACAGGGGCGTCCAGTGGCCGACGGAGGACAGCACCAGCGTGGCGTCGGACAGGTCGCGGGTGCGGGACAGGTCGTACTGCACGGTGAGGGGCTTGCCCAGTGCGATTGATCCCGGCACGACCGGCGCGGGCGCCCCCGTGCGGGTGCCGTCGGAGGCGGAGAAGGTGAGGCTCCGCGAGACGGCGGCGACGGGCTTGCCGTGGCGCAGCGCCTCGAACACCACCGGCACGGTCCGCTCGCCGTCGGCGGCCACCGGCAGCCCCGCCGCGGCGAGAAGCTCCTCCGGGAGCACCCGCAGGCTCGGCCCGTCGGCGGCGATCCGCCCACGGTCAGCGACGCGCAGCCGGTAGGTCAGATCGGCGTCGCCGCCGGTCATGTCGAGCCCGAAGGTGATCGGCGAGGTCGCGTTCTGGCCGGACGACTCGCCCCAGAAGTCCGCCGGGCCGGTCAGGTCCAGGTGGGCGGGGTCGGTGGCCTCGACGAACGAGGAGGTGACGTCCGTGGCGATGAGCTGCCGGTGCGCGACGGACAGGCGCAACGCGGCGGTGGGGATGCGGTGAGATCCGCCGAGCACCTTCTCCACGGCGGCGGTCACGTCCAGCTGCGGCCCCACGTGCAGCTCCTGGTCGGCCTGCGGCGGCTGGGCCACCGGGCGGCCGGTGGAGATGAGCAGGTCGCGGACCTCCCGCGGGCTGAGCTTCTGGCCGGTGGCCCGCGCGGCCGACAGGACGTTCGCCGCCGCCGCGGCGATCATCGGCGCGGAGGCGGACGTGCCGCCGTTAAGCGTGACCTGCGGCCCGTCGGGGGAATGGAACAGCGTCGGCAGGTTGTCGCCGGGCGCCGCCAGATCCACCCGGCTGCCGAAACCGGAAGAATAGCTCGCCGCGCCGTTGTACCGGGTCGCCGGATAGGTGGCGGTGCGGACGTCGGCCGAGGTGAGGGTGTCGTCGACCGTGGTGCCGCCCGCCGAGATCACGCCGGTGTCGCGCACGAGCGTGGGAGTGCCGGTCGCGGCCACGTCGTCGAGGGTCGTCTGCGCGGAGGCGCTGCGGGTGACCTCGGTCGGGGTGCTGCCGCCGTCCGGGCCGATCGAGACGGGCAGGGCCAGCCGCGTGCCGTCGTTGGAGGAGACGACCACGACGATGCCCGAGTCCACGATCTCGCGCAGCGTCCGGCGGATCTGCGGGTCCTCCTCCAGCCAGCGGGAGGGGAAGCCGATGGACCCGTCGGTGCCGAAGCCCAGACTGGCGGTGATCACGGTCGGCCGCGGGCGCTGGGCCGCCGCCGCGCGCAGGGCCGCGTCGATGCCCCTGCTGGAGGGCTCCTGCGGGATGACCAGGCGGTAGTCGGCGCCGGGCGCGATGCCGAGCAGGTCGGTCGGCCCGCTGCCGGTCGCCTCGGGACGCTGCCGGTCGTGCGGCAGGGGCGCCATCATGCTGAAGTCCATGAGGACCTCGCCGAGGTAGGGGTCCTGGCCCTCGATCGCGCCGGTCGGGTCGAGACGGCCGTCGTTGTCGGCGGTGTAGGCCGGAATGAGCGGCAGCGAGGGGTAGTCGAGGTAGCGCTGCCCGTCCTTGACGACGGTCGTCGGGCCGTAGGCGCGCACGTAGTCGTCGCCCGCGTCGGCCATCGCCTGGTCGGTGAGGTCGCCCAGGGACACGTTCGTGATGATCTGCCCCTTGCCGGGCAGCGCGTGCAGGTAGGTCGCGAAGTGCTGGAAGGCGCCGACCGCGTTGACGCCACCGGCGTTCAAATACGACTGGAACGAGGTCGTCAGCCCCTCGTTGGCAGGCACGGCACTCGGCGGCGCCGCGGTCGCAGCCGCGTCCGGGTCCGGCGTCGCGTCCGGGCTCGCGTCGGGCGTCGCGTCCGGGGCCGTGTCGGGGGCCGTGTCCGGGGCCGCCTTCGGGGTCGCGGACCGCGCGGCGGGGTGGCCGAGCGCGGACAGGGCGGCGCCGGGGATGGCCACCGCGCCGTAGTTCATGGCGCGCGGGCGCACCGCGGAGGTCGCCAGGCCGGACGGCGCGCCCACGGTGTAGGGGGTCAGCCGGGCGGCGTCGGCGCGGCGTTGCAGACCGGCGGCGGTCGGGGTGAGCGGCACGCCCAGGCCGGTGCGGCCGGAGTTCTGCGGCACCGGGAAGACCCGGGTCCTGCCCGCCTTGTCGGTGAGGCTGCCGGTGCCGTCGTCGGTCCAGCGGACGACCGACCCGTCGGCCAGCGTGACGGAGTGCGCCGCACCGTCCGTCCCGGGCCCCTCCTCGGCCAGCGCGGCGGGCGTGCCTGACGCCAGCAACGCGGTGGCCAGCAACGCGGCGGCCGCTGTGGCGGCTGAGACGCGCCTGAAACCTGCGGACATTCTCGTCCCTTCGGGGGGTGTTACTACTAGGTAAAATGTCGCTTTTGCACCAATCGACATGATCACCCTGGCGGCGCTCCCACCCCTGGGCAAGCCCTTGCACCTGCCACTTAGCGCAACTGCCCATGTGAGACGCCCAGCACGTGGACCGCCTTCCACGGAAAGCCGGGCCAGTCGGACCATCACCGCCGCCGCGCCCCCGCGCACCAGACGTCACTCGGATCGGTTCGGTCGGAGGCGGATTCGGGGAGAGGGGCGGCGGGTCGTACGATCGACGCCACGCGCACGCTTCGAGGAGTGACCCGATGGACCCGTCCCCCGGCGCGTCCTGGGCCGGCACCGGCCTGACGCCCCTGGCCGGGCAGGTTCTCGAATACCTGGTCGGCCATCCGGACTCCGGTGAGAGGACCGTCGCGGCGGCGGTCGGCGCGACGGCCGAGGACACCCGCCTCACCCTGGCGTCCCTGGAGGCCGACCTGCTGGCGGTGCGCGTCGACGGCACACCGGCTGGGGCCGGCGTGGAGGAGCCGCCCTCGCGCTGGCGCGCGAGCCCGCCGCGCTCCTCGCTCGGGTCGCTGCTGGCCCGCAGACGCCAGGACCTGGCCCGCGCGGAGCTCTACATGGAACGGCTGCACGAGCTCTACCGGGCCGCGGCGCACCGCTACGTCGACTCCGACCTGTTCGAGGTCCTGGAGACCCCCGCCGAGGTCGCGACCCGTTACGCGCACCTGCTCAGGACCGCCCGCGAGGAGGTGCTGCACCTGGCCAAGCCGCCCTACGTGACCTCTGTCCCCGTCGCCCGCGACGGGGAGGGACGTCCCGGTCCGGCGGCCACGCTGGTCTGGGGGGAGGAGGTCCGGCTGCGGTCGGTCTACGACAGCGACGGGTTCACCGACGCGGTGTCACTGGAGACCGCGCTGCGCGGCACCTCCCGGGGAGGGGAACTGCGGCTGGCCCCGGACGTGCCGATGAAGCTGGCGGTGTTCGACCGCACCGCGGCGATCATGCCTCTGGGCGGGGCCGACCCGGCCGGCGGTTCGCTCGTGGTGCACTCGCCGCCGCTGCTGGAGGTGCTGACCGCCCTGTTCGAGAACATCTGGCACCGCGCCGTCCCGGTCTCCCTCGGCCCCCACCCCCGCCCTCCCGCCCCGGACGACCGAACCTCCCCTGCGGCCGACCGGGCGGCCGTCCTGGGCGGCCCGGACGAGCGGACCCGCGAGATCCTGCTCCTGCTGTCGGCGGGGATGAAGGACGAGGCGGTCGCGCGGGTGCTTCACCTGAGCCGCCGGACGGTCCAGAAGCACATCAGCGACGCGGCCAAGACGCTGGGGGCGAGGACGCGCTTCCAGATCGCCCTCCTCGCCCGCGACCGCGGCTGGCTCCACCCCGGCCAAGGCGCCTGACCAGGCGCCGCACATCCGCGCGCAGACCGAGGGCACGACCACGGGAGCCGCCCCCGCCCGGAGAGTTCCACACCCACCAAGGCGGGGCGAAGGGGGCGTCCGCCGCCCTGGACCACCTACGTTCACCGGGCACGGATCTCCGCTCCGGCCATGTGCTGGAGGTCATCGGCGCCGGGTCGGCGGGTCGTGGTACGGCGATGCCGGCGCCGGTTACGGCGGACGGCCCGGTGAACGTTCGTGGACAGCCCGCCACAGGGCCTAGGCGTCCGCCGTCTCGGCGGCCTCGACGGCGCGGACCTCTTCCGTGGTGGCGGCCGCCTCTGTCACCTCGTCGGCGGGAGCGTCGCCGGCGGTGGCATCCTCGGGGGTGCCGGCCGGCTCCTGTGGGGGACGGACGGCGTCGGGGCCCTGGGCGAGGAGCGTCTCGAAGGCCGCCTCGTCCAGGATCTGGACACCCAGTTTGGCGGCCTTGTCGTACTTGGAGCCGGCGTTCTCTCCGGCGACCAGGAAGTCGGTCTTCTTGGAGACCGAGCCGGTCACCTTGCCGCCGCGCGCCTGGATGGCCTCCCCCGCCTCATCCCGGCTGTATCCGGCCAGCGTGCCGGTGACCACCAGCGTGAGGCCGGCGAGGGTCTGCGGGCCCTCGACGGCCGGGGGCTCGTCCTCCATGCGGACGCCCGCCGCCTTCCAGCGCAGGACGATCTCGCGGTGCCAGTCTTCGGCGTACCACTCGTGGATGGAGGCGGCGATGGTCGGGCCGACGCCCTCGACGGCGGCGAGCTCCTCCTCCGAGGCGCCGAAGATGCGCTCGAGGGACAGGAAGGCCGCGGCCAGGGCCTGCGCCGCCGTCGGGCCGACGTGCCGGATGGACAGCGCGACCAGCACCCGCCACAGCGGCCGGTCCTTGGCCACCTGGAGCTGCGACAGCATGTGCTCGGCGTTCTTGCTCGGCTCGCCGTTCATGTTGGCGAAGAAGGTGACGACCTTCGGCTCGCCGGTCTCGGGGTCGGTCTTGGGCAGGCCGGTGTCCTGGTCGCGGACGACCGACTTGATCGGCAGCAGGCGCTCGATGGTCAGGTCGAACAGGTCGGCCTCGGTGCGCACCGGCGGCTCCTGCGGCGGCAGCGGGGCGGTGAGCGCGGTCGCGGCGACGTACCCCAGGCCCTCGATGTCGAAGGCCCCGCGGCCGGCGGCGAAGAAGATGCGCTCGCGCAGCTGCGCCGGGCAGGACTGGGCGTTCGGGCAGCGGATGTCGACGTCCGCCTCCTTCATCCGCCGCAGCTCGGTGCCGCACTCGGGGCAGTGGGTGGGCATGACGAACTCGCGCTCGCCGCCGTCGCGCAGGGCGGCCACGGGGCCCACGATCTCGGGGATGACGTCGCCCGCCTTGCGCAGCACCACGGTGTCGCCGATGAGCACGCCCTTGCGCGCGACCTCGGAGGCGTTGTGCAGCGTGGCCCGCTCGACGGTGGACCCGGCGACGACCACCGGCTTCATCACCCCGTACGGCGTGACCCTGCCGGTGCGTCCCACGCCGACCTGGATGTCCAGCAGCTTGGTGTTGACCTCTTCGGGCGGGTACTTGAACGCGATCGCCCACCGGGGGGCGCGGGAGGTGGAGCCGAGCTGGCGCTGCGCCTCGATGCGGTCGACCTTGACCACCACGCCGTCGATCTCGTACACCGGGTCGTGGCGATGCTCCCGGTAGTACTCGATGAAGTCGTTGATCTCGGTGAGGCTCTCGACGACCTTGTAGGTGTCGGCTACCGGCAGCCCGAACGCGCCGAGCCGCTCGTAGATCGCCGACTGGGCCTCCGGGCGCGGGGAGCCGCCCTCCCAGACGCCGACCCCGTGGCAGATCATGGACAGGTCGCGCTGCGCGGTGATGCGCGGGTCCTTCTGCCGCAGCGAGCCGGCGCCGGAGTTGCGCGGGTTGGCGAACGGCGGCTTGCCCGCCGCGACGAGCTGCTCGTTCAGCTTGTGGAAGCCCTCGACCGAGAGGTAGACCTCGCCCCGGACCTCCAGCCGGTCGGGGATGCCGTCCCCGGTGAGGCGGTGCGGGATGTTCTTGATCGTCCGGACGTTGGCGGTGACGTCGTCGCCCACCCGGCCGTCGCCCCGGGTCGCGCCGCGCACCAGCCGGCCCTTCTCGTACACCAGGTCGATGGCCAGGCCGTCGATCTTCAGTTCGCACAGGTAGGGGCCGGGATCGGCCTCCAGCAGCCGCTCGGCCCTGGCCTGCCAGCCCGCGAGGTCGGCGTCGTTGAAGGCGTTGTCCAGGCTCTCCAGCCGCCGCGGGTGCTGGACCGGGGTGAAGTCGCTGGAGATGGGCGCGCCGACCTTCTGCGTCGGGGAGTCGGGCGTGCGCAGGGAGGGATGCGCCTCCTCCAGCTCGCGCAGCTCGCGCATCCACGCGTCGTACTCGCCGTCGCTCACGGTCGGCGCGTCGAGCACGTGGTAGCGCCAGTTGGCCTCCTCGGCCAGCTCGGCCAGCTCGGCGTGGCGCTCCAGTGCGCCCACGGGCACGCCCTCGACCTCGGCAGCCATGCCGTCTCCCCTCATCGTTCAGCCCCATGGAGAACGCTACGGGCTACGAAGAGTGCTCGCGCCCTCGCACAGACGTCCTACCAGGGGAATCGTTACTCCTACCATGCCACCCAGCACCGACATTTCCCCACGAAATGGACTCCCCTTCCAGCTCCCTGACGCGGTCACCGCACACCCCCACCGAGCGCGGCTCTCCAACGGATGTGTGCTGAGTGGCTCAGCCGCCCTGGGCCCAGACGCCCTCCCAGTGGGAGCACTTGCCGGTGACGCGGGTGGCGGTGCCCCGGCAGACCTTGGCCAGGGAACTCAGCATGTGGCCCGCGTCGACGCGGAAGGCGCGCGGCGCCGACCGCGAGCAGTTCTTGACCGTCGCGGTGCGGTACCCGCCCTGACCGGTCAGCCACTTGATCTTCAGCCACGAGCACGTGCGCGCGCCGCCCGCGTCGTACAGGTTCCCGGTGATCCGCAGGCCCGATCTGGTGGTGCGGATCTCGCCCTTGGCCCACCCCTTGGCGTCGGTGGAGGTCGTCGGCCCCCACGACCACTTCTCCGCCGCCGCGCTCCGAGCCTCGGCCGTCCCCTGAACCCCGGCCTCCGCCGAGGTGGCCTGAGCCGAGGCGATCCTCTGACCTGTCGCGGAGGCCGGAGCAGCGCAGAGCCCGAGTCCCAGGGTCGCGGCGGCGGTGAGCCCGAGCAGTACGTGAAGTCCGCTACGCATGTCGTTCCTTCTCTTGCGTGTGGCGATGGTGATTGCCCATCAAGAGATAGACGGCGCCGCTTGCACCGCACTTGCCCCCACTTGCGACCGGCTGTCCCCCGCTGTTCCGGCGTCCACCTCGCACGAGCCCCATTCCAGGAGCCGGCCGCGGAATGCCGTTCGGGCGGCCACTCGCACGAACCAGCACGCGGGCCCCCGTGGCGCCCGGGCTCCTGCCGTCGCTGGTCAGCCGCGCTCTTCCTCGGGGTCCTCGCGCAGGACGCGGGCCGCCTCCCGGCAGCGGGCCAGGGCGGCGCGGGCGTAGGCGGGAGAGGCTCCGGCCAGGCCGCACGCCGGCGTGAGGACCACCTGCTCGGCGAGTCGCGCGGGGGTGAAGCCGAGCCGTCCCCACAGTTCCAGCGCCGGCTTGGCGACGACGCCGACGTCCGGCAACCGGACGTCGGTGCCCGGGACCACGCCTAGGAACAGCGCCGTGCCGGCCTCGATCGCCTCGCCGATGCGGTCCTCGTCGCGGCGCCGCAGCAGGCTCGCGTCCAGCGAGATCCCCCGGGCCCCGGCGGTGCGCAGCACCTCCAGCGGCACCCCGGGCGCGCAGCAGTGCACGATCGTGAAGGTCTCGGCGGGCAGGACCACGCCCAGCTGGTCGGCGGCGACCGGGGCCTCGACGGCGGCCAGCCGCCCGAAGCCCGAGGCGGTCGGCACGGTGCCCGCGAGAACGGCCGGCAGGCCGGGCTCGTCCACCTGCACCAGCACCTCGGCCCCCGGCACCCGCGTGCGGACGGCGTCCAGATGAAGCGCCAGCCCCTCGGCCAGCGACTCCGACAGATCGCGCACGGCCCCCGGGTCGGCGAGGATCTTGTCTCCGTGGCGCAGTTCCACGGCGGCCGCGAGCGTCCACGGCCCGCACACCTGGATCTTCAGGCGGCCCTCGAAGCCCAGCGCGACCTCTTCCAAGGCGTCCAGGTCACGGGCCAGATGGTCCCTGGCCCTGCGCATGTCGCGGCCCGGGCGGTCGGCGACGCGCCATCCGGACGGGCGGACCTCGACCGGCATGTCGACCAGCAGCGACGCCGTGCGCCCGATCATGTCGGCGCCCACGCCGCGGCCGGGCAGCTCGGGCAGGTACGGCAGGCCGGGAAGCTCGCCGAACACCATGCGCAGCGTCTCGACGTGGTCTTCGCCGGGGTGGGACCCGACGCCCGTCGCACTCGCCGCATCCCACGGAAACTCGCTCACACCGCGCAAGCTTAGGGACTGCCCGGAGGTCGTGGACTCATCGGAGCCGAGAGATCGTCCGAAAGAGCGGTGGGCGCGCTTCCGGACCGCTGATCGGGCAGGTCCATGATGGAGGGATGAAGCTCACCAAACACGGTCACGCGTGCGTCCGCCTGGAGAAGGACGGCTCGACGCTGGTCATCGACCCCGGCGGCCTCACCGAGGAGTCGGCGCTCGACGGAGCCGACGCCGTCCTCATCACGCACGAGCACTTCGATCACCTGGACGCCAAGCGTCTGGCGGCCCTGCGCCCCGACGTGCGGATCTGGACCTGCGCCGCCGCCGCCCAGCAGCTCGAAGGGCTGAGCGCGAAGGTGAACGTCGTCGGCGAGGGCGACTCCTTCACGGCCGCCGGATTCTCGGTGGGGGTCCTCGGCCGCGAGCACGCGCGCATCGCCTTCGACATGCCCGTCGTGCAGAACGTCGGCTTTCTCGTCGACGACGAGGTCTTCCACCCCGGGGACGCCTTCACGCTGCCCGGCAGGCCCGTCGGCACCCTGCTCACCCCGACCAGCGGCCCGTGGCTGAAGGCCATGGAAATGGTGGACTACCTGCGGGAGGTCGCGCCGCAGCGGGCGTACTCCATCCACGACGGCCTCTACAACGACATCGGTCTCATGCTGGTGGACAACATCCTCTCCCGCCGGGCCCAGGCCCAGGAGGCGGACTTCCGCCGCCTCGCGACCGGCGAGAGCGTCGACCTGCCCGGCTGACCCCGAGGGCGGTCAGCAGGACGAGGCGATGGTGGCCGAGCCGAGGACGGTGTCGCCGTCGTAGAGGACGGCCGCCTGGCCCGCGGCCACGCCGGTCGCGGGAGCGTCCAGCTCTATGTGCAGGGCGTCGCCGGACACCTGGGCGCGGCAGCCGTACACCTCGCCGTGGGCACGGAGCTGCACCTGGCAGACCAGCGGTTCGTGCGGCGCGGCGATGGGGCCGTTCCAGACCGGGCGCTCGGCGTCGATCGAGGTGACCGCCAGCGAGGAGCGGGGGCCGACCGTCACCGTGTTGGACACCGGCTCGATCGACAGCACGTAGCGCGGGCGGCCGTCGGGCGTAGGCCGGTCGAGGCGCAGGCCCTTGCGCTGGCCGACGGTGAAGCCGTACGCGCCGGCGTGGGTGCCGAGGACGGCGCCGGACTCGTCGACGATCGGGCCCGTCTCGGCGCCGAGCCGCTCGGCCAGGAAGCCCCGGGTGTCGCCGTCGGCGATGAAGCAGATGTCGTGGCTGTCGGGCTTGTCGGCCACCGTGAGACCGCGGGCGGCGGCCTCCTCGCGGACCTCGGCCTTGGTGGAGCCACCCAGGGGGAAGACGGCGTGCGAGAGCTGCTCGCGGGTGAGGACGGCCAGCACGTACGACTGGTCCTTGCCGGAGTCGACACTGCGGCGCAGCACACCGTCGGACAGGCGGGCATGGTGGCCGGTCGCGACCGCGTCGAACCCGAGCGCGAGCGCGCGGTCGAGCACGGCCTCGAACTTGATCTTCTCATTGCAGCGCAGGCACGGGTTGGGCGTGCGCCCGGCGGCGTACTCGCTGACGAAGTCCTCCACGACGTCGCGGTGGAACCGCTCGGCCATGTCCCAGACGTAGAAGGGGATGCCGATCACGTCGGCGGCGCGCCGGGCGTCCCGGGCGTCCTCCAGCGTGCAGCAGCCTCGCGCGCCGGTGCGGTAGGACTGCGGGTTGGCCGACAGGGCCAGGTGGACGCCCGTCACGTCATGGCCGGCCTCGGCGATGCGGGCGGCCGCCACCGCGGAGTCGACGCCGCCCGACATGGCGGCAAGCACACGAAGACTCATAACACCCCCGAGGTTACCCGCCCCCCGGCCCCGAACGGCTGCCGCCGCCCACTTCGCCCCCTCCGCTCGCCCGAGACCGGGTGGCGGGGCTGCGCGGATCTTGGATGAGGGCTCACGTTCGCGTTCAAGGCGTACACCTGGGAGGATCCAGGGCCATGGGACTGTTCGGGCGCAAGAAGGAGCCGGGTGGGCCTGCCGAGGCGATCACCGGCTTCTGGGCGTGGTGGGCCGATGCGCGGCCGAAGGTCGAGACGCTGCTGGACGCGGGCGACCGCGAGGCCCTCGCCACCGAGGTCGGCCCGGCGGTCGCCGCGCTGAGTCCCGAGCTGACGTGGGACATCACCCCGGGTCGCGCCGCGCTGCACGCGCTCATCGTCTCCTCGGGCGGTGACCCCGAGCTACGTCCGCTGGCGCATCGCTGGGCGCTCGCCGCGCCGCCGACGGACGCGCTGTGGGAGTTCCTGCCCTCGCGCCCGGCCCACTCCGATGCCGCCTCCCTCACCTTGGAGGTGGCGGGCCGCGAGTTCGCGCTGGGCGAGCTGGTGCTCGGGCTGCGGGTGCCCAACGGCGCCACGCGCATCGACATCGCCGCCTTCCACCCGCTGTTCCCTGACCTCGACGACGAGACGCGCATGGAGGCCGCGCTGCTGGCCCTCGACTGGCTGCTCGGCGAGGACGAGGTCGCCCGCTGGGTGGGCGACATCACCGCCGCCACGTTCCAGCCCATCGACGCCGTGGCCGCCGTCCACCTGCCGGCCGTGGTGGCCGACCTGGCCTCGGAGTTCGAGCAGGAGCAGTGGGCCCTGCTGGAGGGCCAGACCGGCGACGGAGCACGCCTGATCGCCGCCGCCCGCCATCCTCTGCGCCCGGTCGATCATCCGCTGCTCGACCAGCACATCGCGATCACGCTGCCGTACGCCGAGTCCGACGAGGACGGCCTCCCGGACGGCGGGTCGGCGGCGGCGCTCCGCGAGTTCGAGGAGCGCCTCGCGGCCCTTCTCGACCGGCTCGGTGACGCGGCCCTGCTGGCCGTGCACGTGAGCGCGCAGGGCTCCCGGGTGCTGCACGTCTACGCCGACCCCGCCGCCGAGGTCCCCGCGCAGGTCGACAAGCTCGTCTCCACCTGGCACGAGGGCCGCCCCGACATCGCCATCGCCGAGGACCCCGGCTGGATCGCCGTCTCCCCCTTCCTGAGCTGACGCCTCGGTGGGCCCGGCCGGCGTCAGGGGGTCGGGTGGGCGCGCAGGGCCTTGGCTATCCAGTCGTGGGCGATGGTCTGCGGGTGTGGCCAGGGGGTGCCCTTGATCGTGGCGACCAGTTGCCAGTGGCGGACGGCGCGCGGGTCGTGCTCTTCGTACCCGCGTGACAGCGAACTGCGGAACTCCGGCCCGTCGCCCGCCGCGCCGTGCATCCCGCTCAGCAGGATGACGACCCGGGCGAGCACCGCCCCCGCCTCGGCGGACTCCGGCTCCACGCCCTTCTCGACGGCCGCCAGGACGGTTTCGGTGATCTCCTCGTTGGCCCGGCACCAGCTCTCGAACCGCTCGTCCCCGGACCGGTCGCGCCGCTCCCAGAAGCCGGTGTCGTCGCGCCGCAGGACGGCCCGGTAGTCCTCGTCCGAGAGCAGTTCGGCCAATTCCAGCCACGCGTCGAGTTGTTCGATGGTCGGCTCGGACGGCAGGTCGGGCACCATGGCCTCGCGCAGCCCGGTGAGCCATTGCTCGCGGGCGCGGCTGCCGCCGCCGACCTCGCCGACGAAGGCGTCCATCAGCGCCTCGCGCTCGGCGGCTCCGAGGCGGCCGAGCGTGTTCAGCCGGCGCAGGTCGGTCTCGGAGGGCTCGCCGCGCTCCAGGGTCGCCCGCAGGACGGCCCGGGTGCGCTGGAGCGCCTTGAGCTGGGTCTCCACGGTGCGGAGCTGGAGGGCGAGCACCTGACGCAGGTCACGCTCGCCCAGGTCGCGGATCGTCGCCAGGTCGACGCCGACGTCGCGGAGCGTGCGGATGAGCTCGAGCCTGGCCAGGTCCTCCTCGCCGTACAGGCGGTACCCGGCGGCCGTGCGCTCGCGCTCGGGCAGGACACCGACGTCGGAGTAGAAGCGGATGGTCTTCACCGGCAGGCCGGACAGCCGGGCGACCTGCCCGATGGTGTAGCCGTCGTGTCGTGGCTCCATGGCTCGGCTCCGTCGTGTCCTGCGGGCGGAAAATCCCGTTGAGTCTCCAGTTACTGGACACTTTACCTTTTCCGGCATGGCTAAGAACAAGATCACCAGAGTCGTGAAGATCCAGCTCAGAGCGGGTGAGGCGGGACCGGCGACCGTCGGCAAGGACCTCGGCCCACTGGGGATCAACCTGATGGACTTCTGCCGGCGCTACAACGCCGCGACCGAGTCCCAGCGCGGATTCGTGGTGCCCGCCGAAGTGACCGTGTACGAGGACAGGTCGTTCGACCTGGCCACCAAGATGCCCACCACCGCCTCGCTCCTGCGCAGAGCGGCGGGCCTGGACGGCGGCAGCCCCCGCCCCGGGCACCAGACCGCCGCCACCATCACCCGCGACCAGCTCCGCGAGGTCGCCCGCGTGAAGCTCCCCGACCTCAACACCACCGACCTCGACCAGGCCGAAAAGATCATCACCGGCACCGCCCGCTCCATGGGCCTCCAGGTGAGAAAGTGACCGATCCACCGTCCCACCCCTGGTTTCATCCGTTCGCCGTCACTGGGCGGGGGTGGGGCCGGGCTCGACCGGGGTGAGGCGTCGGCGGCGGGGGACGATGGTGCCGCGCTTGCGGGCCAGGCGGATGAACAGCCAGGTCACCAGCAGGCCGGCGGCCACCGTCACCAGGCTCGCCTCAGGGCCGAAAGCACCGCCGGTCAGCGCCGCCGGTCCCGACGTCAGGCCGTCCAGGAGCCCCTCCGACCCGGTCTTGCCCGAGACGTCGGTGCCGAAGATCCCGGCCTCGGTGTAGTTCCAGGCGAAGTGAAGGCCGATCGGCAGCCAGAGCGTGCGGGTGGCGGCGTAGGCCGCGGCGAGCATCCAGCCGGCCTCGATGCCGATGGCGAGCGCCCCCCACAGGGTGGCGTGCGGGTTGATGATGTGCATCAGGCCGAACACCAGGCCGGTCAGGACGAGCGCCCCCCAGGTGCCGAGGCGCTCCTCGATGATCCGGAACAGCACGCCCCGGAACATCACCTCCTCGGTCACGGCGGCGGCGGCCGTGACGCCGATCAGCGTCACGGCGCCGCCGACCGAACCCCAGCCGTTCACCCGGTAGCCCCCGAACAGGGCGATCAGCAGGATGACCGCCGTGAACATCGCCGCACCGATCAGCAATCCCCGGCCGAGTGAGGCGGCGGCCCCTTCCTTGGCCACCTCCACGGGGTCGCGGTGCTCGGTCCACCGCACCACCTTCGCGTACGTCAGCAGGGCGAGCACGGCCGTCGCGACGCCGGCGATCAGCGCGAGAACGGGGACACCCTGCACCGCGCCCACCAGCAGGCTGCCGAGGAAGGCCACCACCGCGACGGCCACGAGTTGCTTCACCAGACGCACGACGACTCCTTGTGGGTTTCCCGCGGCCCGGCGCCGCGCGTGCCCAGAACGCTATGGATTCGCGGCCCCGGAATCGTCACCACCCAGTGGACACCTCCCCGTAGCTCGCACGGGGGACAAGGCGACCGGCCGCCCGTCCACCGGCGACGCGGAATCGCCGGAACCCTCGGAACCCTCCGTACGCCCGGGGAGCACCCGGGCGATCAGCGATCACGCCGCCCGAGTTGCCGAAGTACCTGCTTCCGCGCGTACTAGATCGATAAGATCGCGCAAAAGTTACTAAAGGTACTCGGGGGACGAAAGTGGCGCTCAGTCGGCGTGAAGTGTTCAAGGTGGGCGCCGGGCTGATGCCCGCGATCGCGCTGTCCGGATCGCCGGCGTACGCGGCGGGCGCGCCCACCGTGACGGCCACGGGCACCGCGCCCTCGCAGCTGGCCGCCCTCGACACCGTGATGAAGACCTACATCAAAGAGCGGAACATCCCCTGCGCCCAGCTCGCCGCGGTCAAGAACGGCAAGCTCGTCCTGGCCCGGGGATACCGGTACAGCAGCGACACGGCCGTCCCTGCCGTGCAGCCGACGTCGCTGTTCCGGATCGCGAGTCTCAGCAAGAACATCACCGCCGCGGCGGTCCTGCGGCTGGCCCAGGACGGCAAGGTGTCGCTCGGAGCGAAGGTGGCCGACCTGCTCGGCCTGCCGACCACGACCGACCCGCGGCTGAAGAACGTCACCCTGTGGCGCCTGATGCAGCACACCGGCGGCTGGGACCGCGACATCTCCGGCGACTACCTGATGGCCGATCGGACCATCGCCGCCAAGCTCGGCATGCCGCTACCGGTCGGCAAGAGCGACATCGTCGCCTACGCCGGCGGCCGGCCGCTGGACTTCGCCCCGGGCGCCCGGATGGCCTACAGCAACTACGGCTACCTGCTGCTCGGCCTGGTCGTCGAGAAGGTGTCGGGGCAGAGCTACGAGTCGTACGTGAAGCAGAAGCTGCTCGCCCCCGCCGGCGTCACCCGGATGCGGCTCGGCCGCGGCCTGAGGTCGCAGGCCGCGGCGGGCGAGGTGCCGTACTACTCGCAGTACACCGCCAAGACCGTCCTGGACGACTCGGGCACCGTCGTGCCCGCGCCGTACGGCGGCTTCAACATGGGAAACCACGCCGCCAACGGCGGCTGGCTGGCCTCGGCGGTCGACCTGGTCAGGTGGGCCCGGATCTTCGACGCCGCCGGACCGGTGCTCAACGCCACCTCGATCAGCCGGGCGTTCGCCAAGCCGGAGATCGGCGTCAGCGCGGACGGCTCCTGGTACGGGTGCGGCTGGTACGTGCGCCAGGTGACCGGCCACCTCAACACCTGGCACAACGGCAGCCTGCCCGGCACCTACACCTACCTGGCCCGGCTGCAGCAGGGCTTCACCTACGCCGCCGTCTTCGACCAGCGCGAGGAGACCGGCACTCCGGACTACGACGTGCTCAGCTCCCGGATGAACACCGTCTGGAACGGCGTCACCACGTGGCCGACCGGCGACCTGTTCCCCAAGTACCTCTGACCCGGGCGGCACCGGCGCTCGCTCGCCGCGCCGGAGCTCCTCCGGCGATGACCTCCGCAGCAATACGAGCCGAAACGACGCCAGGCTCGGTGGCCGACGAACCACGCCGGGCTCCGTGGCCGCCGTCCGGCGTTCCGGCCGCCCATTCCTGCACCAACTCCCCTGAGGTCGCAATCATGAAAAAGCTCTACTACGCGGCACACACCTACATGATCCTCGGCGTGGTCAGCGGTCTGTACTACCGCGAACTCACGAAGATGAACGACTTCACGGGCGACACCCAACTCGGGGTGGTGCACACCCACCTGCTCGCCCTCGGAATGCTCTTCTACCTCGTCGTGCTGGCGCTTGAGAAGTTGTTCACCCTGTCGGCGAGCAAGCTCTTCAACTGGTCCTTCTGGGTCTACAACGCGGGCCTCGCGCTGACCGTCCTCATGATGATCATCCACGGCACCCAGACGGTCCTCGGCGCCAGAACCAGCGCGGCGATCTCCGGCATCGCCGGACTGGGGCACATCGTGCTGACCGTGGGCCTGATCCTCTTCTTCGTCAACCTGGGCAAGCGGATCCCCGCGACGAGCGGCACGAGCTGATCACCCGCCCGGGCGGCGTACAGCCCCGGGCGGGTGGACGGGAGGTGTCAGGTCAGGCCGGCGCGGCGGGCGCGTTCGACGGCGGGGGCGATGACCTGGGCCAGCTCTTCCACGTCGGCGGCTGTGGAGGTGTGGCCGAGGGAGAAGCGCAGCGAACCGCGCGCCCGTACGGCGTCGGCGCCCATGGCGAGCAGCACGTGGGAGGGCTGGGCGACCCCGGCGGAGCAGGCCGAGCCGGTCGAGCACTCGACTCCCTTGGCGTCCAGCAGCATCAGCAGCGCGTCGCCCTCGCACCCCGGGAAGGAGAAGTGGGCGTTGCCCGGCAGGCGCTCGTCGGGGTGCCCGTTGAGCACCACGTCCGGCACCGCCGCGCGGACGCGGGCGATCAGCTCGTCGCGCAGGGCGCGCAGCCGGGCGGCCTCGGCCTCCCGCCGCTCGACGGCGACCCGCACGGCGGTCGCGAACCCGGTGATCGACGGGGCGTCCAGCGTGCCGGAGCGGACGTCGCGCTCCTGGCCGCCGCCGTGGAGCACGGGCACCGGGTCCACGCCGCGGGCGAGCAGCAGGGCGCCGGAGCCGACCGGGCCGCCGACCTTGTGCCCCGAGATGGTCATCGCGTCCACGCCGGACGCGGAGAACGACACCGGCAACTGTCCCACCGCCTGGACGGCGTCGGTGTGGAACGGGATGCCGTACTCGTGGGCGATCGCCGCCAGCTCCTGGATCGGCTGGACGGTGCCGACCTCGTTGTTGGCCCACATCACGCTGACCAGGGCCACCCGTTCAGGCGCCCGCTCGATGGCGGCGCGCAAGGTGCCGGGGTGAATGCGGCCGTACTCGTCGACCGCGAGCGGCTCCACGGAGGCGCCCTGGTGCTCGGCCAGCCAGTGGGCGGGGTCGAGGGCGGCGTGGTGCTCGACGGCGCTGATCAGAAGGCGGTCGGCGCCGTGGGAGGCGCGTCGCGCCCAGAACAGGCCCTTGATGGCGAGGTTGTCGGCCTCGGTGCCCCCGGAGGTGAACACGACCTCGCTGGGCCGCGCGCCGAGCGCGCCGGCGATGGCCTCGCGCGACTCCTCGACGACCCTGCGGGTGCGGCGGCCCGCCGCGTGGAGGGACGAGGCGTTGCCGACGCGGGCTAGCTGCGCCGTCATCGCATCGACGGCCTCAGGAAGCATCGGCGTGGTCGCCGCGTGGTCTAGGTAAGCCATGGCGTACTCCAGCGTAACCCAGTTCGCGCACTGTACCGTCCAGCCGGTATAGTTACGGGCGTGCGGAAAGACGAGCTTTTGAACGCGGCGGAAGACCTGCTGGCCGACCAGGGGGCCGGGTGCCTCACGCTGTCGGCCGTGGCAGAGCGGGCCGGCGTGAGCAAGGGCGGTCTTCTGTACCATTTCGCCACCAAAGAAGCCCTGATCAAGGCCCTGATCGAGCGCCTCATCGCCGATTTCGACGAACTGGTCGCCGCCCAGGGCCAGGCGTCCTACACCCGGTCCTACCTCGCGGCCACCCTGGCGGCCATCCGCACCGGGCGGCTGCGGCGCTGGGCGGTGGTCACCGGCGCCGCCGGCGACCCGCAGTTGCTGGCCCCGTTGCGCGAGGCCATGTGCCGCTGGCACCGCGAGGGCATGCAGACCGAGGCGGACCCGATGGCGGCGCAGATCGTCCGCCTCACCTGCGAAGGGCTGTGGGACGTGGCGACCCATGACCCCGGCATCTACGACGAGGCCCAGTACGAGGAACTGCACCGGCGCCTGCTGGCCCTGCTGTCGCCCTTATGACCGGGCCACGCCGCTCGCGTACACGCGCAGGAGCCCGTCAGCCTGTGAGGGAGCCCGTCAGCCTGTAAGCGCCCTTCCCGGCCGACCGCCGGACAAGGCCTTTCAGCGGGCGCGTCCCCCTGCCTTCTGTCCGCATCCGGCGGTCCCCCGCCCGGCGGCATGGAGCCCCCACCATCCTCCGGCCCGCCGGCGACCACCCGGCCGCCGCGCCTGACCGGCCGGCACCCGTTCGGCCGCCGCGTACTTATCGGCATCCGTTCGGCCGCCGCGCTCCTCATCGGGCATCCGCCGCTCACGCGCTCCTCATCGGGCATCCGCCGCTCACGCGCTGCTCATGGGGCATCCGTTGGTCGCCGCGCTCGTTATCGGCATCCGTTGGTCACCGCGCGGTGACCCCACGCCATCCAATCTGCCACCGCGCCCTGACCTGCCGCCATCCGTTCGGTCGCCCGCGCGCTCCAGCTCGCCGCATCCCTTCGATCGTGGACGTCCGTCCTGCCCGGCCTCCTGCCCCCCGGCGTCGACCGCCGTGCCTGAGGCCGCGACCGGCGCTCGTCCGCGCACCCCGTCCACACCTGTGGACACCAACGTGAAAGGAACTTGTGTTGACCCCCGTTCTGAGGGTGGCCCGCGTGCGGGCGATCCTCACCTTCGTCCTGGCCGGCCTGATGTGCGGCACGTTCACCGTGCGCATCCCCGCGCTGGCCGAGAAACTCGGCATATCCGAGGCCTCGGTCGGCGTCGCCCTCCTCGCATGGGGGCTCGGAGCCCTGGTGACCATGCAGTCCATGCGGGGCGTGATGGCACGGGTGGGCAGCCGTGCCGTCCTGCGGGCCGGAGCCCCGCTCACCGCGGCGACGCTCGCCGGGGTGGCCTTCGCGCCCTCCCTGCCGTGGCTGGTCGCCGCGACCGCGCTGTTCGGCATGGCCTTCGGCGCGGTGGACGTCGCCATGAACGCGCACGGCTCCGCGGTCGAGCAGGCGTACGGGCGCCCGCTGATGAACGGCATGCATGCCGGATGGTGCGTGGGCGCCGGGTCGGCCGGCCTGCTCGGCACGCTCGCGATCTTCTTCGAGGTTTCCTTCACCGCCAACCTGCTCGCGGTGGCGATCGTCTCGGCGCCGATGGCTTACCTGCTCAGCCGCGGCTTCCTCCCAGACGGAGCCGTCCCGGCGGACCGGCCGGCCACCGCGAAGTCCGCCACCTCCGAGGGCTCCACGCCCTCCATCCGCTCCCAGAGCTCCACGCGCCCCGCCGAGTCCCAGGGCTCCGGCGCCTCCGGCCGTGGCAAGGCTCGGACGCGGATGCCCCGGGTGATCTACCTGCTCGGCGCGATCGCGTTCGGCGCGTTCATGGTCGAGGGCGCGGTCGCCGACTGGAACGGATTGTTCCTGCGGAACGTCATCGGCGCGCCCGAGGCCGTCGCCGCCCTCGGCTACCCGATCTTCGAGGCGGGCATGCTGATCGCCCGGCTCATCGGCGACCGGCTGCGCGCGGGCCTCGGCGCCCGCCGGCTGATCGCCGCCTCCGGCCTCGGCACGGCCGCCGCCTTCACGGTGGTGATCACGACCTCCTCACCGGTGGTCGCCGTCGCCGGGATGGCACTCGTGGGGATCAGCGTCGCCGCGATCTCCCCGATCGCGCTCTCGCTCGCGGGCACCGCCACTCCCACCCCCGGCCCGGCGATCGCCCAGACCGGCGCGATGGGGTACGCCGGCCTGCTCCTCGGCCCGGTCGTGATCGGCTTCCTCTCCCACGCCATGACACTGCGCTTCGCCCTCGGCATCGCCGCCGTCCTCGGCGTCTCGATCGCGGTGGCGGCCCGCTTCCTGCCTCGCACCCGTTCCCTCCGGGACGCCACCACCACCGCCGAGCCCCGGCCCTCCGCCCTGCGCGCCGCGGCCCCCAAGCGCACCCCCGAACCCGAACCCCTGGACCTGGTCGCCTGACACCGAACGCCCACCGCCCTCTCAAGACCACAAGGGCGGTGGGCGTCAGGTCCGGCCATGTCAGCGAACCGGAGTCGCAGCCCCGCCGCGCCGTGAGCCTTGCCGCCCCGCGCTACAAGCTCGCACGGACCCGGAGCCGCGTAGAGCCGGAAATCCGATTCGAGTAAGGAACTATCGGCGATACTTCCCATTTACCTTATTTCGGATCGTCCACGGGCCGAAAGCTGGCGACCACGTGCGGACAGCTTCATCGTCGAAAACCACCTTGATGGCTGGGCGAAACGGATGCCCTACCTTGATGACTACATCGAAAGCTCGATGTGCGAACTGATCGCAGCCGTACGCCGACAGCCCTCTGCGCGATCATTGGCGGCGATTCGCCCCGAGAAGGTGCTCGACCTGATCATCCGGCCGCATCCTGGGTGGACCACCGCCGAGCAGAGAAAGATCGATCAGTACGTCCGGCAACTGGGACTGTTCGAATCGACATCCCGGACGGCTCTTCAAGCCCCCCGTTTCAAGGCCTGGTACCGCTACCGCTGCGGGTCTTCCACCTGCAGGGCCCACGAGCAGGGCGTCTACGACTGGGAGCTCGTGGCCTTGCAGCGTCGTCTGAGGGAACGTGACGATGACACGGTCAAGCGGGCCATCCAGGAGAAGTTCTGGGACATGATGTGCGCCCCTGACCGCGACACCATCTTCTATGTAGGCAACCAGCAGGCGCACCCGCAGAGCTTCATCGTGCTGGGTGTCGTCTACCCGCGGAGGCTCACGCGGAAAGGGGGTAGGTGAACCGCTCACCGAGGGCCGACAGAACGAGATCTCGGTGGCAACGGCGCTGGTCGGCTTCGAAGCACATCACTGCGACACGCCGAAGACGGCATGCATCGACGATGCGTTGCAAGCACTCCTGCGTTTCCGGGGTCGAAAGCCCGGCCGAGTAGACATCGCGGGCGGTGCTCAGCTCGCCGGGGCTGCCGCCGAACCCCGCCCTGTTCCATTTCGGATTGCCCAGGTGCCGCATGTGTTCGTAGCCGATGCCGGCTTCGGTGAGAGCTCCTGCCAGAGCGGTCTTGCTGAACCCTCGCTTACGGGAGATGGGCGTCAGGCGGACGTCGACCAGCAGCTCCACGCCTTCGCGACGCAGCATCTCGATGAACCCAGGAAGATCGCGGCCTTCGTATCCCACGCCGATCGCCCGCGCGCTCTGTTCCATCACCGGCATGATCTCAAGCCTTCCATACAACGCCCATCGCTGTTCGATGGACTCGCCGGGAGGGTGCGGAAGGGCGCCGTCCTCTCGGCCTATGGACGAGGGGACGGCGCCCGGGGTCGGTGAGGGGGGTTACTTGCGCTTGTCCACTTCTTCGGTGAGTTGGGGGACGATCTGGTGGAGGTCGCCCACAACGCCGAAGTCGGCCAGCTCGAAGATCGGGGCCTCGGGGTCCTTGTTGATCGCGACGATGGTCTTGGCGGTCTGCATGCCGGCCCGGTGCTGGATGGCGCCGGAAATGCCCGCCGCGATGTAGAGCTGCGGGGCGACCGTCTTGCCCGTCTGCCCGACCTGGAACTGGTGCGGGTACCACCCGGCGTCGGTCGCGGCGCGCGAGGCGCCGACGGCGGCGCCGAGGGCGTCGGCCAGCTTCTCGATGACCGCGAAGTTCTCGGCCGAGCCGACGCCGCGTCCGCCGGAGACCACGATGGCGGCCTCGGTGAGCTCGGGGCGGGCGCCCTTCTCCTGCTTGACCCGCTCGACGACCTTGGCGGCCTTGTCGGCCTCCGACAGCGTCACCGTGACCTGCTCCTCGGCCGCCGCTCCCGTGGAAGCCTCGGGGGTGGTGGCGTTGGGGCGCACCGCGAAGATCGGGGTGCCCTTGGCGACCCGGGAGTGGACGTTGACGCCGCCGCCGAAGATGGACTGCTCGGCGACCGGGCCGTCGACGAGGCCCACCGCGTCGGTGATGATGCCGGAGTCGGTGCGGATCGCCAGGCGGCCCGCCACTTCCTTGCCCTCGGCCGTGGCGGCCACCAGCACCGCCGCCGGGGAGGCGGAGGAGACGAGCTGGGCGAGCAGCGCCGTCTTGGGGGCCACGACGTGGTCGGACACCTCCGCGGAGTCGGCGATGTAGACCTTGTCGGCGCCGTACTCGGCCAGCCGCGCCTTGGCGTCGGCGGAGTAGCCGGGGCCGGCCCAGACCGCCGACGGCGAGCCGAGCGTGCGCGCGAGCGTCAGCAGTTCGAGGGTGACCTTCTTGACCTCACCCTCGACGTGCTCGACGAGAACCAGAATCTCAGCCATCGACCCGCCCCTCAGATGAACTTCTTCGACGCGAGGAAGTCGGCGGCCTTGGAGCCGCCGTCGCCCTCGTCCTTGACGATGGTGCCGGCCGCGCGCGGCGGGGCGGCGGAGAAGTCCGCCACCTCGCTCCAGGCGGCGGCGAGGCCGACCTGGGCGGGGTCGATCTCGGCGTCGGCGACGCCGAAGGTCTGCACCGGCTTCTTCTTCGCGGCCATGATGCCCTTGAAGGACGGGTACCGCGGCTCGTTGATCTTCTCGACGACCGAGACGACGGCGGGCAGCGAGGCCTGCACCTTGTCGTAGCCGTAGTCGGTGACGCGCTCGATGGTGACCGCGGAGCCCTCGACGTCGACCTTGCGGGCGAAGGTGAGCTGCGGCGCGCCGAGGCGCTCGGCCAGCATGGCGGCCAGCACGCCCATGCGCGCGTCGGTGGACTCCGAGCCGAGGATGACCAGGTCGAACCCGATCTTCTTCAGCGTCTGGGCCAGGGCGTAGGAGGTGGACAGCGCGTCCGAGCCGTGCAGCGCGTCGTCGACCAGGTGGACGGCCTTGTCGGCGCCCATGGCCAGGGCCTTGCGGATGGTGTCGGAGGCCTTGGCGGGCCCCATGGTGAGCACCGTCACCTCGCCGCCGTGCGCCTCCTTGATCTTGAGGGCCTCTTCGACGGCATACTCGCACAGCTCGTTGATGACCCCATCGGCGGCGTCACGGTCGAGCGTGTTGTCCTTGTCACTCAGCTTGCGCTCGGTCGCCGTGTCGGGGACCTGCTTCACGCAGACGACGATGTTCATGGCCGGTGGCCGACCTCCCGTTTCACGAGGCGCCGCCGCATCGCTGGGCCGGCGCCGATTGATCGGCACGTGCGCGCGGGGGTACGCACACGTCGTACGCGCCGCTCCGGTGGCGGGCACCGGAGCCGCGATCAGATTGTCATGCTCCCGGGAACGCCGTGACGTCGGGTGGGCCAGGACGATCTCCGCGTCGGAAGCGCATCCCTTTCCTCCCTCAATGTACCCGCAAGTAGTTACTGGTCAGTAGCTTATCCGCGTACCCGCAGCGTACGACACTTGGGGCCCCGCACGACGAGGCCTTCCCACCCTACCGAACTATATTCCAGTGCATTGTCCGACCCGCCCCGCGCGGCGCGTCCACCGACGCCGGGACGTCCGGGCCGATCACTGTCCGCGAGGCGGGCGCGCCCCCCCTGGGCGATCATCCGGCGAAGGCCACCGTCAGCAGCACGAACAGCACGGTGCCCAGGGCCAGCAGCAGCGTGAACGGGCTGAACAGCGCGATCAGCGCCGCGTACAACCCGGCGGTGCCGGCCCCGCTGACCAGGGCGAACACCACGCGCCCTCGCGCCCTGGACACCGCACCGGCGCCCGCGTCGACCAGCACGCCGACGCCGTAGGCCGAAAGGACCAGCAGCGACAGCTCGGGGACGTACTGGTGGACGGCCGCGGCGACCAGCCCGGACACGACCCCCGACCCGGCCACCCACCGCCGGCGCACCTTGTCGCGGTGGCGCGTCCGCGCGTCGTCCACCTGACCGGCCGTCTCGCGGCTGCGCGGCCGCCACTCCTGCGTCGGCGGCTCCGGGGCCGCCGCGCGGCGCGGCCGCTCCGCCGGTAACGGCGGCGGGGCCACGACGCCCAGCCTGGCGCACAGCTCAGCGGCCTCAGGACGTGCGGAGGGGTCGCGCCGCAGGCATTCCAGCAGCAGCGGCACCAGCCAGGCCGGCGCCTCGGCGAGGTCGGGGTCGTGGTGCACGACGCGGTAGGCCACCGCGGGCGGCGGCCCGGTCCCGTACGGCTGACGCCCCGAGGCGGCGTAGGCGACCGTGGCCCCCCAGGCGAAGACGTCGGCCGCGGGCCCGGCCTCCCCGCCTTCCAGGACCTCCGGCGCCAGGTACCCGGGGGTGCCGAGCACGGCCCCCGACGCCGTCACCGACGCCGAGTCCAGCGCGCAGGCGATGCCGAAGTCGATGACGTGCGGCTCGCCGTCGGCCAGGATGACGTTCGCCGGTTTCAGGTCGCGGTGCACGACCCCGGCGGCGTGGACGGCCGCCAGCGCCTCGGCCAGCCCCCGCGCCAGCCGCGTCAGCTCCTCACCGCGCAGGGGGCCGCCCGCGGCGAGCACGGCGCCGAGCGACCTGCCCTGCACGTACCGGGTGACCAGGTAGGGGCGCGAGCCGGTGAGATCGGCGTCCAGCACCTCCGCCAGGTGCGGCCCGCGCACCAGGCGCATGGTCTCCACCTCGCGGGCCAGCCGCGCCAGGGCCTGCTCGTCGGCCGCCACGTGCGGATGGAGCACCTTGACCGCCACCGTGCGGCCCTCGGGGTCCAGCGCCAGATGGACCTCGCCGAACCCGCCCGCGCCCAGGCGCGACAGCAGGTGGTACGGCCCCAGCCGACCAGCGGTGCTCATGCCACTCCTTCCGGCCGGCCCGGCCCGTCGTCGCCCGCGGCGCGGTCACCTGCCCCAGAAGGCCAGGAACCCCAGGCCGAGGTCGTTCATCAGGTCCTTGACCAGACCGCCGATGAGGCCGGTGGCGGTGCTCCTGGCCTGTTCGCTGAGCGCGTCGATGGCGTGCGAGGGCGCCTGCCACGGGATCCACGAGGGGACGGCGGACATCGCCGCCACCACAGTGAAGAACGCCAGCGTGCCCACGATGATCGTCGCGACCATGCCCGCGCCCGGGCTGCGGATGGCGGCGGTCAGCGTGCGGGCGACGGCCTTGCGGGGCTTGCCGCCGCCCGGCAGCAGGAACAGGCCGCCGACGAAGGCCGCCGCTCCGTAGGAGGCGGCGGTGTCGGTGCCCATGCCGCCCACGAAGTGCAGCCCGCCCCAGACGCACAGGGCGAACATCACCGTCAGCGGCGTGACCAGCACCGTGGTCAGAGTGGCGCGGATCAGCGCCCACGGCGTGCCGAGCACGGCGAGCAGCGGGTCGCTGGCCGAGCCGCCCCGGATGGAGCGGCGCTCGGCCAGGTCGCTCCAGAGGTGCTCGCCGACCCGCAGGCAGAGCACCACGACGACCATGAAGACGCACATCAGGACGGGCAGCAGGCGCGCGCCGGCCACGGCCACGGCCAGCAGAAGGGCCGCGAGCACGGGATGCCCGGCCCGGTAGGGCGGGCGCTCGGGGCGCCGCTCGTCGCCGCGCGGGCCGACCTCCGGACCGTACGGGCCGGGGCCCTGCGCGGGCGGGTACGCCCGCGGGGGCTGGGTGGGCGGGGGCGCGCTGCCCCGCGTGGGCGCCGGATAGGCCGGCGGGGGCGGCCCGGCCACCCGCTGGTCGGGGTAGGGCACCGGCGCGTACTGGCCGGGCGGGGCGTACGGCGCCGGAGGGTACCCCTGGGCGGGCGGGGGCGGCGCGTACGCGGCCGGGGCGGCGGGCGGCGGCGCCCCGGCGCGCCCGCGCCTGCGTTCGCGTTCGGGCTCGGCGTACCGGACCGGCGGCAGCAGGTCGGAGTAGCTGTCCTCGGAGGCCGGCTTGGTGCGCTTGGTCGGTGTCGTGCCGTCGGAGCGCTCGCCGGCGCCGAGAACGGCGGTGCCGTCGCCGTTCAGCACGTGCGTGGCGTCCGGCGCGCCGCCGGCCGGGCGAGCGTCGGCGTCCAGCACGCGGGTGCCGTCGGGCAGCCGGCCGTTGACCTGCGCGCCGTCCAGCCGGCGGGTGTGCCCCGGCGGCACCGCGGACTCCCGCAGGGCCGTGACGCTCGGGTCCAGAGACCTGGCCATCGCCAGCAGGCGCTGGGCGTCCGGCCGCTCGGCGGCGTTCACGGCGAAGGCCGCGCGCAGCCAGCCGCGCAGCCACGGCGGCGCCTGGTCGATGTTGGCTCGGCCCTCCATGATGTTGTAGCAGACCGACTCGAACGAACCCGTGCCGAACGGCGGCTTGCCGGTGGCCCCGAAGAAGACGGTGGCGGCAAGGGCGTGCACGTCGGCCGCCTGGGTGATCTCGTCGTCCCTGATGATCTCGGGCGCCAGGTAGCCGGGCGTGCCGACGAACATGCCGGTCTGGGTGAGCCGGGTGGCGTTGACCAGGTGGGCGATGCCGAAGTCGATGACCAGCGGGTCGCCGCCGACCAGCATGACGTTGGCCGGCTTGAAGTCGCGGTGGATGACGTCGCCGGCGTGGATGGCGATCAGCGCCTCCGACAGGCCCCGCGCCAGCCGCACGACCTCATGCGCCGGCAGGGGGCCGTCGGTCAGGACGGTCTCCTCCAGCGTCCGCCCGGGGGCGAACCGGGTGACGATGTACGGCGTCGCGCCGGTCAGCTCGGCGTCCAGGACCTCGGCCACGCGCGGGCTGCGCACCCGGCGCATGGTCTCGACCTCGCGCGTGAGCCGGTCGCGCGCCTTGAGGTCGGCCGCGACGTGCGGGTGCAGGACCTTGACGGCGACCTGCCTGCCCTCCTCGTCCAGGCCGAGGTGGACCACGCCCATCCCGCCCTCGCCGAGCCGGCGGAGCAGCCGGTACGGCCCCAATCTGTCGAGCGTCTCCGGCACGGTTTCCCCCGTCATCCTGTGTTTGTCCGAAGCTCTTGCAAGCGGCGCAGCCAGGTGTCCACGTCCACAGGACTCCAGACTGCATCGCCCATGGGCCTGACGAGCGTGGCGACCGCGTAAAGGGCCACGAGCACGGCCACGACCCCGAGTGCCAAGGTCAGCGCCGTGGCGGCGCCCTTGGCCGGGAACGCGGCGGCGAGCGTCCTGCCCAGCTGGCGGCCCGGCCCCTCCACACCCGGGCCCGCGCAGATGATCCAGAGCGAGACGGCCACCCCCCAGCTCAGGGCGGTGCCCGGGGGGATGCTGTCGACCAGGAAGGTGAGCACCAGCGTCACGGGCACGCCCAGGATGAAGGCGTAAGGCAGCAGGGCAAGCGTGACGCCGGCCGACTTCACCAGCGCCCCCGGCCGGCCGAGCACGCGCAGCATGTCACCGGCGGCGGCCGCGGCGGGCCGCCGGGACGCGAACGCCGGCTGGGCGATGTCGGCGGCCCTGAGCAGCACGGCGACCGGGACCACCAGCACCGTCACCACGACCGGCAGCACGACGGCCGCGCCGACCGCGATGATCAGCGCGAGCACGCCCGCCACGGTGTACACCGGGGAGCGGGGCGTGCCGTCGACGCCGATGCCCTGCCGGCCGAAGTCGGGTGTGGCCTCGGGCGGCAGGTGGACGGTCGGCACGTAGGGCGCGGGCGCCGACTGGGCCTGCGCCGGGTGGCGGATGTGCGGCGTCTGCTCGAAGAGCTCGGGAGACTGCTCGAACAACGCCTGGTGGTAGGGCCTCCCGCCGGTCGGGCCGTGGCCGCCGGAACCCGGGTGGCCGGGCGAGGCGTGCCCGCCCGGCGCGGCGAACCCGGAAGACCCCTGGCCACCGTGACCGCCATGCACGCCCTGGGCGCCCTGGGCACCGTGACCGCCATGAGTGCCCTGGGCGCCCTGGACGCCGGGCGCCGGGAAGCCCGGCGCTCCCCGGGAACCGGCGGCCGAGCCGTGGCGTGCCTGGGGGCCGTGCGAACCGGCGCCAGGGGGTGCCTGCGAGCCGGTGGACCCGGGCAACGGGACCGCTCCGGGAAGGGCCGAGACGCCGGGCGTGGCGCCCGGCTCGGCGCGGTAGGTCTTGGCCTTGGCGTCGAGGTCGCCGAGCTCGTCGGGACGCACCCGCCTGGTGGGCACCTCGCCCTGGTCGAGCGGCGCGGGACGACCGCCCTCCCACGGGCGGGACCCCGACGGCGGGGCGTACCGGGTGGGGATCTCGCCCTCGCCCCGGCCGCCGTCCGCCGGAGACGGCCCGCCGCCGGCGAGATCGGGCCCGGGCCCGCCGCCGGACGGGCCGGCGCCCGGCGCGGCGGCGCCGCGGTCGAAGGCGATGCCGGCCTGGCGCAGCTCTTCTCCGGTCACCCGCACCGTCGGCCATGGGTCGCCCACGGCGGGGGCCTGCGGCGCGTCGCCGAGCAGCGAGACGAACTCCTCGGCGGGGGCGCCGCCGGGGCGGGCCTGCCCCGCGCCGGGACGCGACCCGGCGGCGCCGGCGCGCGGGTCGGCGGCGGGGAACCCGGCGTACGGCGTGGCCACGCCGGGCGGCGCCTCGGGCGGGACCGTGCCAGGACGGACCCCGGAGGCCGCCGCGGCCGCAGACGCCTCGGGGGCGCCGGTGCGCGTGCCCGACGCCGCGCCGGGCACGACGCCCGGCACCGCACCAGGCAGCGCGCCGGGTGGGACCGCGCCGAGGCGCGGGTCGGCGGACGGGGAGCGCCCTGCCGCCGGCGGCTCGGCGGGGAGCGGTTCCGGGTGGGACAGCGAGGTGCCGGCAACTGGCATGCCGGACATATCGGGAACAGTGCGGATGTCGTCGGGCACCCGCGCGCGTCCTTGCGGCGCGCGCGGGGGCACCAGGCGCGAGAGCTGCGCGGCGAGCTCGGCGGCCCTCGGCCGCTTGGCCGGGTCGCGGTTGAAGGCGGCGCGCAGCAGAGGACGGATGACGGCCGGGGCCGCCTCGACGTTGGCCCGCCCGGCGGTGATGTTGTAGAAGACCATCTCCAGCGTGCCCTTGCCGAACGGCGGGGCGCCCGTGGCGGCGTACAGCATCGTTCCGGCCCACGCGTGGACGTCGACCTCCGGACCCGCCTCGTGGCCCTCGATGATCTCGGGCGCGAGGTAGCCCGGGGTGCCGATGAACATGCCCGTCTGGGTGAGCCGGGTGGCGTCGACGGCCTGGGCGATGCCGAAGTCGATGAGAACGGGCTCGCCGTCGAGCATGAGCACGTTGCCCGGCTTGAGGTCGCGGTGGATGACGCCGGCGGCGTGCACGGCCGTGAGCGCCTCGGCCACGCCCTGGGCCAGCCTCAGCAGCGCGCCTACCTCCAGCGGGCCGTCCTGCTTGACCGTGTCGTCCAGGGGCCTGCCCGGCACGTAACGCGTCACGATGTAGGGACGGCTGCCGGTCACGTCGGCGTCGAGCACCTCGGCGATGTGGCTGCTGCGCACCCGCCGCATGGTCTCGACCTCGCGCGCGAGCCTGCGGCGCGCGACGTCGTCCCCGGTGACCTCGGCGCGGAGCACCTTGACGGCGACCTGCCTGCCCTGGGAGTCGAGCGCGAGATGCACCACGCCCATGCCGCCTTCGCCGAGCCGCCGGAGCAGCCGGTAGGGGCCCAATCGGTCGTCCTGATTCATCTGATCTCCGGCGGTGCCCCGGCAGTGGTGACCGAAGGGAAGCGCCTTGCTCCAATTGTCACGGTTCGCTCACTTTGTGCAATGCCCATACCGAAAAAGTCCGGCCGGCGAATCATGGCATGCCGCACCGACGGATCCGCGCGGCGCTTACCCTCGCGCCATCGCGGCTGGCAACCCCCGTCGCCGGCCGGGCGGCCGGCGGTCTCGGGGAGGCGCCCGCCGGACTCTTCCTTGAGCCCGGCGCGGAGACCAGAGCGCTGCGCGCGCTCGCGGCCGTTGACGGCACGTAGCACCATACCGGCTTAAACCCCGCCCATGAGAGGAACCAAGAGGCCACATTCCCGGTAGTACAACGGCTGAACCGGACCCAAGGGTTTCCAAAATCGGGAAACTCATGTGACCCGTGTGCGCCGGAGCGATCACTGTGCGCGTCATGGCGGGGTGCGCGCGCGCCGCACGAGGACCCCAGCGCCCGCAGATCACTGGGCGAGCGCGACCACCTCGGCGGTCTTGAGACCGGCCAGCGCCTCGCCCGAGAGCGCCAGCTTGGAGCCCCTGATGCCGCTGCCGATGACCAGCAGCGGCCGCCGCGCGACCTCGGCGTCCACCAGGACGGGCCAGTCGTCGGGCAGGCCGAGCGGCGTGATGCCGCCGTACTCCATGCCCGACAGCGCCACGGCCTCCTGCTGCGGGGCGAAGGACGTCTTGCGGGCGTCCAGATGGCGGCGCACGACGCCGTTCACGTCGGCGCGCATCGTCGCCAGCACCATGACCGCCGCGTACCGCGTCTCACCTCCGCGCTTGGCCGCGACGATCACGCAGTTCGCCGACTCCTCCGGCGCCACGCCGTACCGCTCGCAGAACGCGGCGGTGTCGGCCAGCGCCGGGTCGATGGGCGCCACCGACACCTCGGAGGCCCCCTCGGAGGTCATGGCCCCGATTGCGCGCGCGACCGGATCGGCGAGCAGATCGGGCCGGTCGCCGGCGGGCACCCATTCGAGCGTGCCCAGTTTCATGGGTCATGCCTCCTTCAGGACGCGGTGATGGAGTTCGGTCACCACCTTACGGGCGGACTCGAAGGCTCCCGCCTGCCAGGCGATCAGATGGGTGAGCCAGTCCCCGGCGAAGTACACCCGCCCGGCGGGACGCAGCAGCGCCCGCTGCCCCGAAGGCGAGGACCAGCGCACCCACGCGCCCTCGATGTGCGGCTGCCGCCCCCAGGAGACCGACACACTGGACAGCAGGTCCTGACCGTACCTGCGGCCGTGGATCTTGCGGCCCTGTGTGAGGGCCCGGCGCAGGCGCTCCCCATGGGGCAGCGCACTGTAGACGTCGGCGTCGGCGCCGGTGTTGTAGTAGCCCACCACCAGCCCGCGCCGCTCGTGGAACCCGTGGGAGGGGTACCAGATATGGCCGACGTCCAGGTCGGTCTCGGTGGCGCCGCCGTACACGCGGTCCTCGATCTCCCACCAGCGCCGGCCGTACTCCAGGCCGAGCTTGCCCGCCGCCATCGGCACCGCGCCGGTCAGGGCCGTCTTGACCTCCGCGCCGAGGTTGCCGGGGATGCGGGCCAGCACGTGCGGCGGCAGCGCCGCGACGCAGTACTGCGCCCGCAGCGGCGCGCCGCCCTCCACCGCGACCTCGACGCCGTCGGGGTCGTTGGTGATCTGGGTGACCCGGACGCCGGTCCTGATGCGCGCCGCCCCTACCCGCCCGGCCAGCGCGCGGACGATCGCGTCCATGCCGCCCACCGGCTGGAACATCGGCATGGCCTGCTCGTACCCGGCGTCCATCGTCAGGACCCGGCCGAGCCCCTGGCTCAGCACCTCGGCCAGCGGGGGGACGGCGCCCAGCTCGGCGCCCGGCCCCACCCCGGGATTGACCCGGAAGCCGCGGCGCTCGCCCCCGGTGTAGGCGTGCGAGGGGCCGATGTCCCCGAAATGGGAGAGGAAGTCCAGCAGCCGCTCCTTGTCGGCGCGGGTGAGCCGGGCGTCCAGCGCGCCGGCGTCGGTCGCCTTGGCCAGCAGCTCGGAGATGTACCCGTAGGCGTCGGCGCGGGCCGTGCGGGCGCGGACGGGCGCCTTCATGCCGTCGGTCAGGACGTAGGCGGCGGAGTTGGTGTTGACGAACACCTCCAGCGGGACGCCCAGCTCGCGGCAGTAGTCGAGCGTGACCATCCACTGCGCGATGCGCGCGGGACCGGCGTTGAAGTACGTGCCCTCCCCGAACTTCACCCGCTGGAGTTCCCCGGCCTGCCCCGCTCCCCCCTGGAGCGGCAGCTCGGCGACGGTGTCGCCGCCGCGCAGGGTCAGGCTGCGCCCGCCCACCCGGTCGCGGGCCTCCAGCACCGTGCACTCGTACCCGGCCTTACCCAGCTCGTACGCGCAGGCCAGGCCGGCGACGCCCGCGCCCAGCACCAGCACCGACGCCGGGCGGCCGCCGCGCAACGCGAAGTCCGAGCGCTGCGGCGGGACGTACGGCGACGGCGCGGCGGACCCGCCGGCCAAGGGCACGGGGGCCGTCTCCTTGGACGGGGCCAGGCCGAGCACGCCCATGGCGGCGTACATGGCTCCGGCTCCGCCCGCGGCGCCGATGCCGACCAGCAGCGACCGCCGCGTCAGCCCGTCCCCGCCCCGCGACTCCGGTGACCCGCCGCCCCGCGGCCCAGGTGGCAGGCCGCCCCGCGACCCCGACGGCACGCCGCCTCGCGGTCCAGGTGGCACGCCGTCACCGTGTCCCGGCGGCCCGTCCTCCTGTGGCCGCGGTGACCCGTCTTCGCCCACCGGCTCAGCCGTACACGCCGCTGCCGCAGGCCACCTGGCCCGCGATCATGGCGAAGATGCCGAGCAGGGCCATGATGTCCCGGAAGTCCTCCGTGGTGAACTCGGTGTGCCGGGGGCCGGCCGCGCGCACGCCGGGAATGAGCGAGCAGCCGGCGGCGATGGCCGTGGAGTTCCACTCGACGCCGAGGGTGTACGGCGAGTCCACCACGTGCGGGCGGAAGTCGCTCAGCCGGTTCAGGGCCCGCGCGGTGGCCTCCCGGATCAGCGCCTGGGCGACGCTGGGCGGCAGCAGCTCGGCGGCGAACCTGTCCACGCCCTTCTTGACCGCGACCGTCTCGACGTCGCCGAGCAGCTCGCGCGCCTCGGCGCAGACCGCCTCGTCCCCGGTGACCAGCGCCACCGGCACGCCGAGGAATCCGGCGAACCCGGCCACCAGCCGCGTCTCGCCGCACACCTCGCCGTTGAGGTAGACGTTCTGGATCTCCTTGCCCATCCAGGTGTGGTTGAGCACGCCGTGCTGGACGCCGGCGCGGGCGTGGTAGCCGGCGAAGCAGGCGGCCTGGAAGTCGGCGGTCAGCCCCTGGGCCATGCGCATCGGCTTGCCCGGGCCGCGGAGCAGCGTGGCCCGCGGGTCCAGCAGGTCCACCCGGAGGTTCTTGGTCGAGCCGTGGGCGTCGTTCACGGTCACCGCCGTCGCGCCCGCCTCGTGGGCGCCGGCGATCACCGCGTTGGCGTCCGCGGTCATCAGCTCGCAGCCGCGTTCGTAGCCGCGGCCTCCGGCGTGCATCTCCTCGGGGTCGGTGAGCCCGGTCACGCCTTCCATGTCGACCGACACGTAGACCTTCATCGCCCTCCCCAGCTCTCTACCCGCTTGACGTCGTCCGCGTCCATGAAACCGAAGTCACGCTCCATGACGGCCGCGATCGCTCCGCGCCAGCGCGCGGGGATCTCCTCGACGGCCGGAGGGTAGCACCGCTCCAGCCAGGCGGTGGACTCGGGTGTGGCCCTGAGATATCCGGCCGCGCGGGCGAAGGGCGTGTCGTCGATGTTCGGGATGTGCGCGCACCCGTACTCGATCATCTCCTGGCCGCCGTACGGCGGGGGCTGCTGCCACTTGCGCGCCACCGGCCGGTCGGCGGTGATCGCCGTGCTCATCGGACGGCGCTCGATCGCGGCCTGGATCAGCTCCTTGTACAGGCACTTCCCGCACCGCCCGCACGGGCCCGCGCCGTCGCCCCGCAGGCACCAGCGCACCTGGTCGCGCAGCTCGGAGCCCAGCGCGACGCGCATCGTCATCGCCTCGCTGATGCCGCCGACCGGCAGGACCAGCGGCAGGCCCGCGGCGGAGAACAGCCGGCCCCACGGGCCGTGGCCGGACCACATCGGGTTGTCGGGGGTGTACCGGTGCACGTACCGGCCGCCGCCCAGCCACCGGGAGCCGATCTCGTAGCCCAGGGCGACGCCGCCGAGGTCCATGGCGTCGGCCAGCAGGACGGCGCCCGCCATCACGGCATGGTGCTCGGGGTAGCCCGGGCGGGGCGAGCGCAGCAGGAACTCCAGGTCGGACTCGACGATCGTCACGTCCCTGCCGGTGTCGTTCGCGAGCGCGGCCAGCACGTCCGACCGGTAGTGCGTCCAGCGGTTCGGGACGCGGGGATGGCCGACCCTGCGGAAGTGGACCAGCGGCGCGTCCGGCAGGATCGCGGCCACGGCCGCCGAGTCGGCGCCCCCGCTGTAGGAGATCGCCAGCCGGTCACCGGCCGCACGCGGCGGCCCCCCGCCCACCGGCCCGGCCTCGACGCCCCAGCCGCTCTCGAACGCCGCCGCCAGCTCGGCCGAGATCGGCCGGTCGAACACCACCCTGCGCCGCGTCCACGGCGCCACCACCGTCCACGCGGCCAGCGCCAGCAGATCGGGATGCACCTCCCCCGGCGGCGTTCCCGCGCCGGACGAACCCGCTCCCGACGACCCGGCCCCGGACGGGCCCGCGTCGCCCGCACGGGCTGGAAGGCGCACATGGCAGGTGTCGGTCGCCAGCTCCACCGGGTGCCCGTCGGTGACCGTCCCAGCGAGGTCCTCGCCGGCGTCCAGCCGCATGCGCAGCCGCCACAGTCCCCCGTCCAGGGCCGTCCACGCGACCCTCACGACGCCACCTCACCGCTCCCCAGGCCCGCGTCCGGGACCGTACAGGCACTCCTCACGATGCCGCCTCGCCGCCCCTCAGGCCGTCCACGGCCTGCCAGAGCCGGACCTCCTCCTGCAGCAGGTGGTCGACGGCCGAGGCGGTCTCGGTGGCCAGCCGATGGGCGTCCTCGACCTTCGCGGTCAGGGCCGCGCCCGGCGTCCCCGCCGTCGTGGCTGCGCGCTTGACCTCGCGGCGAAGCTGCTCGACCTCGCGCCGCAGCCCTTCCATCTCCCTCTTGAGCGCCTGGACCTCCCACAGGGCGTCCCGGACGTCCTGCCGGTGGTCGGCCCGCGTCACATAACGGGCATCCAACCGGCCGACGACGGCGCGCCGGAGCCGCAGCGGCGCCAGGACACGCATCACGAACCCAGCCATGACCGGTCACCTTAACGGCAAAGCCTGATCTACCCGAATCCCATAGATGACCGTTACATCACGTTTCCTGACAGCCCACGCTGACTCAGCGCCAAAGGCATCCGACACGAACCGGCAGCCACCACACGGCCGAATCAAACGACGCGCTCACCGTTCGCATTTGACTGATAGCATTCCGTGACATCCCCTCCGTTGTACACGACATTCTCAATCAGATGGTTCGAAACCGACCGCAATTCGCGCTGGAGATCCTGCGCGAACAACTCGGCGTCAACGTGCCGAGCAGCGCGCCGGCATATCTGGCCGCCGGCGACTTCAACGACCGCCCTTCACGCGACTGCCAGGCCGACACGGTGATCGTCGTGGGGCCGCCGCACGACCCCATACACGGCGTCATCGTGGAGATCCAGCAGGACGTCGAAGATTCCAAGCGCCGCGGCCTGTCCCGCTACGCGGCGGCCCTGTGGCTCCAGCTCGACTGCCCGGTCACCGTCCTGGTGATCTGCAACGACGCGAAGGTGGCCCGCTGGATGGCCCAGCCGATCACCACCAGCCTAGGCGGCTACGTGCTCACGCCCAAGGTGTTCGGCCCCGACCTGACCCCCGTCATCACCGATCCCGTGCGGGCTCTGGAACATCCGGAGCTGGCGGCGTTCTCAGTGATGGTGCACGGCGAGCAGCCGCTTGTCGCTTCCACCTTCGTCACCGCGCTGAAGGACATCGGCGCCGAACACGCTCCGCAGTACTATGAATACGCATACCGACTGGCCTCGAAGGCCGTGCGGCGCATCCTGGAGGAGATCATGACGGACACCACCTGGCCGGTCTTCAGCCCCTTCGCCCGAGAGCACTACGGCAAGGGCCTCGAAGCAGGAAAGCAGGAAGGACGTGTGGAGGGGCGCGTCGTAGAGAAGGTCAGCGCGGTGCTGACCATTCTCGAGGCTCGCGGCGTCCAGGTCTCGGACGACGCCCGCAAGCGCATCACCGCCTGCGCCGATCTCACCGTGCTCGACACCTGGATGCTGCGCAGCATCACCGCGACCTCCACGGATGAGCTGTTCGTCGACGACTGAGCGTCACACCGAGTCCTACGGCCTTCTCCCTCATCCTGAATATCCCGGTCTCATCCTGAACATCCCGGTCGGGCCGTCGTGGCCGTCGTGTTCTCGCGCCGGCCGCGCGAGCGCCGCAGACGGGGGGCCGGTCAGGCCTGAGGCGGTGGTGCGTCGGTGTCACCGCCCCGTCTGGCTGGGGGGTCATGCCTCGGGGGCCGGTTCGCCGGAGGGCGGCAGCGGGATCCATTTGTGGGACCAGGCGATCATGGCTTCGAGCACCGGGGCCAGGTCGCGGCCCTTCTCGGTGAGGTGGTACTCGACCTGCACCGGAGTGGTGGGCAGGACCACGCGCTCGACCAGGCCCTCGGCCTCCAGGGTGCGCAGCCGGGCGGCCAGCATGGTGTCGCTGATGCCGGGCACCGCCTCTCTGATCTGGGCGTACCGGCTGTGGCCGGTGAAGATGACCCGGAGGATGGCGCCGGTCCAGCGGGCGCCGATCAGTTCGACGGCGATGTGGAACCGTGCGCAGACCTGGTGGATCTCGGTCGTGACCGTCATGGATCGCTCCTCATGCGGGCAGGCTCTCGCGGAGCGGCCGCAGGGCGTCGCTCACGCGCCTCAACTCGTCGAACATGGCCTTCGCCGAGGAGACCATGAGGTCGTTCGGGGAGAGGCTACCGTCCTCGCCCACGAACTGCTGGACGAAGGGGATCGCGACCGCTTCGACCACGGGCGTCATCTTGAGGGTCGTGACGACCTGCTTGATCATCTGAGCGGCGCGGAGCCCGCCGGAGACCCCTCCGTAGCTGACGATGCCGACCGGCTTGTAGGCCCACTCGTGGAACAGGTAGTCGATGGCGTTCTTCAGCGGGGCGCTGTAGCCGTAGTTGTACTCCGGCATGACGAAGACGAAGGCGTCGGCCCCGTCCACCTTGGCGCTCCAGTCCAACGTGTGCTGGTTGAGGTAGTTGCGCAGCCTCGGGTGGTGCGGCTCGTCCATGAAGGGCAGGCCCAGCTCGGCGAGGTCGACCACCTCCACCTCGTCGAACGCGCCCTGCGCCCTGGCCTCCTGCTCGATCCACCGCGCCACGGGAATCCCCGCGCGGTTGGGCCGGGTGCTCGCCACCAGGATCTGCAACTTCGCCATGACCATCTCCTCACCAACGGGCTCGGACCTCTCGGACCTTGCCCGTCGCCGCATTCAGCTAAGCATTTCTTAGCCGCTACGGATAACTGAGCACCTCACCTCCTTATTCCGGATCCGTTGAAGAGCCATCGATCCCCGGCGAGCCGTGCAACGAGCCGTGCTCGGTCGCGGCGGCGGCGCGTTCCATGAGCAGGGTGCGCTCACGGGTCGTCGGCGCCAGGCCTGCCGCCCGTTCGAGCTCCTCGGCCGCCTCGGCCGACCGGCCGAGGCGCAGCAGCACGTCGCCGCGCACGGCGCCGAGCAGGTGGTAACGCGCCATCCGCGCATCCTGCCGGACGGCGTCGAGCGCCTTCAGCGCCACCTCGGGCCCGTCCGCGTGCAGCAGCGCGACCGCGCGGTTGAGCTCCACCACGGGCGAGGGGGCGAGCTGGGCGAGAGCGTCGTACAGCGCGACGACGGCCTCCCAGTCGGTCTCCTCGAACCGCCGGGCACGGGCGTGGCAGGCGGCGATGGCCGCCTGCAGGGTGTAGGGCCCGAGCGGGCCGCCGGCCGTCTTGGCGCGGGTGAGTGAGGCCAGCCCGTGCGCCACCAGCGTCCGGTCCCAGCGGGAGCGGTCCTGGTGCTGGAGCAGTACCGGCTCGCCGCGCGGACCGGTGCGGGCCCGGAAGCGGGAGGCTTGCAGTTCCATCAACGCCACCAGTCCGTGCACCTCCGGCTCGCGCGGCAATAGGCCGGCCAGGATGCGGCCGAGGCGCATGGCCTCCTCCGCGAGGTCCCTGCGGACCCACTCCTCACCCGACGTGCCCGAGTAGCCCTCGTTGAAGATGAGGTAGACGACCTCCAGGACGGCCGACAGCCGGGCCGGCAGTTCGTCGTCGCCGGGCACCTCGAACGGCACCCGCGCCTCGGTCAGCGTGCGCTTCGCACGGGTGATCCGCTGCCCCATGGTCGCGGCCGGGGCCAGGAACGCGCGGGCGACCTCCTCGGTGCTGAGCCCGCCGACCAGGCGCAGCGCCAGCGCCGCGCGCGACTCGCGGGACAGGACCGGGTGGCAGGCGACGAAGACCAGCGACAACAGTTCGGCGTCCGTGGCCCCGCCGGGCGGCGGGGCCGGACCCAGGAGGTCGGACGCGACCTGGGCGTACTTCTGGTCCCGCACCCGCTCGCGCCGGATGAGGTCGATCGCCCGGCGTCTGGCCGTGGTGGTCAGCCAGGCGCCCGGGTTGTCCGGGACGCCCAGTCGCGGCCACTGTTCCAGGGCGCACGCGAACGCCTCCTGGGCGATGTCCTCGGCCAGCCCGACGTCCTGGACCACCCTGGCGAGGTAGGCCACCAGGCGAGCGGACTCCATGCGCCACACCGCCTCGACCGTGCGCCGGGCGTCCATCACGACCCCTCCCCGAGCGAGCGCCGCGCGTGCACCGCGTCCCTCCCCGGACTCGGTCGGCGCCCTCAGCCCCGCGTCTCCGCGGACGGGAAGTCCTCCTCGTCGTAATACGGACGCACCTCGAGGACCTCCCGCGTGCCGCTGCCGGGGTCGCTGGGGCACTGCCGGGCCCACTCGACGGCCTCCTCCAGGGAGCTGACCTGCCAGACCCAGTAGCCGACGATGATCTCCTTGGATTCGGTGAACGGGCCGTCCACGACCGAGGTCGTGCCGCCCTCGAAGACGACCTGCGCCGCGTCGGAACTCGGCCGCAGGCCCCCGCCGTCGAGCATGATGCCCGCCTTCACCAGCTTCTCGTTGTAGGCGCCCATCTCCGCCATCATCTCCGGCGTCGGAGTGATCTTGCCCTCGTCCGCCCCGCTCACCTTGATCATGACCATGACCCTCATGATGTCTCCTCTTTCGGCGACCGCCGCCCGGCCGTCGTGCCGGGCGGGCTTCTCACATGGACGTCGAACGGGCGACCGGCCTTTTCTACACAGGCGGAGAATTCGGCGCGAACAAATGGGCGTCAGCGGAGGGTGCCGCTGGTCATGCCGGCGGGTTCCTCCGGAACGGCGATGAGGCCGAGCTCCGCCGGAGAGGACATCAGCGGGTGCGAGGGGACGACCCGGACGGTGTAGCCGAACGCGCCGGTGCGGTCGAGGGGGACCACGCCGGTGTAGGCGGCCTTGCCGTCGTCGCCTGCCGGTCCGGCGGTGAGGGGGATGTACGACGGCGCGAGGAGCTGGTCGTGCACGCCGACCTTGCCGTAGGCCGCCTCGACGCTGACGTCGTCCGGGGACAGATCGCCCAGGGCGATGGTGGCGCGCACCTCCATCGACGCGCCCAGCTCGGGGGTGTCCCCGATGCCCGACGCCTCGATGTGCTCGACGCGCACGCCCGGCCAGGCGCGGGTGACGCGCAGCTTCCAGGCCGCGAACTCGCGGGCCTTGGCGTGCTCGCCCTTGGACAGCTCGCGGGCCGACCCGGCCGCCGGGGTGTAGAGGTCGACGACGTAGTCGCGCAGCATGCGCCCGGCCAGGACCTTCGGGCCCAGGGAGCTGAGGGTGTGCTTGACCATGTCGAGCCAGCGGCGCGGGTGGGAGTCGCCGGCCCGGTCGTAGAAGCGGTCGGCCACCTCGCGCTCGATGAGGTCGTACAGCGCGCCGGCCTCCAGCTCGTCGCGGCGGTCGTGGTCCTCGACGCCGTCGGCGGTCGGGATCGCCCAGCCGTTGAGGCCGTCGAACCACTCGTCCCACCAGCCGTCCCTGATGGACAGGTTCAGGCCGCCGTTGAGCGCGGCCTTCATCCCGCTGGTGCCGCAGGCCTCCAGGGGGCGCAGCGGGTTGTTCATCCACACGTCGCAGCCCTGGACCATGAGCTGCCCGAGCGCCATGTCGTAGTCGGGCAGGAAGACGATGCGGTGGCGCACGTCCTCGCGGTCGGCGAACTTGACGATCTGCTGGATGAGCCTCTTGCCGCCCTCGTCGGCGGGGTGCGCCTTGCCGGCGATGACGATCTGGACGGGCTTTTCCGGGTCCAGCAGCAGCTGCTTGAGCCGGTCGGCGTCCTTGAGCATGAGGGTGAGCCGCTTGTAGGACGGCACCCGGCGGGCGAAGCCGAAGGTCAGCACGTCCGGGTCCAGGGCCTCGTCGATCCACCCGAGCTCCGCGGTGGAGGCGCCGCGGGCGCGCCAGGAGGCGCGGAGCCGCTCGCGGGCGGCCTCGACGAGCCGGCGGCGGAGCCGGCCCCGGATGGCCCAGATGTCCTCGTCGGAGAGCTTCTGGACGCCCTCCCATCCCTGGGCGATCTCGACCAGCGAGGGCAGTTCCTTGCCGGCCAGCTCCATCACCTCGCGCGCGACCCACGTGGGGGCGTGCACGCCGTTGGTGATCGAGCCGATGGGGACGTCGTCGAGGTCGAAGCCCGGCCACAGGCCCTGGAACATGCCGCGGCTGACGTCGCCGTGCAGCTCGGAGACGCCGTTGACCCGCTGCGCGAGCCGCATGCCCATGACGGCCATGTTGAAGACCTGCTCGCCGCCCTCGGGGCCGTCGGGCTCGGCGCCGAGCGCGAGGATGCGCTCGACCGGCACGGTCGGCCAGGCGTTGTCGCCGCCGAACTGCTTGCCGATCATGTCGGCGGGGAAGCGGTCGATGCCGGCGGGCACCGGCGTGTGCGTGGTGAACACGGTGCCGGCGCGGACGGCCTCCAGCGCCTCGTCGAACGACAGCCGGTGCTCGGTGAGCTCGCGGATGCGCTCGAGGCCGAGGAACCCGGCGTGGCCCTCGTTGGTGTGGAAGACCTCCGGCGCGGGGTGGCCGGTGACGCGGCAGTACGCGCGCAGCGCCCGCACGCCGCCGATGCCGAGCAGCAGCTCCTGCATGAGCCGGTGGTCGGTGCCGCCGCCGTACAGCCGGTCGGTGACGTCGCGGGCGGCGTTGTCGTTCTCGGCCACGTCGGAGTCGAGCAGCAGCAGCGGGACGCGCCCGACCTGGGCGACCCAGATCTGCGCGTGCAGCGCGCGGCCCTCGGGCAGCGGGATGACGACGCGGGCGGGCGTGCCGTCCTCCTCCTTCAGCAGGCTGAGGGGCAGGCCGCCGGGGTCCAGGCTCGGGTAGTGCTCCTGCTGCCAGCCCTCGGCGGACAGGGACTGGGTGAAGTAGCCGTGCCGGTAGAGGAGCCCGACGCCCAGGATGGGCACGCCCAGGTCGCTCGCGGCCTTCAGGTGGTCGCCGGCCAGGATGCCGAGACCTCCTGAGTACTGCGGGAGCGCGGCGGCGATGCCGTACTCGGGCGAGAAGTAGCCGATGGCCGCCGGGGCGTCCGGCAGAGTCTGGTACCACCGGGGCGCGGTCATGTACTCGCGCAGGTCGTCGGCGGCGTCGGCCAGCTTGCGGAGGAACCTGCGATCACGGGCCAGCTCGGCCAGCCGGTCAGCCTCCACCGCTCCGAGCAGCGCGACCGGGTCGTGCCCGACGCGTCGCCAGGTGTCGGGGTCCACCTCGGCGAACAGGTCCATGGTCTCGGGATGCCATGACCAGCGCAAATTGTGGACGAGCTCGCCGAGTGCGGCGAGCTCCGCGGGAAGAACGGTACGGACGGTGAATCTGCGGATTGCTCTCACTGGCCAGACCCTAGTTACTCAGCGCCACGACGCGCGACCGGAACACTCTTGTGCGCCTACCAGATCTCATGCGTTTCTGCTCTCACCGCTACCCAAGCGGCTCAAACCTCACTAAAGCGGACTCGTCACAGTGATCTCAACTTGATCATGTCTTGATCATGTACGACCGATGACCGAAGGCGGAGACCAGGCCCAACAGCCGGAGACACAAGCCCCCCAAGTATCCCCTGACTTCCCTCAAGCAGGCTTGAAGCGCGACTATGGGGGCAGTCCCATGTAAGAGCCACACCACCGCCTGCCAGCCCCGGGACGACGGTCGTCGTCTCGGGGTGTGATCCATCATGCCCGCCCATAGCCGGCGTCCGCCGGCGACGACCCGAAAAGCAAGATCCTCCTGCCCTCACAATTCCCGGCGGCGCCCGGCGCGTCGCCGCTACCTTGAGACGCGATGATCGGACGAATCCCAATCCAGGACATCCAACCTGTCGTCGACTGCGGGCAGTGGCCCGCGAAGGCGGCGGCCGGCGAGACCTTCGAGATCAGCGCCACCGTGTTCCGCGAGGGGCACGACGCCGTGGCCGCCGGGGTCGTGCTGACCGACCCGCAGGGCACGCGCGGGCGTCTGCTCGCCATGCGCGAGGTCGCCCCGGGCACCGACCGCTGGGCCGTCGAGGTGACGCCGCCGACCGAGGGCGAGTGGCAGTACCGCGTCGAGGCATGGAGCGACCCGATCGCCACCTGGCTGCACGACGCCGGCATCAAGATCCCCCGCGGCATCGACACCGATCTCATGTGCGAGGAGGGGGCGCGCCTGTTCGAGCGCGCCGCCAAGGCCGTGCGCCAGGCGGGCTGCGACAGGTGCGCCCACCGGGCCACCCTGCAGCACGTGGCCGACCAACTGCGCGACGAGGACCTCGACCCGCGGGCGAGGCTGGCGGTGGCGCAACTCCCCGAGACGGCGGCCGTGCTGGCCCAGCACCCGCTGCGCGACCTGGTCACCCGGGGGCCGAGGCACCGGCTGCGGGTCGACCGCAGGCGGGCGCTGTACGGCTCGTGGTACGAGCTGTTCCCCCGCTCCGAGGGCGCGGTCCTCGACGAGGGCGCCGTCCCCAAGTCGGGCAACTTCCGCACCGCGGCCGAGCGGCTGCCGTCGGTCGCGGGCATGGGCTTCGACGTGGTCTACCTGCCGCCGGTCCACCCGATCGGCGAGACGTTCCGCAAAGGGCGCAACAACACCCTGCACCCCGACCCGCACGACGTCGGCTCCCCTTGGGCCATCGGGTCGGAGGACGGCGGCCACGACGCGCTCCACCCCGACCTCGGCACGCTGGAGGACTTCGACGCGTTCGTGGCGCGGGCCCGCGAGCTCGGCCTGGAGGTGGCGCTCGACCTGGCCCTGCAGTGCTCCCCCGACCACCCGTGGGTCAAGGAACACCCCGAGTGGTTCACCGTCAGGGCGGACGGGTCGATCGCCTACGCCGAGAACCCGCCGAAGAAGTACCAGGACATCTATCCGCTGAACTTCGACAAGGACCCCGAGGGCATCTACGCCGAGGTGCTGCGGGTGGTGCGCCACTGGACCGCGCACGGCGTGCGCATCTTCCGCGTGGACAACCCGCACACCAAGCCGGTGGGGTTCTGGGAGCGGCTGCTGGCCGACGTCCACGCCACCGACCCGGACGTGCTGTTCCTGGCCGAGGCGTTCACCCGTCCCGCCATGCTCCAGACGCTCGCCAAGATCGGCTTCCACCAGTCGTACACCTACTACACGTGGAAGAACTCCAAGGCCGACTTCGAGAGCTACCTGACGGAGCTCTCACACGAGACGTCGCACTTCCTGCGCCCGAACCTGTTCGTCAACACTCCGGATATCCTGCACGAGTACCTGCAGAACGGGGGGGTCCCGGCGTTCAAGATCAGGGCCGTCCTGGCGGCGCTGGCGTCGCCCACGTGGGGGGTCTACGCGGGCTACGAGCTCGCGGAGAACGTCCCGGTACGACCGGGCAGCGAGGAGTATCTCAACAGCGAGAAATTCGAGCTGAGGCCGCGCGACTGGGCCGCCGCGGAACGCGAGGGCCGGAGCCTGGCTCCCTTCATCACAACCCTCAATTTGTTCAGAAGAGCACACCCGGCGGTTCAGGAACTGCGTAACCTACGGTTCCACAACGTCGACCACCCGGACATGGTCTGCTTTTCCAAGCGGCTACCCGGAGCTTATGACGCGTCCACACGAAGGCACGGCATAGGCGATGTGGTCGTGGTGGTGGTCAACCTCGACCCACACAACACCCACGAGGCGACGGTCTGGCTGGACATGCCTGCCATCGGCCTCGATTGGGGCGCCGAATTCGTCGTGGACGATGAGCTCTCGGGCGACTCGTACCACTGGCGGCATGCCAATTACGTGCGCCTCGATCCGCACATCAACCCAGCCCACGTCCTCACACTGCGAGCGACGCCGGCCAGTCAGCCGTAGGCACTGGCGAAGGCGGCGGAAAGCGCGCATAAGCACAGCGGGGAGTCCACAGGTGAGCTTGACGCCTCAGCCCGTTCCGAATACCTTCACACACGAAAAGCCGCGCGATCCGCACTGGTACAAGCGCGCCGTCTTCTACGAGGTCCTCATCCGGGGATTCGCGGACAGCAACGGCGACGGCACCGGTGACATCCGCGGGCTCATCAGCAAGCTGGATTATCTCCAGTGGCTCGGCGTCGACTGCCTGTGGCTCCTGCCACTCTACGAATCCCCCCTCAAAGACGGCGGATACGACATTTCCGACTTTATGAAGATCCTCCCGGACTTCGGTGACCTGGGAGACTTCATCAAGCTCGTGGACGAGGCGCACAAACGCGGCATGCGGGTCATCGCCGACCTCGTCATGAACCACACCAGCGACCAGCACCCCTGGTTCCAGGCGTCCCGGCACGACCCCACCGGCCCGTTCGGCGACTTCTACGTCTGGTCGGACAACAACGAGGAGTACAGCGACGCCCGCATCATCTTCATCGACACCGAGACCTCCAACTGGACCTACGACCCGGTGCGCGGGCAGTACTACTGGCACCGGTTCTTCCACCACCAGCCGGACCTCAACTACGAGAACCCGGCGGTTCAGGACGCCATGGTCGAGGTCCTGAACTTCTGGCTGGACCTCGGCATCGACGGCTTCCGCCTGGACGCCGTGCCCTACCTGTTCGAGCAGGAGGGCACCAACTGCGAGAACCTCCCGCAGACCCACGCCTACCTGAAGCGCATCAGGAAGGAGGTGGACGCGCTCTACCCCGACCGCGTGCTGCTCGCCGAGGCCAACCAGTGGCCCGCCGACGTCGTGGAGTACTTCGGCGACCCGGTGACCGGCGGCGACGAGTGCCACATGGCCTTCCACTTCCCGCTGATGCCGCGCATCTTCATGGCCGTCCGCCGCGAGACCCGCTACCCCATCTCCGAGATCATGGCGCAGACCCCGAAGATCCCCGACCACTGCCAGTGGGGCATCTTCCTGCGCAACCACGACGAGCTCACCCTGGAGATGGTGACCGACGAAGAGCGCGACTACATGTACACCGAGTACGCCAAGGACCCGCGGATGCGCGCCAACGTCGGCATCCGCCGCCGCCTGGCGCCGCTGCTGGAGAACGACCGCAACCAGATCGAGCTGTTCACCGCCCTGCTCATGAGCCTGCCCGGCAGCCCCGTGCTGTACTACGGCGACGAGATCGGCATGGGCGACAACATCTGGCTCGGCGACCGCGACGGCGTCCGCACCCCCATGCAGTGGACCCCCGACCGCAACGCGGGCTTCTCCGACTGCGACCCCGGCCGGCTCTACCTGCCGGTGATCATGGACCCGATCTACGGGTACCAGGCGCTCAACGTCGAGGCGCAGCAGAAGAACCCCGGCTCGCTGCTGCACTTCACCAAGAAGATGATCGAGATCCGCAAGCGCCACCACGTCTTCGGTCTCGGCGAGTTCACCGAGCTCAACTCCTCCAACCCCAGCGTCCTCGCCTTCGTCCGCGAGCTGGGCGACGACCGGGTGCTGTGCGTCAACAACCTGTCCCGCTTCCCCCAGCCCGTCGAGCTGGATCTGCGCCGGTTCGAGGGCGTCACCCCCGTGGAGTGCACCGGAGGGGTGCCATTTCCCCCAATTGGCGAACTTCCGTATCTTTTGACGCTCCCCGGGCATGGGTTCTACTGGTTCACCCTTCCGCCCACGAGCGCAGCAACCGAGGAGACGTGAGACATACTCTCGAAGAGCTGCTTGCCGGCTGGATCACCCATCAGCGGTGGTTCGCCGGCAAGGGCCGCGCGATCACCGAACTGGCCGTCGAGGCCGCCACTACGTTGCCCCTTCGTGGTCCTGCAGAATCCTTCCACAGTGATGTGGCGGGGTCCTGCGGGACCACGGACCGCCGCAGACCGCCGACCGACGACCGGGTCACCGTGCGCCACCTCGTCATCACCGTCCGCCAGGACACGCGCACCGACCGCTACCAGCTCCTGATCGGCTTCCGCCCCGAGCTGCCCCAGCGGCTCAAGCACGTCGCCATCGGCGAGACGCCCGACGGCCACGCCTACGACGCCGTGCACGACGCCGAGGTCACCGGCCTGCTGCTGTCCGGCATCGCCTCCGGCGCCGACATCGGCGGCCTGCGGTTCCGCCACATGCCCGGCACCGAGATCGACACCGCCCTCCGCAGCCTGGTGCTCGGCGCCGAGCAGTCCAACACCTCCCTGGTGTTCGGCGACGCCTACATCTGCAAGCTGTTCCGCAAGATCATCCCTGGGGTGAACCCGGAGCTGGAAGTGGTCTCCGCCCTCGCCGAGCGCGGATCGCCGAACATCGCCAAGCCTTACGGGTGGATCGAGACCGACGTCGGCGGGGAGAACACCACGCTGGCCTTCACCCAGGAGTTCCTGCCCACCGCCAGCGACGGGTGGGCCCTGGCCCTCACCAGCGTGCGCGACCTCTACGGGTCGCTGCCCGGCACCACCGCGGCCGAGGCCGGAGGCGACTTCGCCGCCGAGTCCAACCGGCTCGGCATGGCCACCGCCCACCTGCACAAAGAGCTGGCCGCCGCCTTCACCACCAGCACGGTGGAGGCGCCCGAGGTCAAACGCATGGTCGAGGGGTTCAGGCGGCGCCTGGAGGCCGCCATCTCCGAGGTGCCGGGCCTGGCCGAGCACGCCGGCGTCGCCCACGAGGCGTTCGACCGGCTGGCCGACACCGGACGGCCCATCACCGTGCAGCGGGTGCACGGCGACTACCACCTGGGCCAGGTCATGCGCACGCCCGGCGAGTGGGTCGTGCTGGACTTCGAGGGCGAGCCCGGGCAGCCGCTCCAGGAGCGCCGGGCCCTGGACTCCCCGCTCAGGGACGTCGCCGGCATGCTCCGCTCGTTCGACTACGCCGCGCGCCACCTGCTGGCCGACCACCCCGAGGCCAAGGAGCTGGAGCCGCTGGCCGCGGAGTGGGCACAGCGCAACCGCGCGGCGTTCATCGCCGGATACTCGGCGGGCGGCGGGCGCATCCACGGCGACGACGCGGTGCTGCTGCGCGCGCTGGAGTTGAGCAAGGCCGCCTACGAGGTGGTCTACGAGGCGCGCAACCGGCCGTCCTGGCTGCCGATCCCCCTGGCCGCCTTCAGCCACGACCTGAGCTGAGTCAGCCACGACCTGGGCCGACTCGGCCGCGACCTGGGTTGACGGCGCTCTCGCAAGGCGGCGCGCGCACCCCGACGTTGGATACTATGGGCGACCGGACATTGACGGACGGTGAGAGAGTGGGCTGATGAGGCGACGGCGGCTCGCGATCCCCGTCGTGTTCGGCGTCCTGGTGTCCGGCATGTGCCTGTTCGCGCTGACCGTCCGGCCGGGCGAGGAGCGCGGGGGGACGCGGCGCACGCCCCCGGCGGCCGGCGGGCCGACCGAGGCGGGGCGGCCCGAGCGCGCCACCACCGGAGCCGATGACGAGGTGAGCGCGCGCAGCCGCGCGGCCGCCCGCGCCCGGCGCGGCGGCGCGGCGGCCGCCCCCGGCCTCCCCTTCACCGGCGACCCGCGCGACGGCGGCCATCCGGCGGCCCCCACCCCCTCCGAGCAGGCCCGGGCGACGCGGTTCCTGCTCGCCGACCCCCCGCTGGCCGCCGTCGTCGGCAGGGCCTACGCCGAGGCGGCGCACCGTCCGCTCTCGTCGGCCGCCGACCTGCGGGTGCGGTCGCTGGTCTTCCGCCGGTTCGGGTGCGAGACCCGCCGTTGCCTGCAACTGTTCGTGTGGTTCCCGAACGGCGAGGAGCTCGACATCGGTCGCGTCGTCGTGGACATGGCCTCCGGAGGCGTCCGCGTGCTGAAGTGGTGAGCGCGCGAGGGGTCCGCGTGCTCGGATGGTGACTCCCGCGCGGTCAAGGCGTCCCCCCACCCGGGAGCGGTGAGGCGGTTCCGGGCTTGCCGAACCGTGCGTTCGCCGTTCCCGCGGTGTGATCCGCCCGACATCATGGGTTGGTGGGACGATCTGGGGCAGGGTTAGCTCAATAACACCAATCACGGTGCCGAGGAGCAGTGAGCGAGCTGATGAACGCGGATCTTGACTTGAACCGGCTGGCCGGCGGCGCGCACCATGATCCGCACGCGATCCTTGGCGCGCACCTCACCCCCGAGGGCCTCACCGTCCGGGCGCTCAAGCCGCTGGCGGAGAAGGTCGAGCTGGTGCTGGATGACGCCGCGCACGAGATGAGCCACGTCGAGCACGGGGTGTTCGCGGCGACGCTACCGGGGGTGGACAAGATCCCGCCCTACCGGTTGCGGGTCACCTACGCCGGCGCGGAGCCGCACGAGGCGGGCGACCCGTACCGCCACTGGCCCACGCTGGGCGAGGTCGATCTGCACCTGATCGGCGAGGGCCGGCACGAGCGCCTGTGGGAGGTCCTCGGCGCCCGCGTCATGCGGCACGACGACGAGGACGGCACCGCCTTCGCCGTCTGGGCGCCCAACGCGCGCGGCGTGCGGGTCGAGGGCGGGTTCAACCACTGGAACGGCGCGGCGCACCCAATGCGGTCGCTCGGCCGGTCGGGCGTGTGGGAGCTGTTCATCCCCGGGGTCGGCGAAGGAGAGCACTACAAGTTCTCCATCCTCGGCGCCGACTCGGTGTGGCGGTCCAAGGCCGACCCGATGGCCCGCCGCACGGAACAGCCGCCCGCCACCGCGTCCATCGTCGACTCCTCCGCCTACGCCTGGCAGGACGACCAGTGGATGCGCCGGCGCGCCGAGCAGGACGCGCTGGCCTCCCCGATGAGCACCTACGAGGTCCACCTGGGCTCCTGGCGCCCCGGTCTGAGCTACGAGGAGCTGGCGACCCAGCTCGTGGAGTACGTACGGGACATGGGCTTCACCCACGTGGAGCTGCTGCCGGTCGCCGAGCACCCCTTCGGCGGTTCGTGGGGGTACCAGGTCACCTCCTACTACGCGCCCACCTCGCGGTTCGGCGGCCCCGACGAGTTCCGCCATCTGGTCGACCGGCTGCACCAGGCCGGCATCGGCGTGCTGCTCGACTGGGTGCCCGCGCACTTCCCCATGGACGAATGGGCGCTGGCCCGCTTCGACGGCACCCCCCTGTACGAGCACTCCGACCCGCGGCGCGGCACCCACCCCGAGTGGGGGACGTTCATCTTCGACTTCGGACGGCGCGAGGTGCGCAACTTCCTGGTCGCCAACGCGGTCTACTGGCTCAAGGAGTTCCACATCGACGGGCTGCGCGTGGACGCGGTCGCCTCGATGCTCTATCTGGACTACTCCCGCCGCGAGGGCGAGTGGACGCCGAACATCTACGGCGGCCGGGAGAACCTCGACGCCGTGGAGTTCCTCAAGGAGATGAACGCGGTGGCCTACCGCGAGGCGCCCGGCATCGTCACCATCGCCGAGGAGTCCACGGCCTGGCCGGGGGTCTCCCGTCCCGTGCACCTGGGCGGGCTGGGGTTCGGCTTCAAGTGGAACATGGGCTGGATGCACGACACCCTGGCCTACCTGCACCACGAGCCGGTGTTCCGGCAGTACCACCACCACCAGATGACCTTCTCGCTGATGTACGCCTACTCGGAGAACTTCGTGCTGCCGCTGTCGCACGACGAGGTGGTGCACGGCAAGGGGTCGCTGATCGGCAAGATGCCCGGCGACGAATGGCAGCGCTTCGCCAACCTGCGGGCCCTGTTCGCGTTCATGTGGGCCCATCCCGGCAAGAAGCTGCTGTTCATGGGCGGCGAGTTCGGCCAGGGCTCGGAGTGGTCGGAGGAGCGCGGCCTGGACTGGTGGGTGCTGGACTTCGAGCCGCACCAGGGCGTCCAGCGGCTGGTCCGCGACCTCAACCGCCTGTACGCCGACTCTCCGGCGCTGTACTCCCAGGACCACTCGCCGTCGGGGTTCCAGTGGATCGACGCCGACGACGCCTCCGGCAACGTGTTCTCCTTCGTGCGCCACGGCGCCGACGGCTCGATGGTGGCCTGCGTGGTCAACTTCTCCGGTCAGCCGCACCACGAGTACACCCTTGGCCTGCCGGCCGACGGCGTGTGGGAAGAAGTGATCAACACCGACGCCTACCAGTACAACGGCAGCGGTGTCGGCAACCTCGGGTCCGTCGAGGCCGTCGAGCGGCCCTGGCACGGGCTGCCGTACTCCACGCACCTGCGGCTGCCGCCGCTCGGCGCCCTGTACCTGCGCCACCCCGGCACCCGCGAGGCCGCCCCCGCCGCGGCCCTTCCTGCCGCCGAGCACGACGACCCCGCGGCGGCCCTCCCCGCCGCCGAGGACGCGGGCCCGGCTGACGGCCCGCCCGCTGACGGCCCGTCCGCTGACAGCGCGCCCGCCGACGGCCTTCCCGCCGCCGGGGACGCCCTGACCGGCGCGGCGCCTCAGAGCGGCACGGCCGCGGACGGCGAGGAGCGGCCGCCGGCGTGAACCGATGGGAAAGCGTGCGCCTCTTCCCCGGAAACGTCGCCTAGGGTGTCGCTATGGACGCGACAAAGTCGATCATGGACACCGTCGACAGGTTCCGGCAGCGGCGCACGGCTCCCCTGGTTCTCGAGCTCGACCTGACCGAGGGGCTCACCGAAGGGCCTCCCGCCGACCCGCTCAGCGCCGTGCTGTCGATGCGCAAGACACGCCTGGCCGACGTCCTGTCCGGTCTGCGCCGCGCGCGCAGGGACCCGCGCGTCAAGGCCCTGGTCGTCAAGATCGGCGGACGGCCCATCGGGCTCGCCATGGTCCAGGAGCTGCGCACGGCCGTCGTGCGGCTGCGGGCGGCGGGCAAGCTGACCGTGGCCTTCGCCGAGACCTTCGGCGAGTTCGGCGCGGGCACCGTGCCCTACTACCTGGCCAGCGCCTTCGAGAAGGTCTACCTCCAGCCGTCCGGCGACGTCGGCCTGACCGGCATCTCGCTGGAGCAGCGCTTCGTGAAGAACGCGCTGTCGAAGATCGGCGTCGACTACCAGATCGGCCAGCGGCACGAGTACAAGACCGCCGCGAACATGTTCACCCAGGACCACATGACCGACGCGCACCGCGAGTCCACCGGGCGCATCGGCGAGTCGGTCATCGAGCAGATCGTCTCCGGCATCGCCGAGGGGCGCGGCCTTGCCCCCGAGCGGGTCCGCGAGCTCATCGACCAGGGCCCGTTCATCGGCGCCGAGGCGGTCCAGGCGGGCCTGGTCGACCGGCTCGCCTACCGCGACGAGGTCTACGACGAGGTCCGCTCCGAAGGCGACCTGCTGCTGTACGTCTCGCGGTACGCCAAGGGCGCCATCGCCAAGAAGCTCCCGCACCCGGGCGAGCGCGTCGTCGCGCTGATCCACGGCAGCGGGCAGATCCGGCTGGGCCGCAGCGGGCGCAGCCCGCTCGGCGGCGCGGGCGCCATGGGCTCCGACACGATCGCCGCCGCCTTCCGCGCCGCCCGCCGCGACGACGCCGTCAAGGCGGTCGTCTTCCGCGTCGACAGCCCCGGCGGGTCGTACGTCGCCTCGGACGTGGTCTGGCGCGAGGTCGTCCTCACCCGCAAGGCCGGCAAGCCGGTCATCATCTCGATGGGCGACCTCGCCGCGTCGGGCGGCTACTTCGTCTCGATGGCCGCCGACGTGATCGTGGCCCAGCCGGGCACGCTGACCGGCTCCATCGGCGTGTTCGGCGGCAAGCCCGCCGTCGGCGAGCTGCTCGGCCGCCTCGGCGTCACCTCGGAGTCGGTGGACGTCGGCGCGAACTCCGGCATGTTCTCGCCCAGCCGCGCCTTCTCCGAACCGCAGTGGGAGCGGGTCAACGCCTGGCTCGACCGCATCTACGAGGACTTCGTGGGCAAGGTCGCCGAGGGCAGGGGCTTCGACCGCGACCGGGCCCACGATCTGGCCCGCGGCCGGGTGTGGACCGGCGCCGACGCCTTCGGCAGGGGCCTGGTGGACGAGCTCGGCGGCCTGGAGGACGCGCTGGCGATCGCCCGCAGCCGGGCCGGTCTGCCGAAGGACGCCACGGTGCGCCCCTATCCGCGCATGCATCCGCTCGAACGGCTGCGGCCGGCGGAGTCCAGCGAGGACAGGGCCGCGGCGCTCGGGCAGGTGCGCCTGGAAGCCTGGGGCCCGCTCGCCCGGGTGGCCGCCGAGCTCGGCCTGCCCGCGTACGGGCCGCTCATGCTGCCCGGCACGTGGGCGATCCGCTAGCGCGGCGCCCCGCGCCACCGTCCGCCTGGCCGCTCTGGTGGCCCGGCGGCGGGCGCCGCTAGGCTGGTCAACCTGGTTGTCTGCCATTGAGCGAGGTCGTCCATCGTGTCCACGAACCCGCCGGGCTACGAGCTTCCCCTCCGGTTGTTCCTGGGGTTTCGCACCATCATCGACGAGGTGCACGCCGAGCTGGCCCGGCAGGGGCATCCTGACGTGCGCCCGCTGCACGGGTTCGTCATGCAGGCCATCGGCACGCACGGCACGACGGCCGCCGAGCTCGGCCGAAGGCTCGGGGTCTCCAAGCAGGCGGCGGGCAAGACGGTCGACACGCTGGAGCGCGTCGGGTACGTCGAGCGCGGCTCGGACCCGCACGACGCCCGGCGCAAGCTCGTGCGGCTCACCGAGCGGGGGGTGGACAGCCTCGTGCGGTCGGCCCGCATCTTCGACGACATCCGGGCGCGGTGGGCGCAGGTCCTCGGCGAGGACCGCCTGCGCGCCCTGGAGGCCGACCTGCGGGAGGTCACCCCGGCCGACGTCTTCCGCCTGGACGTCCCGGGCTGGTTCGGCGGCTTCGACTGACCGGTCCTTCCGGCCCGCCTGCGGTCTCCGGGGGCCGGATCCACCGAACTCCGGCAAACGGCTCTACTAGCGGATAATCCGGTACGGAACGACATCGTTATGCTGGAGGAATGACCGCCATGGCTCCCGCACCCACCACACCGGACCTGTCATTCCTGCTGGACCACACCAGCCATGTGCTGCGCACGCGGATGGCGGCGGCCCTGTCCGAGATCGGGCTCACGGCGCGGATGCACTGCGTGCTGGTGCACGCCGTCGAGGAGGAGCGGACGCAGGCCGAGCTGGCCGAGATCGGCGACATGGACAAGACCACGATGGTCGTCACCGTGGACGCCCTAGAGAAGGCCGGCCTGGCCGAGCGGCGCCCCTCGGGCAAGGACCGCCGGGCCCGCATCATCGCGGTCACCGAGGAGGGGGCGAAGGTCGCGGCACTCAGTCAGCGCATCGTCGACCGCGTCCACCAGACGGCGCTCGCGGGCCTGTCGAAGGACGAGCGAGAGCTGTTCCTGCGGGTGATGAACCGCCTGGCCACCGACGAGCTGGCCACTCCGGCGGACAATCCGCAGCCGGTGCGGCGGGCGCGTCAGCGGGCAAGTTAGATCCGTCAGGGATCGTCTACAACAAAACTATCTGCTACGGTCTCTCTTGTCGTCTCATCCGACAGGAGAGAGCCCATGTCCGCCACCTCCCCCTCGCACGCCGGCCCGTCCCCCTCGCACGCCGGCCCGCCCTCCTCGCACGCCGGCCCGCGCCCCGCGGAGCCGCCGCCCCCGGCCCGGCCCCGTTCCCGGTGGATCGCCCTCGGGGTGATCGCCACGGCGACGCTGATGACCATCCTCGACGGCAGCATCGTGACCGTGGCCATGCCCGCCATCCAGACCGACCTGGGCTTCTCCCCCGCCGGGCTGAGCTGGGTCGTCAACGCCTACCTGATCGCCTTCGGCAGCCTGCTGCTGCTCGCCGGCCGGCTCGGCGACCTGGCCGGCCGCAGGCGCGTGTTCCTTGCGGGGACCGCGGTGTTCACCGCCGCCTCGGTGCTCGCGGGCGTCGCCGCCGACCCCACCACGCTGATCGTCGCCCGGTTCCTGCAGGGCGCGGGCAGCGCCATGGCCGCCGCGGTCGGGCTCGGCATCCTGGTGACGCTGTTCACCGAGCCGGCCGAGCGGGCGAAGGCCATCGCCGTGTTCAGCTTCACCGGCGCCGCCGGCGCGTCCATCGGCGCGGTGCTCGGCGGCCTGCTCACCGACGCCCTCACCTGGCACTGGATCTTTTTCGTCAACCTGCCCATCGGCGTGGCCGCCCTGGCGGTCGCCGTGCCCGTCCTGCCCCGCGACCGCGGGCTCGGCCTGCCGGCCGGGGCCGACGTCGCCGGTGCGCTCCTGGTGACCTCGGGGCTCATGCTCGGCATCCACACCGTCGTCCAGGTCGAGACGCGGGGGTGGACCTCGCCGGCCACCCTCGGGTTCGGCGCCCTGTCGGTCGCGCTGCTCGCCGGGTTCCTCGTGCGCCAGGCGACCGCGCGGACCCCTCTCATGCCGCTGCGCGTACTGCGGTCGCGGAACGTCTCGGGGGCCAACCTCGTCCAGATGCTGATGGTCGCCGCGCTGTTCGCCTTCCAGGTCCTGACCGCGCTCTACACGCAGAAGGTGCTCGGGTACGGCGCGACCGCCACCGGCCTGGCGATGCTCCCCGCGGCGACCGCCATCGGCGCGGTGTCCCTCGGCATCTCGGCCCGGCTGTACGCCCGGTTCGGGGAGCGGGACGTGCTGCTGGCGGGCATCGCGCTCCTGATCGCGCAGCTCGTGCTGCTGGCCCGGGTCCCCGTGCACGCGAACTACGTGACCGACCTGCTCCCGCCGATGCTGCTGGCCTCCGGCTTCGGGCTGGCGATCCCGGCGCTGACCACGCTCGGCATGTCCGGCTCCGGTGAGCGGGACGCCGGGCTGTCCTCCGGGCTGTTCAACACCACCCAGCAGATCGGCATGGCGCTCGGCGTCGCCGTGCTGTCCACGCTGGCCGCCTCCCGCACCGAGGGCCTCTCCGCGCACGGGGCGAGCCCGGCCGCGGCGCTGACCGGCGGCTACCGGCTGGCCTTCGCCGTCGGCGCCGGCCTGCTGACCGCGGCCTTCCTCGTCGCCCTGGTGGTGCTCCCCCGCCGGCCCCGCACTCCCGCCCGCGAGACTCCCGCCCGCGAGACCGGCGACGACCCGGCCGGCGCACGCGGCGATGATCAGGTCAGCACACGGTGACCACAAGGCGAGCGCGCGGGTGACCATCAGGTCGGCGCACGGCGAGGATCAGGTCAGCACGCGGTGAGCAGGTCGGCACGCGGTGGGCATCAGGTCGGCGCACGGCGAGCATCAGGTCAGCGCGCGGTAGCGCCCGCGCAGCCGCACCAGCGGCGGCAGCGCCGGGGCTACGTAGTCGACCCCCAGCACCTGGGCGAGGAAGAGCGTGTGGTCCCCGCCGGGGATCACCCGGGCGGTCTCGGCCTCTAGGGCGGCCACGCCGCCGTCGATGACGAAGGCCCCGGTGTGGCGGCCGCGGTGATGCGACGTCCCGGCGAGCAGCAGGCGCGCGCTCGGACGCCCGGGCGTGGCGAACCGGCTGGCCATCACCGCCTGGTCGCCGGAGAGCAGGGTCACCGCCCAGCGGTCCTGGCGCAGCAGCACCTCGCACAGGTACCCGGTGGAGGCCAGGCTGAGCAGCACCATGGGCGGGTCGGCCGACAGCGAGGTGAACGTCGTCACCGTCGTGCCGATGTCGTCCCGCTCGTCCCGCACGGCGACCACCACGACCCCGGCGGCCAGCTGCCGCATCGCCTCCACGAACTCGTTCATGGCCACCACTCCTACCACCGATCACCGACGCCCCGGCGCCCCGGCCGCGCCAGACCACGCCGACCCTGGCGCCTCGGACCCGCGCCGACCTGGTCCCGCCCGGCTCGCGGGGGTGACAGCGGGTCATACCCTGCGGGGTATCGCCGCGGGCACGGCGGCTCGGATACAACGGGGCGGTGAGCACGACGATGGAGGACACGCGGTTCGGCGAGGAGCTACGGCGCTGGCGCGAGCGCCGCAGGGTGAGCCAGCTCGAGCTCGCCATCAGCGCGGGCACCACACAGCGCCACCTCAGCTACATGGAGCGGGGCCGCTCGATGCCCGGCCGCACCATGGTCGTGCGGCTGGCCGAGTCGCTCGGCCTGTCGCCGCGCGAGCGCAACGGCCTGCTGCTCACCGCCGGATACGCGCCCGTCTTCCCCGAGTCACGCCTGGACGAGCCGCTGCTGCGCCCGGTGCTCGACGCCCTGACCGGCGTCCTGGACGGCCACCTGCCCTACCCGGCGGTGGTCCTGCGCCCGTACGGGGAGGTGGTGGCCGCCAACAGCGCCATAGCCGTGCTCACCGAGGGGGCCTCCCCAGAGCTGCTCCGTCCGCCGGTCAACGTGCTGCGGCTGGCCCTGCACCCCGACGGCATGGCCCCGCGCGTGCGCAACCTCGCGGCCTGGGGCCGGCACATCATCGAGAACCTGCGGGCCATGGCCGCCAGGAGCCCCGACGCGCGACTGGAGGGGTTCATCGCAGAATTGTCCGGCTACGTCCCCGTGACCGACCCGGGGCCCGACCACCTGGGCTTCGCCGTGCCGCTGCGCCTGTGGTCGCCGGAGGGCGAGCTGCGCCTGCTCACCACGATCACCTCCTTCGCCACGGCCGTCGACGTCACCCTGGCCGAGCTGCACCTGGAGGCGTTCCTTCCGGCCGACGAGCCCACGGCCGCCCTCCTGCGCGCCCGAGCGGCTCGCGACTGAGGAGCACCCCACCGGACGCCTCTCGGCCGACCGGCGCCCGCTCAGAGGTGTCACGGTCGGCCGGGACCCGCCCGGGCGCGTCGCGGGCTGCCGGCGTCGTTGCGTACGGTCGTCGTATGACCGAGACGATGCGCGCGGTGGCCTACCGCAGATCCCTTCCCGTGTCCGACCCCGGCAGCCTGGAGGACGTCGAGCTGCCCGTTCCCACGCCCGGACCGCGTGACCTGCTCGTGCGCGTCGAAGCGGTGTCGGTGAACCCCGTGGACACCAAGGTCCGCAAGGGCGACGATCCCGGGGGCACGCCGAAGGTGCTCGGCTGGGACGCCGCGGGGGTCGTCACCGCCGTGGGCTCCGAGGTCACGCTGTTCGAGGTGGGCGACGAGGTGTACTACGCCGGCTCGATCACCCGTCCCGGCTCCAACTCGCGCTACCACGCCGTCGACGAGCGCATCGTCGGCCACAAGCCGCGGACGCTGGGCTTCGCCGAGGCCGCCGCGCTGCCGCTGACCACGATCACCGCCTGGGAGACGCTGTTCGACCGCTTCCGGCTGGACGCCGGCAGCACCGGAACCCTGCTCGTGCTCGGCGCGGCCGGCGGCGTCGGCTCGATGGTCGTCCAGCTCGCCCGCGCGCTGACCGGCCTGACCGTCATCGGCACCGCCTCGCGGCCCGAGTCGCGCGAGTGGGTGCTCGGCCTGGGCGCCCACGAGATCGCCGACCACCACGACCTGGTAGCCAGCGTCCGGGCCGTGGCGCCCCAGGGAGTGGACTACGTGTTCTCCCCCAAGACCGACGGCCAGATCGAGGCGTACGCCGAACTGCTGCGACCCGGCGGGCACATCACCGCCATCGACGAGCCGGAGGGGCTGGAGCTGCTGCCCCTGAAGTCCAAGAGCATCGCCTTCCACTGGGAGCTGATGTTCACCCGGTCGCTGTACGAGGCCGACGACATGATCGCCCAGCACGACCTGCTGGAGAAGGTCGCCGAACTGATCGACGCAGGCACCCTGCGCACGACCCTCACCACCGAACTGGCCCCGATCGAGGCCGCCACCCTCCGCAAGGCCCACGAGATGCTGGAAAGCGGCCGCACAATCGGCAAGGTCGTCATCACCGGCTTCTGACCACCCCTGCCGCGGCCGGCCTCGACCGGCCGCGAGCTGGGACGATCATCGTGAGGTCAGGCGAGGCCGTTCTTGGTCAGCCAGTCCTTGGCGACGGCCGGCGGGTCGTCCTTGTCGACGGCCACGCGCTTCATCATGTCGACGAGCCCCGCGGTGTCGAGCTTGGCGGAGATGGCGTTCAGCGTCGTGCGCACGGTGTCGTTCGCGCCGGCCTTGTTGACCAGCGGGGTGACGTTCTGGGCGCTGAAGACGCTCTTGGGGTCCTGCAGCGGCACCAGGCCGTTGATCAGGATCTTCGGGTCGGTGGTGAAGACGTTGCCGACCTGGACGGCGCCGCTCTTGATGGCGTCCGCGGTGGTGTCGCCGGTCGGCTTCCACTCCTTGAAGGTCAGGCCGTAGACGTCCTTGAACTGGGCCTCACGGCGCTTCTTGAACTCCGGCGGGCCGCCGACCGCGAAGTCCTTGGCGACCTTGGCCAGGTCCTCGATCGTCGTCAGGCTGTACTTGGTGGCGGTGTCCTTGGTGACCGACAGCGAGTCGTTGTCCTCGGCCGGGGAGGAGTCGAGGATCTCCAGCTCGGAGGCGAGCTTGGACTTCAGCTCGGTGTTGACGTCGTCCTTGCTGGCGGCGGTGCTCTTGGGGTCCAGGAAGCTGAGCAGACCGCCGTTGTACTCGGGCAGGACGGTCAGCGCGCCGTTCTTGACCTGGTCGTAGATGACCTCGCGGCTGCCGATGTTGAACTTCTCCTCCACCTGGACGCCCTTGGCCTGCAGGGCCTGGGAGTAGATGGAGGCGAGAAGGACGTTCTCCGGGAAGTTGGCCGAGCCGACGACGACCTTGGCGGCGGCGGAGCCGGAGCCGCTTGAGCTCGGGGCCGCGCTGGCGCCGGTGTCGCTGAGCGGGTCGCCCCCGCCGCACGCGCCCAAGGAGAGCACCGCGGTCAGCGCGACCGCCGCGGTGGTAATGATTCGCCTCATAAGTGACTTAAATCCCTTCCAAATCGGGGGGTATTACAGGTTACCGGAGCCCGGAACGGCGGCTCACCCCAGGTGAGACCACCACACGCTGCAGTAACGCGAAACAGAGCTGCACGACCAGGGCGAGGGCGGCCACGAGGACCGCTCCGCCGATCGTGCTGGGGAAGTCCTTGGTCGCCAGCCCGTCGATGATGTAGCGGCCGAGACCGCCCAGGCCGACGTACGCGGCCACGGTGGCCGTGGCCACCACCTGGATCGCCGCGACGCGCAGGCCGAGCAGGATCAGCGGCATCGCCACCGGGACCAGCACCTTCATCAGCACCTGGCCGCCGCGCAGGCCCATGCCGTACGCGGCGTCGCGCAGGTCGTCCTCCACGCCCCGGATGCCCTCGTAGGTGTTCACCAGGATGGGCGGGATCGCGAGCGCCACCAGCGGCACCAGCACCGGCCAGGTGGTGCCGACCCCGACGAGCAGCACGATCAGCACCACCAGCCCCAGGGTGGGCAGCGCGCGGGCGGCGTTGGCGGCGATCACCACGAGCACGGCGCCCCGGCCGGTGTGGCCGATCAGCAGCCCGAGCGGGATGGCGATGAGCATCGACAGCAGCAACGCCACCACCGAGAACTCGACGTGCTCCAGCAGCCGGGCCGGGATGCCACCCGGCCCCGACCAGTTCGCCGGGTCGCCGAAGAAGTCGATCAGCCAGTTCACGCGGTCCTCCTGGCACGGGCCCACGGGGTGAGCAGGCGCTGCGCGAGCACGAGCAGGCCGTCGGCGAGCACGGCCAGCACCACGACCAGCACGATGCCGACGATGATCGGCGTGGAGAACTGGCGCTGCCAGCCGTCGATGAACAGGTAACCGAGCCCGCCTCGGCCGATCAGCGCGCCGACGCTGACCAGGCTGATGCTGGACACCGTCGCGACCCGCAGTCCGGCCAGCACGACCGGCACCGCGATCGGCAAGTCCACTTGGAGCAGTCGCCGCATCGGCCCGAACCCCATGGCCACGGCCGACTGCCGCACGTGGTCGGGCACCGCCGCCAGCCCGTCCACCACCGCCGGGATCAGCACCGCCAGCGAGTAGAAGGTGAGCGGGATGATCACCGTGGTGCGCTCGGCCAGGCCGGTCAGCGGGATCAGCACGATGAACACCGCCAGCGACGGCAGGGAGTAGACCACGTTCATCAGGCTCACCGTGGGCTGGTAGAGCACCCGCCAGCGCGCGCTCGCCAGGCCCAGCGGCAGCGCGATGAGGAGTCCGAGCAGCACCGGGACCAGCGCCATGACAACGTGGTCCACCAGCAACTGCTGGATGCTCGGCCAGTTGCGCCCGATCCACGCCCAGCGGATCAGCGGCTCGCCCTCACCCATGGGACGCCGTCCCCTCACCGGGCGAACGGCGCGTGCCGGCGCCGGCGAGCGCCTCGTCCATGGCCTGCCGGGTGACGACGCCCTCGAAGCGCCCGTCGCCGTCCACCGCGATCGCGCACCCGGACGGCGCGAGCAGCGCGGCGTCCAGCGCGGCGCGCAGGGAGTCGGTGCGCGGGTCGAACGTGCCGAACGGCAGCAACCCGTCGGAGGCGGGCGACCGTCCCGGGTCGTCCGCGCCCGGAGATGCCTCGGTGCCGCCCGTCCCGGAGCGAGAGGCGCCGGTGGCCGAGCCGTCCGCGCGCCAGCCCAGGGGGCGGCCGTCCGCGTCGAGCACCACCGCCCAGCCGGGGACGTCCGGTTCGCGCCGCACCGCCACCCCCTCGGCCGGGACGAACGACAGCCGCCGGATGCCGCGGTCCCTGCCGAGGAACCCCTCGACGAAGTCGTCCGCGGGCTCGGCCAGCAGGGTCGAGGGGTCGGCGATCTGGGCGAGATGGCCGCCCACCCGAAGCACCGCGACGGTGTCGCCCAGCTTGATCGCCTCGTCGATGTCGTGCGTGACGAACACGATGGTCTTGTGCAACTCGGCCTGGAGCCGCAACAGCTCGTCCTGCAGGCTGGTGCGCACGACCGGGTCGACCGCGCTGAACGGCTCGTCCATCAGCAGCACCGGCGGGTCGGCCGCGAGGGCCCTGGCCACGCCGACGCGCTGCTGCTGCCCGCCCGAGAGCTGGAACGGGTAGCGGCCGGCGAGCTTGGTGTCGAGCCCGACGCGCTCCAGCAGTTCCATCGCGCGGGCGCGCGCCTTCTTCTTGTCCCACCCGAGCAGGTACGGCACGGTCGCGACGTTGTCCACGATCTTGCGATGCGGGAACAGGCCTGCCTGCTGGATGACGTAGCCGATGCCGCGGCGCAGCGTGGGAGGATCGATCTGGCGGACGTCCTGGTCGTCCAGCAGGATGCGCCCGGACGACGCGTCGATCATCCGGTTGATCATCCGCAGTGACGTCGTCTTGCCGCAGCCCGAAGGCCCGACGAAGACGGTGATCGCCCCGGTCGGCACCTGGAGACTGAGATTGTCGACGGCCACCGTCCCGTCGGCATAACGCTTGGTGACGCCTTCAAATGTGATCACGCACGACCTCGTGCTTCTCGGCCGGGCCCCGTGGCCCGGAAACGTCGAGTCGGCTGCGCACGGCTACCACCCGCTCGGCAGCCCCCACGGTAGGTGACGGCCCGACCGCGGGTCCACTTGATCTTTCCCGACACAGCCTATGGGGATCTTCGACAATCTGTCCCAAGACCTCGCTCATGCCTACTTGTCAGCATTTCCGAAAAGGGGCATCGCGCCGTGTGCGTGCCCTTCTTCCTGGTACTTTCGCGATATCTATCAAAGTGGCATCGATTAGTGCGGTCCTCGGCCGCCCCTTGACATGATTGGCCCCCACGCTTCCGCTGACGCTCCCTGCGACCTCTGCCGTCACACCAACCCCCCGACCCCGCTCGAGAATTCCAGAGGTACCGGCTGTGACTCCATCGCTCATCGATCGCCGCCCTCGTGGCGAGCTGGTCGCCGAGCTCTACGACCGTCACGCCGCCGGGCTGTTCGCGTACTGCCACGACCAGCTCGGTGACACCGCCTCCGCCGCCAACACCCTGGTGGCCGTTCTCACCGGCGTCCCGGCCATCGAGCCCCCGCGCGCCGCCCTGTACGCGCTCGCCCGCCGTGAGATCTACCGGCGCGATGTCGCCTACTCCTTCCCCTCGGTGGACCCCGCCGCCGACCCGGTGACCGCGCTGGTCGAACGGGTGGTGCGCGAGGTGCGCCCGCACCAGCGCGAGGTGCTGCTGCTGTCGGCGGTCTGCGGGCTCGACACCGTGGAGCTCGCGTGGGTCCTGGACGTCGCGGCCGACACGGCCGAGCAGCTCATGATCAGCGCGCGTCATCGCTTCGCCCGTTCCCTGGCCTCGGCCGTCTCCTCCGCGCGGGCCACCACGGCCTCCGCGCGGCTCGCCGCCGAGTACGAGGTGCTCGGGGTCGCGCCCGCCGAGGAGTCCCTCGGCCGGCTGCCCTGGCGCACTCCCTCGCCGTCCCTGCGCACCCGCGTCCTCGCCGCGGTGCCCGAGGAACCCGCACCCGACACGGCCAAGGCGTCCGCGCGAGCCCCGCAGCAGAAGCGGTGGCCCACCACGCCGCGCTGGCCTCTGCCGCTCGCCGAGCCCAACCCGGTCACCAACGCCGGCGTCTTCCCCGCGCCCGAGCTCACGCCTCCGGCCTCCGGCCGCAGATCCAAGCACGAGGCCACCACCGAGCCGATGCCGAGACTCCGCGGCGCCTCCCGCCCCGCCGGAAAACCAGCTCGCGCGTCTCGCTCCCGTTTCCGCGCCACCGACGCGCCCACGCCCTCCTCCACGCACGCCCCCTCCGGCCCGGCCGACGCTCCCGGCGTCACGTCCCGCGCGACCGATGCCCCAGGCGCCACCTCTCACCCCACCGACGTCTTCGGCGCCGCTCCCCACTCGCCCGACGTCTTCGGCGCCGCTCCCCACTCCACCGACGTTTTCGGCGCCGTTCCCCACTCCACAAACATTTTCGGCGCCGCTTCGCACTCCACCGACGCCCTGAGCCCCACGTCCCGCACGACCGCTCCCTCGGACACCACGTCCCGCTCCACCGGCGTTCCGGGCACCGCATCCCACGTGGCCGGCGAAGCCCGGCCCTCCTCGCAGTCGGCGGACGAGCCCCCCACGTCCTCGCGTCCGGCCCAGGAACGGCGCGGCGCGTCCCGTCCGGACAGGAAGCGGGGCGCCCCTGGCGGCGAGGGCTCGCTGTTCAAGAACGCCCTGGCGAACGGCCAGTGGCCCACCCTGCAGCGCACCTTCAGTGTGGGCCCTACCTCCGCCGCCGCCACCCAGGAGCCGGCCGAGCACGGCCTCATCCCATCCGCGCCCGCCCGGCCGGACCTGTTCCCCTCCCGGCCCGCCCCGCAGGACGTCGTCCCCTTCAGGCCCGATCCGCACGACCTGGCCCCGTACGGGCCCGATTCGCAGCATCTCGCCCCCTTCAGGCCGGATTCGCACGACCTCGCCCTGTTCAGAGCCGCTGGACCCGGTTCGGTCACACCTGAGCCGCCGTCCGCCCCGTACGGCGTGATCGCCCCCTCCCGCGCCTCTCACGGCGCGGACGACCTCTTCGGAGGTCACTCTCCTACGCACCCGGCCGGTGCCGACCCGGAGTCGCGAGACAGGTCGAAGTCTCCCCTGGCGAGGTTCCTCACCGGAGCGCGGAACCTACTCAGGCGCACGAAGACCCCGGCATCCCTCGCTTCTACAGCCTCGTCCACGACGCGTCCCGTGCCCGAGGCCTGGCCCATGGGATCGTCCGCGACCTCGCCCGCAGAAGCGCCCGCGTCCACGGCCTGGCCCGCGGGGGCGCCCGCGCCTGGAGCCTGGCCCGCGGAAGCGCCCGCGCCTGGAGCCTGGCCCGCGGGGGCGCCCGCGCCTGAGGCCGCGGCCTCGGCGCCTCCGCTGCCCACTTCCGACGCCACACCGGCCTCCGTCGCCCCCACGGCGGCCCACGACGGGGTACCCGCGTCACGCCAGCGCCCGTTCCCCGCCATGCCCACGACATTCCACGTGGCGGCAGCCTCGAGCGCACCCCCGTTCCCCGCCATGCCTGCGACGCCCCACGTGGCGGCGGCCTCGAGCGCGCCCCCCTTCCTTGAGGCTCCCCTGTCCCCCGAGAGCGGCCCGGCCTCCGGTGCACTCCCGCTCCTCGATCTGGGGTCGGCCTTCGGCGCACCGCCGTTCCCCCCGGGCGGCTCGGCTTCGGGCGCACCGCCGGTCTTCGCGGCGCCGCCGCCCGCGTTCGGCGCGGCCTTCTCCGCGTTGGAGGCGCCGCCCGCGCAGGACGGCTTCCCTGCCGCCGACACGAGCTTCGGGGACGGCCCTTCGACGGTCGAGATGCCCGCGATCTCCGCGGCCATCCCCGCCGCCCACGCCGAGGCCCCCGCGTCCACCGAACCGGCGATAGCGTCCGCCTTCTCCCCCTCCGTGGAGATCCCGACGCCGGACGCTGGACCAGCGGCCACCGGACCCACGCCGGCCTCCACGACCCCGGAGCCCGCGTCCACGAACTCCGAACCCCCCGCCGCGGACCCCGCATCCACGCCCACGAAGAATGAGGCCGCGTTCACGGCCTCCGGGGCCGCATCCCTGGACTCCCGAGCCGTGGACGGGGACGACCCCGCGTCCGAGGCCGCCCCGGCGGGCGTCACGGCCACGGCCACGACGTCCGGCGGAGTGACCCGGCCGCGCCGCCACGACCGGCTGAAGCCGATCAAGATCGGCGAGCACCACTACGACTGGCTCTGGGAACTGGCCGGTTTCCTGCTGTGCGTCGCCATCGCGATGCTCGTCTTCTTCACGGTCCCGACGATCGTCACCCCATAGCGCTGCGACCGGCGCACGTGCACGGGTCACCCACCGCACACGGCGCCGGATGTCGAAAGCGGAGGAACCGCCGACCGGCCTCGCCCGGCGGGTCATCGACTCAGGGGGTGGACTTCCGGCGCGACACACTAGAGCTCTGGTGGCAGGCCGCATGCCGGGAACAGGTCGGCGTCGAGGAAGGCCACGACGTGCCCTACGCCCGCGGCGGTGACGGTCAGCACCTGCAGGGCGTGCGGCCGGTGGACGCCGTCGTCGCCTCGCGCGTAGGAGCCGAAGGCGGGTTGTTCGTTCACGCGCGCCGGGACCATCCGGTAGCCGCCTCCGGCCAGGATCCTGGCGCCGAGGAACCGTCCGACCGTCTCGCGTCCGCTGAACCAGGTGGGGATCGGCGGCATCTCCCAGACGACGTCGTCGGCCAGCACCCCCATCAGGGCGTCGACGTCGGCGTTCTCGAACGCGGTCGCGTACCGGTCGAGCAGCTCGCGCTGGGCCGGGTCGTCCGGCTCGGTGAGCCCTTCCGCGGTGGGCGCGGTCTGGCTGAGCTGCGCCCGGGCGCGCTGCAACGCGCTGTTGACCGCGGCCGTCGTGGTGCCGAGCAGGTCGGCGACCTCGCCTGCCCGCCAGGCGAGCACGTCGCGCAGGATCAGCACCGCGCGCTGCCGGCCGGGAAGATACTGCAACGCGGCGATGAACCCCAGCCGCATGGTCTGCCTGGCCTCGACGATGACGGCCGGATCGTCGGAGGCGGTGCCGAACAGTGCGCCGGGAGCCGGTTGCAGCCATGGCACCTCGGGCAGCCGGGAGCGCGGCGATGCGTCCGGGTCGTGGCTCGGGCCGCCCAGCCCGGAGGGCAGCGGCCGGCGGCCGTTGCCCTCCAGCGCCTTGAGGCAGGCCCGCGTCGCGATGCGGTACAGCCAGGTGCGCATCGAGGAGCGGCCTTCGAAGCCGGCGTACCCGCGCCACGCCTGCAGGTAGGTGTCCTGGAGCGCGTCCTCGGCGTCGTGGACCGACCCGAGCATCCGGTAGCAGTACGCCAGCAGTTCCCGCCGGAAGGGTTCGCTCAGCCGGGCGAACCCGTCGTCGGACGCTCCGGGCGCCGGGTCCGCCGGCAGTCGCGCCGTACGCGTCACGGCACCTCCGCTCATCCCATCGTCCAGAACATGAACGCCATCGCCGCGGCCATGAGGGCGTGAGCCACGTGGGAGATCCTTTCGGCGGCGCCCCGTGCCCCGTCGCCGGAAGCGGGTCGCGCGCCGCGGAACAGGAACCACAGTCCTGTGGCCGCGAACGCCAGTATGAGCGTCCATCTGAGTGGTATCGACTCGATCATCGCAGGACTCCGTGTCCGGGACGGAGGGGTGAGGCCCCGTCGGTGGGGGCCTCACCCGCCTTGCCGCCCGCGTGCTCAGTGGTGGTGGGCGTGGTGATGGTCTTCGCCCGCGCCGTCGCCGTAGGTGTCGTGGTAGGGGAACTGGTTGACGTAGCGGTCCCGCCCGAGGGGCGTCAGGTCGAGGTAGTGGTAGGTGCTCAACAGCACCTCGGCGCCGCGCCCGTAGGTCGAGTAGGTGTGGAAGACGGCGTCCTGGTCGCGGACGAAGACGCTCAGGCCCTGCGCGTCGCCGTTGATCGCGTACTCCAGGCCCTCACGTTCCATGGCGGCCCTGTTCTTGTAGTTGTACTGGACCGGTGCGACGGACTCGTCGTTGGTGACGTGGAAGTCGTGATTGAAGTCGCTCCCGGCCGAGGAGTACCACGGGATGGTCCATCCCATCCGCGCCCTCCACCTGTCGATCTTCGACAGCGGCGCGCGGGAGACGAGCGCGAACGTGGTGTCGCTGCCGTGCAGGTGCTCGAGGCGGCCCACGTTGTCGACCGCGAACGAGCAGCTCGGACAGCCCTCTTCCCAGTCGTCGTTCCACATGAAGTGATAGACGATGAGCTGGCGGCGGCCCTCGAAGAGCTCGCCGAGGCGCGCCTTGCCGGCCGCGCTCTCGAACTCGTACTCCTTGTCGATCTTCACCATGGGCAGTTCGCGGCGCTGTGCGGTGACCGCGTCCTGCGCCCGCATGACCTCCTTCTCCCTGTCGAGCAGTCTCAGCCGGGCTGCCAGCCACTCGTCACGGGACGCCGTCTGCGGAAGAGCCATCGTCTTCCCTCTCTACTGAAGCCGATCACGATGTGGGCGGACGGCGGAGCCGGCGGCCGTGGCCTCGGCGAGCCTGACCGGCCGGCCGGGCACCGGACACCGGATCGCGCGGTTGGCGAGCCGTCCACATGTACAGAGGCGCCATGGCGCGAAAACTCATCGGAGAGGGTCCGGAGAGCAACCGGCGTCCTGTGGGCGCCCTTCAGCGGGCCCGCGCAAGCCGGTCGCGCGAGGCCGGTCGCGAGCGTCGCGAGCGTCGCGTGGTCGCGAGCGTCGCGTGGTCGCGAGCGTCGCGAGCGTCGCGTGGTCGCGCGCGTCGCGTGGTCGCGCGCGTCGCGTGGTCGCGCGCGTCGCGTGGTCGCGAGCGGGGATCGGTCGCGCGAGTCAGTCGCGGGAGAGGATGAGGCCGCTGGTGGGGACGCCGGTGCCGGCGGTGACCAGGACGTTCTGGACGCCGGGGACCTGGTTGACGGAGGTGCCGCGCACCTGCCGCACGGCTTCGGCGATGCCGTTCATGCCGTGGATGTACGCCTCGCCGAGCTGGCCGCCGTGCGGGTTGACCGGCAGATGGCCGTCGATCTCGATGCCCCCGCCGGCGATGAAGTCGCGCGCCTCTCCCCTGGCGCAGAACCCCAGCTCCTCGAGCTGGGTGAGCACGAACGGGGTGAAGTGGTCGTACAAGATGGCCGTCTGGATGTCCTGCGGCGACATGCCCGACATCTCCCAGAGTCCGCGCGCCACGACGCCCATCTCCGGAAGTCCCGCCATGTCGTCGCGGTAGAAGCTGGTCATCATCATCTGCCCGGCGCCCGATCCCTGCGCGGCCGCCGTGATGACCGCCGGTGAGCGCCGCAGGTCCCTGGCCCGTTCCGCCGAGGTGACGACCAGGGCCACGGCCCCGTCGCTCTCCTGGCAGCAGTCGAGCAGGTGCAGCGGCTCGACGATCCACCTGGACGCCTGGTGCTCCTCCAGAGTGATGGGCCGCTGGTAGAACCAGGCCGCCGGGTTGGCGGCCGCGTGACGGCGCATGGCCACGGCGACGCGGCCGTAGTCCTCGGAGGTGGCTCCGTAGGTGTGCATGTACCGCCGGGCGAACATCGCGACCCACGCGGCGGGCGTCAGCAGCCCGAACGGGGCGTGCCACCCCATCTCGACGCCGAGCGAGGACGGCTCGCCGCCGAGCCCGGCGTTCGGCTGGCCGAACCTGCGCCCGGAGCGCTCATTGAAGGCCCGGTAGCACACCACGGTGGAGGCGACGCCGGTGGCGACGGCCATGGCGGCCTGGAGCACCGTGCCGCACGCCGCGCCTCCCCCGTACTCGACGCGGGAGAAGAACGACAGGTCGCCGATGCCGGTCTCGCGGGCGACGGCGATCTCCTGGTTGGCGTCCTGGGTGAAGGTGACCAGGCCGTCCACGTCGGACGGCGAGAGGCCGGCGTCGTCCAGCGCGGCGAAGACGGCCTCGGCGGCGAGCTGGAGCTCCGTGCGGCCGGACTCCTTGGAGAACTCGGTGGCGCCGATGCCCGCGAGGGCCGCGCGGCCGGAGAGCGAGTGCACGTGGTGAGCCCTTTCTGGTGACGTCGGCCCTGGCGGGGAGCACACCCTCCTGCGGAGGGCGGGGCGCCGGTCAGCGGGGGAGGTTGAAGCGCACTGTGCCGATGGCGTGGTCGCCCAGGCTGACGGCGCCGCGGACCTCGACGGTCACCTCGCCGTCCCGCCGCTCGGTGACGACGCCGCTGAAGGTCAGGGTGTCCCCGGCGTACGCGGGCACGCCGAGGCGGACGTTGATGCCGCGGATCAGGGCCTCGGGCCCGGCCCAGTCGGTGACGTACCGCTCGACCAGCCCCATGGTGGTGAGGATGTTGAGGAAGATGTCCGCCGACCCCTGGGCCCTGGCGCCCGCGACGTCGTGGTGGACCGGCGTGAAGTCCATGGTCGACAGGGCCGTCGCGATGACGGTGGTCGGTGTGAGCTCGATGCGCAACGGCGGCAGCGCGGTCCCGCGCTCGATCTCGTCTTCGGTCAGTGTGCGCATCAGGACTCCCGTGGTACCCACATCGGCAAGGTCAGCTTGTCGTCCATTTCGCGGTATGCCACTCGTACCGGCATACCGATGCCCACGCTTTCCGGTGGGCATTCCACGACATTTCCGACAATTCGTATTCCCTCCGGCAGCGCGATCACCGCCACCACGAAAGGCGGGTCCAGCCCCGGCATCGGAGGAGCGTGGTGCACCACGAAGCTGTAGACCTCGCCCACCCCGTTCGCCACGGCGTACACCCGGTTCGCCGACCGGCAGGACGGGCAGATCGGTCCGGGCGGGTGCCGCAGTTCGCCGCAGTCACCGCATTTCTGGATGCGCAACTCGCCTTCCCGGACACCCTCCCAGAAGAACGCCGTGTCCCGGTTGACGGCCGGCGTCAAAGGGTAGGCCTCGCGCTTCTCGGGCGCGGCTTTCTCCTCCCGCGGACGAAACTTCAATACCCGGAACATCATCTCCGCGACGGGTTCGTGTTCGGAATACCAGGTGACCAGCCAGGTCACGAAATATCCGGTTCCGAGCGCCGTGGTCTTCGGCCCGCTCAGCCCGGTCAGCCGCGTGGCCGGCACCAGCCGCTCCCCCAGCCGCACGTACCGGTGGTAGGTCTGCTCGCAGTTGGTGGCCACCACGCCGGTGAAGCCGCCCTCGTCGAGCGTGCGCAGCACGTCGTCCACCGGGGTGCCCGCGCCGCCGGGCGGGCCGAGCCCGGCCATCGTCCACACCTGCGCCATCGCGGGCGGCGCGACGATCTCCCCGTGCACGCTCGCGGCGGCGAACGCCTCGTCGGTGTAGACCGGGTTGGCGTCCCCCATCGCGGTGGTCCAGTGGCGGATCATCGGCAGGTTGACCGGATCGGCCGCCGGGGCGCCGCGGACCTCGCCCACCGCGATGCGCGCCTCCGCCAGGGCGACGAGCCGCTCGTGCAGGTCCTGCCCGGCCGTCGTGGTCATCTCCGTCCTCCGCCCGTGCTCGTCGTGCCCGTCGTGCCCGTCACCGTCTCGGCCTCCCGCGTCCCTGTCGTCCTCGCGCTCACCGGGGCGGGCGGGGCAGCCCGAGGCCGAGCATCGCGATGAGCTCGCGCTGGACCTCGTTCACCCCGCCGCCGAAGGTCAGCACGATCGCCCCCTTGACCGACCGGTCGAGCTGCTCGGCGAACGCGGCGGTCTCCGGGTCGGACAGGTCGCCGAACCGCGCCAGCGTCTCCCCGACGATCCGCCCGACCTCCTGCATGCGCTCGGAGCCGTAGATCTTGGTGGCGGAGGCGTCCGGCGCGCCTAGCCAGCCGAGGCCCATGTTCGCGGCGACCTGCCAGTTGAGCAGTTCGTTGGTGCGGAAGCAGGCGTAGACGCGGGCGATGGCCCGGCGCACGGCGGGCTCGTCGATGGCGCCGGTGCGCCGGGCCCAGGCGGAGAACCGGTCGTACACGCGGGCGAGGTTGCCGGCCGGGCCGAGGGTGACCCGCTCGTGGTTGAGCTGGTTGACGATGAGGTCCCAGCCCTTGTTCTCCTCGCCGACCAGCATGTCCGCCGGCACCCTGACGTCGGAGTAGTACGTCGAGTTGGTGTGGTGGCGGCCGTCCATGGTCACGATCGGCGTCCAGGAGTACCCCGGGTCGCGGGTGTCGGCGATCAGCATCGAGATGCCGCGGTGCTTCTTGGCACCGGGGTCGGTGCGGGTGGCCAGCCAGATGTACCCGGCATAGTGCGCGCCGGAGGTGAAGATCTTCTGGCCGTTGACGACGTAGTGGTCGCCGTCCCTGACCGCCGTCGTGCGCAGCGAGGCCAGGTCGGTGCCGGCGCCCGGCTCGCTGTACCCGATGGCGAAGTGGCAGTCGCCGGCCAGGATGCGGGGCAGGAAGAACTCCTTCTGCTCCGTCGTGCCGTACTGCATCAGGGTCGGGCCCACCGTCTGCACGGTGATGATCGGGTACGGCACGTCGGCGCGGGCGATCTCGTTGGCGAAGATCTGCTGCTCCAGCGGCCCGTAGCCGCCACCGCCGTACTCCTCGGGCCAGCCGAGCCCGAGCTTGCCGTCGCGGCCCAGCCTGCGGCAGTGCTCCATGTACGCCTCGCCGAACGGGTCCTCGGAGATCTTGGCGCGGTCTTCGTCGGTCAGGCAGGCGGCGAAGTACTCTCGCAGCTCCTCCCGGAGCCGCTTCTGCTCGGGGGTCAGGTCGATCAGCATCAGACGAGGGCTCCCATCATGTCGAGCCGGGCCTCCGCGCCGCCGAGCAGGTGCGCCCGGTGCTTGCCCCAGGCGAAGTGGCGGTGCAGCGGGTAGGTGACGTCCAGGCCGAGGCCCCCGTGCAGGTGCTGGCAGGTGTAGAGGGCGGCGAGGGCGGCGTCGGCGGCCGTGTGCGCGGCGACCTCGAGGTCCACGTCGGCCTCCTCGGCGAGCCCCTGGTCCACCCGCCACGCGCCCGACCAGACGGCCACGTCCAGCGCCCGCCCGGCGATGTAGACGTCGGCGATCTGCATGGTCACCGCCTGGAACTCGGCCAGGGCGCGGTCGAACTGCCTGCGGGTCTTGATGTGCTCGGTGGTCAGGGCCAGCGCGCCCGCGAGAACGCCGGAAGCGCTCGCCGTCAGGGCGACCAGCGCCAGGCGCCGAAGGGCGGCGAACGCGGCGCCGTCCGGCTCGCCGAGCGGCTCGGCCGGGGTGTCGGAGAGGATCAGCGTCGCGGCCGGCTCGCCGGTGGAGGTGGGCGCCGGCGCCAGGGTCGCCGCCCCCGGCTCGACGAGGAAGAGCCCGACGCCCCGCGGCGTCACGGCCGGGACGACAATCGCGGCGGCCTCGGCGGCGTAGGAGACCATGGTCTTGCGTCCGGAGAGCGCCCACCCGCCGCCGGCTCCGCCGGGACGGGCCTCGGTGAGCGGGGGCGTGCCGAGGTCGCGGCCGGGTTCCATGAGCGCGGCGGTCAGCACGACCTCGCCCTCGGCCAGGCGCGCGGCGAGCGCGCGCTGCGCGGCCGAGCCGTACCGGCCGATCACCATGGCCGCGACCAGGCCGTCCTGCAGGGGGACGGGGACCACCCGCGCCCCGGCCTCGCGCGCGACCACGGCCATCGCCACGGCGCCGAGCCCGGCGCCGCCGGCCTCCTCCGGCAGGCAGGCCCCGATGAGCCCCGCCCGCGCCACCGCCCGCCACAGTTCGGCGTCGTAGGGCTGCCCGCTCTTCTCGTGGGCGGCGAGGCGGTCGTGCCCGGCCTCCCGGCCGAACAGGCCCGCGGCCAGCTCTTTCAGCTCCGCCTGCGTCTCGTCGAGGTCGAAATCCATCACGACGCCTTCCGTGCGCCCGGTCGAGCCCGGTGGGAGTCCGGTGGGAGTCCGGTCAGCCGCAAATTAGAACAGATTCTAATCTGTGTCCATAGCGATTGCGCGTGACCCCGATCCGACACATGCGCGCAACACAAAGGTCATGCAAGACCGGCCTTCCTTGTGACCGGTGAGTAACAAGCCCTACCTGCGGGTCATCCGGTAACGTGTTCTCATGCGCACCTCGCATGCCGGCACCGCCGCCGTCCCGGCCGCCGGTCCCGGCGGCGACGACCAGGCGGCGGCGCCGTCCCCGGCGGCCCGGGTCTCCTCCGGCGTCCGCACCCGCAGCCAGCACCAACGGCGCAAGCGCATCGTCCAGGCCGCCGCGGCCCTCGCCTCGCGGGGCGGCGTCGAGGCGATGCAGATGCGAACCGTCGCCGAACGCGCCGGGGTCGCGCTCGGCACCCTCTACCGCTACTTCCCCTCGAAGATGGATCTCGTCGTCGCGGTCGTCGGCGAAGAGATCGACCTGCTCGAGAACAGCATCGAGCGGCGTCCGCCGAGCGCCGAGACGGCGGCGGGGCGGGGGGTGGACGTGCTCATGCGCGCCACCCGCGGCCTCATGCGCGAGCCCGAGCTCGCCGACGCGCTCATCCGCTCGCTGATCATGGCCCAGGTCGAGGTCCCGTTCGGCGACCGCATGGCCGGGCTGCTGCTGCGCGTCTCGGGCAACGGCCTCACCCTCGAGACCGCCTCCGAGGAGCAGTTCGCCCTCGCCGGCTCGCTGGCCGGGGTGTGGGTGAACGAGCTGCTGGAGATGCTGCGCGGCCGACGCACCTACGAGCAGATCCAGCGTCGCATCGAGATCGCGGCCGAGCGCCTGCTCGCCGACTTCGACGACCGCGACGACCGCGACGACCGCGACGACTCCGACGCCTGAGCGGGCCTCGGGCATTGACGAGGGCTACCCGCTTCCACGAAGGCTTCCGGCTTTCGAGAGGGCTTCCCGCTTCCACGAGGGTTCCAGGAGGGCTTCCGGCTTCGACGAGGGTTCCGGGAGGGCTTCCGGCGCCCGGCAAGGCTTTCGCGGCAAATTAGAACCGGTTACAGTCGCGGCGGAACCTTGTTCTGATGGGAAGGAGGCCGCATGGGCAGGCCCGTGATCGTCGAAGCCGTGCGCACCCCGATCGGCAAGCGCAACGGCTGGCTGGCGGGGGTCAAACCGCAGGCTCTGCTCGGGGCGGCCATGAACGGCGTCGTCGAGAGGTCCGGCATCGACCCCTCGGCCGTCGGGCAGGTCTTCGCGGGCTGCGTCACCCAGGCCGGCGAGCAGGGCGGCCACGTCGGCAGGCACGCCTGGCTCTACGCCGGCCTGCCCTACCAGACCGGGGTGACGACGGTGGACGCCCAGTGCGGCTCCTCCCAGCAGGCCGTGCACCTGGTCGCCGCGCTCATCCAGGCCGGGGTGATCGACGTGGGCATCGCCTGCGGCGTCGAGTCCATGTCCCGCCAGCCGCTCGGCAGCAACGTGCTGCCGGCCAACCCGCGACCCGGTGACTGGTCGATCGACCTGCCCGACCAGTTCACCGCCGCCGAGCGCATCGCCCAGCGGCGCGGGTTCACCCGCGAGCGGCTCGACCGGTTCGGCGCCCGCTCGCAGCGGCAGGCGGCCAAGGCGTGGGCCGACGGCCGGTTCGAGCGCGAGGTGATCCCCGTGACCGCGCCCGTTCTCGGCGAGAACGGGGTTCCCACGGGAGAGACCCTCGCCGTGTCCAGGGACCAGGGCCTGCGCGAGACCACGGCCGAGGGGCTGGCCAGGCTGAGGCCGGTGCTCGGGGAGGACGCCCTGCACACCGCGGGCACCTCCTCGCAGATCTCCGACGGCGCCGCCGCCGTGCTGCTGATGAGCGAGGAGGCCGCGGACCGGCACGGCCTGCGCCCGCGCGCCCGCATCCTGGCTCAGGCCCTGGTCGGTTCCGAGCCTTACTACCACCTGGACGGGCCGGTGGACGCGACCGCCAAGGTGCTGGCCATGTCGGGGATGTCCGTGCGCGACATCGACAGGTTCGAGGTGAACGAGGCGTTCGCGGCCGTCGTGCTGTCCTGGGCGGAGGTGCACGCCCCGGACATGGAGCGGGTCAACGTGAACGGCGGGGCCATCGCGCTCGGGCATCCGGTGGGCGCGACGGGCGCCCGGCTGGTCACCACGGCGCTGCACGAGCTGGAGCGGGCCGACCGCTCGACCGCGCTGGTGTCGATGTGCGCCGGCGGCGCCCTGGCCACCGCGACCATCCTCGAGCGCGTGTGAGGACGCGCCGCAGGGCCTACAGCGCCCAGCGTCCCGCCGACCTGGGCGGCGGGGTGTGGAGCGTGCCGGTGCCGATCCCCGGCAGCCCGCTCGGGTACACGCTGGTGTACGCGGTGGAGTCCCCCGCGGGGCCGGTGCTGGTCGACGCGGGCTGGAACCACGAGGACGCCTGGACGGCGCTGCGCGACGGGCTCGCCGCGTGCGGCGTGGACGTCCGGGAGGTGCGCGGGGTGGTCGTCACCCACTACCACCCCGACCACGCCGGGCTGGCCGGGCGGGTGCGCGAGGAGTCGGGCGGCTGGATCGCGATGCACGAGGCGGACGCCGCCATCGTGCGCCTGATGCGCGCCATGCCGGCGGACTCCCATCGCGAGTTCCAGGCCGAGATGATGCGCCGGGCGGGCGCGGGGGCGGAGGCGGAGGCCGTCCGGGCTTCCGAGCGGCCCGACCCGCCCGCGCAGCCCGACAGGGAGCTGCGCGACGGGGACCTGATCGACCTGCCGGGGCGCGTGCTGCGGGTGGTGTGGACGCCGGGCCACACTCCCGGGCATGTGTGCCTGCACCTGGAGGACGCCGACCGGCTGTTCACCGGCGACCACGTCCTGCCCGACATCACCCCTCACATCGGCATTTATCCGTACGACCGGCAGGACGTCGATCCGCTGGAAGACTTCCTCGGGTCTCTCACCCGGGTGGCCGGGCTGGGAGAGGCGCAGGCGCTGCCGGCGCACGAGGAGCCCTTCGCGGACGTCGCCGCCCGCGCGGCCGAGATCCGGGCCCACCACGAGGACAAGCTCCTACGTCTGCGCGACATGATGACAGGGGTCGCGGCCGAGCCCCTGACGATCTGGCAGGTCGCCGAGCGAATGACCTGGAACAGGCCGTGGAGCGACCTGGCGCCCGTGCAGCGCGGCCTCGCCGCGGGCGAAGCGGCGGCGCATCTGCGGACGCTGGAGTCCCGCGGCGCCGTCCGCCGCGCACCTGGGGCTCCCGGCGATCCCGTCCGGTTCACCGCCACGTCACAATGACCCCATACACTCATAGACATCCGATGTCTGCGGATGAAGCGCGAAAAGCAGAGGTGGTGTCTCCGTGGCGGTCACGGACGCGGCGATCGACAAGATCAAGGGAATGATCGTCTCGGGCGAGCTCGGCCCGGGCGCGCGGCTTCCCAAGGAGGCCGACCTGGCCGAACGCCTCGGCCTGTCCCGCAACTCCCTCCGCGAGGCCGTCCGCGCGCTCGCGCTGATCAACGTGCTGGACGTGCGGCAGGGCGACGGCACGTACGTCACCAGCCTGGAGCCCCACCTCCTGCTCGACGCCCTGTCCTTCGTGGTCGACTTCCACCGCGACGACACCGTGCTGGAGTTCTTCCAGGTGCGCCGCATCCTCGAACCGGCCGCCACCGGCATGGCGGCGCTCGCCATGACCGACGGCCAGGTCGAGGACCTCCGGTCGATCCTGGACGCCCTGCCCGACGACCCGAGCATCGAGCAGCTCGTCGCCAACGACCTGGAGTTCCACCAGCTCATCGCCAAGGGGTCGGGCAACACCGTCCTGTGCTCGCTCATCGAGAGCCTGTCCGGGCCGACCACCCGGGCCCGCGTCTGGCGCGGCCTCACGCAGGAGGGGGCCACCGTCAAGACCAGGGAGCAGCACGCCGCGATCTACGAGGCCATCGCGGGCCGTCAGCCCGACGTCGCCCGAGCCTGGGCCACCGTCCACGTCGCCGGCGTCGAGGAATGGCTGCGCCGCGCCCTCTGAGCCCTCGCGCCGCAGAGGCCGGGAAAATTTTCCGGCGGGATTCCGCCGTCCTGTCGATCCGAGGCGGACCCACGCGTCGGGATGGATGTCCGGCCCGCGAAGCAGGGCCCGACGAGCTCCGATGGACATGGACGAACACGGAAGGACCGCATCATGGCCAAGTACCTGGTTCTCATCTACGAGGACGAAGCCTCCTACGCCGCCGCCACGCGGGAGGACCACGACCGCGTCTACAAGGAGCACGTCGTGTTCGCCGAGAACAACGGGCCCAAGCTGCTGGGCGGCGACGCGCTGCACCCGACCGGCACCGCCACCTCCATCCGCAGGGACTCCTCCGGCGAGTTCCTGGTCACCGACGGGGCCTTCGTCGAGACCAAGGAGGCCATCTGCGGCTACTACCTGATCGACGCGGCCGATCTGGACGAGGCGATCGCCGTGGCCAAGCAGGTTCCGGCGCCCTACGGCGGCGTCGAGGTCCGCCCGGTGCAGATCTTCGACTGAGGTGACCCCGGAGGCGGCAGCCGCCGTCGCGGACGCGCACCGCCGCGAGTGGGCCTTCGTGCTCTCCGCGGCGGTGCGCGTCACCCGCGACATCGACCTGGCCGAGGAGTGCGTGCAGGACGCCTACGCCAGGGCGCTGACCGCCTGGAGCGCCCAGGGCGTGCCGGCCAGCCCGGGGGCCTGGCTGACGACGGTGGCCAGGAACCGCGCCCTGGACCTGCTGCGCCGGGACGCGACCATGCGCCGGTCGCTGCCGTTGCTGCTGGAGGACCAGGTCGAGCCGGGACCGGACGAGACGCCCGCCGCGCGGGCGGGCGACGACCGGCTCCGGCTGATCTTCACCTGCTGCCACCCCGCCATGGCCCTGCAGGCGCAGGTCGCCCTGACCCTGCGCCTGCTGTGCGGGCTGACCACGGCGGAGGTCGCCCGCGCCTTCCTGGTGAGCGAGCCGACCATGGCGGCCCGCCTCACCAGGGCCAAGAAGAAGATCGCCGCCGCGCGCATCCCCTACCGCGTGCCGCCGCCGGAGGCGCTGCCGGGGCGTATCGACGCGGTGCTCACCGTCGTGCACCTGCTGTTCACCACCGGGCACACCGCCCCGGCCGGCGAGTCGGTCGTCCGCCGCGACCTGGTGGAACGCTCGCTGGACCTGACCCGCATGCTCCGGGCGCTGCTGCCGCACGACGCCGACGTCGCCGGCCTGCTCGCGCTGATCCTGCTCACCGACGCCCGCGCCGCCACCCGGGTGGCCGGCGACGGGCGGCTGCTCACGCTGGACGAGCAGGACCGCACCCGCTGGGACCGTCCGGCCATCGCCGAGGGAGCGGCGCTGGTCCGCGAGGCGCTGCGGCGCCGCCCGCCGGGCCGCTTCGCCCTGATGGCCGCCATCGCCGCCGTCCACTCCGAGGCGCCCACCTGGGACGACACCGACTGGCGCGAGGTGCTCGCGCTCTACGACCTGCTCGTCTGCGTCTGGCCGTCACCGGTCGTGGCGCTCAACCGCGCGGTGGCCCTGGGGTTCGTCCATGGTCCCGCCCGCGGACTGAGGGAGCTGGACTCGCTCGCCGGCGAGCCGCAACTGGCCGGGTACGGCTACCTGGCCGCCTCGCGCGCCGACTTCCTGCGCCGCCTCGGCCGCATCGCGGAGGCCCGCACCGCGTACGAGGAGGCGCTGCTGCTCACCGAGAACGCCGCCGAGCGCCGCTTCCTCGCCGAACGCCTCCGAGGGCTCCGGCCTTAGGCGCCGCCGTGTCCTCCGGCCGGCGTCGGCGGCCCAGGCCACCGACACGGGAACAGCTCGAGCGTCGCCCACGAGACGCCGGTGACCACCGCGTCCCGGTGTTCCGCGCGGAAAACCGCTGGCCGCGCCGCCGGAGGCGTGGTTAGACTTCCCCGGCTCATCGCCGACCGTCCCTCATCCGGGGGGACCTGGCGTCTGGAGGGGGACGGGGACATGGCGGGCGGCCGGCTGCTGATGGACGTGCGTCCCCTGCGGAGCTCTCCCGCGTTCCGCCGCCTGTGGGCGGGGACGCTGCTGTCGGCCGTCGGCGGGCAGATGACGACCTTCGCCGTGGTCCTGCAGGTCTACACGATGACCGGCTCGGCGGTCGCCGTCGGCGCGGTCGGCCTGGCGAGCGCCGTTCCCTCGATCGTGCTCGGCCTCGCGGGGGGCGTGGTCATCGACGCGGTCGACCGGCGCAAGCTGGTGCTGGTGACCAGCGGCTGCCTGGCCGTTGTGTCGGCGCTGTTCGCCGTCCAGGCGTTCGCCGGGTTCGGCCAGGTGTGGCCGCTGTACTGCCTGGTCGTGCTGCAGTCGGCGCTCGCCGCGGTCAACAGCCCGGCGCGCGGCACGTTCCTCGCCCGGCTGCTGCCGCCCGAGCAGGTCCCGGCGGGCGCGGCGCTCACCATGTTCACCTTCCACTTCAGCGGGACGGTGGGCCCCGCCCTGGCCGGGGTGATCGCCGCCGGCTGGGGCCTGCGCACGTGTTACCTCATCGACGCGCTGAGCTTCGCCTTCGCGTTGTACGGTGTCGCGCGGCTGCCGGCGATGCCGCCGGAGGGCGGGGGCACCAGGCCGGGCCCGCGGGCGGTCGCCGAGGGGCTGCGGTTCATCGGGAGGAACCGCGTGATCGGCGGCGCCTTCCTCGCCGACATGAGCGCCATGCTCCTCGGCATGCCCTACGCGCTGTTCCCGGTGATCAACGCCGAGCGCTTCGGCGGGTCGGCCGAGACGCTCGGCCTGCTCACCTCCGCCGTCGCGGCCGGCGGCCTGGCCGGCACGGCGCTGTCGGGATGGGTCGGGCGGGTGTCCCGCCAGGGCCGGGCCATGCTGGTGGCCGGGGCGATCTGGGGAGCCGCCGTCGCCGGCTTCGGCCTGACTCCCACTCTGTGGCCGGCGCTGGCGCTGCTGACCGTCGCCGGCGCCGCCGACGTGGTGAGCGTGGTCTTCCGCACCTCGGTCGTGCAGGTGGCGACGCCCGACCGCTACCGGGGCCGGGTCGGCGCCGCCGAGTACCTGGTCGGCGCCGGCTGCCCGCAGCTCGGCAACTTCCGCGCCGGCGCGCTCGGCTCGGCGCTGTCGCCCACCGTGAGCGCGGTCGGCGGCGGCCTGGCCACCATCGTGGGTGCCGGGCTGATCGCCCTGGCCATGCCGGCGCTACGCCGATACGCCGCTCCCACGACGACGGCCGCTCCCGCCGCGACGACGACCACACCGGCCGGGACGACGGCCGCTCCGGGCGAGACGGCCACCACGCCGGACGGCCCGCAGAACGATGTAGCGTCACTACACAAATCACTTTAGAAGAAATAGCTGGACTGAACTGCGCCACGCGTCGAAACTCCAGGGGTGCGCCCCCTTCACTCCTTCCTCGCCATCGCCGTCGCCGTCCTGTGGGGCGTCAACTTCGTCGTCATCGACATCGGGCTCGAACACTTCCCGCCGCTGCTGTTCGCGGCGCTGCGCTTCACCTTGGTCGCCGTCCCTGCGGTGTTCCTCATCCCGCGCCCGGCGATCCCGGTCCGCTGGATCGTCGTCGTAGGGCTGTTCCAGTGGGCCGGGCAGTTCGGGCTGCTGTTCACCGCCATGTACCTGGGCCTGCCCGCCGGCCTCAGCTCCCTGGTGCTCCAGGCGCAGGTGATCTTCACGGTGGCCGTCGCCGCCGTGGTCCTCGGCGAGCGCCCGGGACGGCGCCGGCTCGCCGGCATCGTGGTCGCCTCCGCCGGCATCGCGGTGATCGCGGTGGGCAGGGGCGCCCAGGTGCCGCTGTGGCCCCTGCTGCTCGCGCTCGGGGCCGCGGCCTCGTTGGGCGTCGCCAACGTGTGCGTCCGGCGCGCCGAGGCGCCCGGGGGGCTCGGTCTGCTGGTGTGGTCCAGCCTGGTGCCGCCGCTGCCCCTGCTCGGGCTGTCGGCGCTGTTCGAGGGCCCGGACCGCATCCGCGGCGCGTTCTCCTCCTTCGCCCTAGGGTCGGTCGCGGCGCTGGCCTACGTGGTGGTCCTGTCGACCTTCGTCGGCTTCGGCATCTGGAACGCGTTGCTGCGCCGGTACCCCGCCTCGGCCGTGGCGCCGTTCACGCTGCTCGTCCCGATCATCGGCATGGCGACGGCCGGCGTCTGGCTCGGCGAGCGTCCCGGCCCCGGCGAGTTGCTGGGCGGCGCCATCGTGCTGACCGGCCTCGCCGTCCTGGCCGTGCGGCCGTCCGCGCGGAGGGCCGCCGCATCCCTCAGCACCCCGGAAGGCCCGCCGCCCGCCGGAGCCCTGCGCGGCGCCGGGGCCGGCTGACGCGCCGGCCGTGCCCCGCGCGGGTTCGTGGTAATCATGGATCATGGCCCCACCCGACCCCCTGCGGCCCGGCGACCCCGAGCGAATCGGCGACTACCGCCTGACCGGCCGCCTCGGCCAGGGCGGGCAGGGTGTGGTGTACCGTGCGCTGGGGCCCGGCGGCGAGCCGGTCGCGGTGAAGCTGATGCACGCGCGGCTGGACGATGACCGGGCACGCCGCCGGTTCGCCGACGAGGTGCGGGCGATCCGGCGGGTGGCGCCGTTCTGCACCGCCCAGGTGCTGGACGCCGACCTGGACGGCGACCGTCCGTACATCGTCAGCGAGTACGTCGACGGGGTCTCGCTGCACCGGCACGTCGCCACCGAGGGGCCGCTCGCCGGGGGGTCCCTGGACCGCATCGCCGTCGGCACCGCCACGGCGCTGGCCGCGATCCACGGGGCCGGGGTCGTGCATCGAGACCTCAAGCCCGGCAACGTCCTGCTGGGCCTCGAAGGGCCCAGGGTGATCGACTTCGGCATCTCGCGGATGACGGGCACGGTGACCACCACGGGCCGGCCGCCCGTCGGCACGCCCGCGTACATCTCGCCCGAGCAGCTCAAGGGCGAGCGCGCCGAGCCCGCGGCCGACATGTTCGGCTGGGCGCTCACGGTCGCCTTCACGGCGAGCGGACGTCACGCCTACGCCGCTCGGTCGTTCGAGGCGACCCTGGGCCGCATCCTGTTCGGGGAGCCCGACCTCGGCCCGCTCGCCGGGCCGCTGCGGGAGATCGTGGTGGCCTGCCTCGCCGCCGACCCGGCCGACCGCCCGGGCGCCGAGGAGGCGCTGCGCCTGCTCATCGGCACGGGACCGGCCGCCGCCCCCATGCCGCGTCACGGCGTACTCGAAACGGGCGCCACCCTGGCCGCCGCACCGCCCTGGCGCGCCGCCGACCCGTCCACCGCACCGCCCTCGCGCGCCGCCGGCGCCCCCGCAGGGCCCGCCCAGGGCCGGCACGCTCCCGGGACCACGGTCCCCGGGGAAGCCGAGGAGGCGACCGGCGACGGGCACGGCGGCCCGGCCGCCGCCACCGAGGGCCACACCGGCTCCAGTGCGGGCGCCGCGCCCGGGAGTCCGGCCCGTCCCGGGCGGCGGCGCGGGCGATGGGCGGCGCTCGCCGGGCTCGCCGTGGTGGCGGCTGTCGTGGCGTTCGGCGCGGTGTGGTGGGCGACGGGCGGGCGGGAGCCGGGCGGGGTGTCCTACGCGGGCACCTGGACCGGCACCGCGGAGCATCCGGCCGCCGGGCGGGTGTTCCCGGTGGAGATCCGCCTGCCCACCGGCGCCGACACCGGCACCATGCTGTGGGGCGCCGACCTGCACTGCTCCGGCCGCCTCACCCCGGCGGGCGCGCGGGACGCCACGGCGGTCTTCCGGCTCGACCGCGTGCGGGGCGACCAGTGTCACCAGGGCACCCTGCTGCTGTCGCCGCTCGGCGACGGACAGGTGAGCTTCGAGGTGAGCGAGACCGCCGGCGCCGCGCCTCGCTACGCCGGCACGGCGGCCCGCCTCCCCTGACCCCCCACGCTCCCCCGCGGGGCGGACGCGCTCAGCCCGCGGCCGACGTGCTCACGAGCGGCCGACGTCCTCAGAAGTCGACGTTGATGCAGGCGAGCCTGGCGCCCGCCTGGCCGGCGTGTCCGGGGTCGGTGTGGGTGTGGTCGGCGTGCACGATCACCGAGTGCGGGCGCCGGTCGGTGAACCTGCGCTCCAGCGCGGCGCGGGAGAACCCGTTGCCCTGGCCGTCGGTGGTGAAGTCGAGCCAGATCTCGTTGCGGGAATTGGCGAACTTCGGATCGGTGGAGGGCGTCTTCGGGTCCTGGACGTGCTGGAAGTGCGGCCCGGCGTCCTCGCCCTTGGACCCGCAGGCGTTGGTGTGCACGTGCGCGCCGTACCTGCGGTTGGGCAGCAGCCCCTGCGCCCTCAGCTGCACGCTGGCGTGCCCGTCGGCGGTGGGGACATAGGCGACGGCCGCCGCCGCGCCGGAGGGGACGAGCTTGGGGTCGTAGGTGACGGCCGTCTGCCCGGGGCCGTAGCCCGCGAAGCGGCCGAGCGCGAGGACCGGCTCGGGGCCGCGGCTCAGCGGCTCCGGCTGGGGCCTGGCCGACGCCACGGCGCCTCCGCCCAGCAACGTCACCGGCATGACCATCGCCATGACTCCCGCGCGCACCGCCATCATGAGCCTCTCCCTTACCCTGTTCGGACCTTTCCGTCAGCATTTGCGGATATACCCGACGTCGCACCCAAAAGGGCCAATATGCGGCTAAGAATGAGCAATCAGCGTTAACCGCCGGGGTTATCGCGCCCGGCGGGTAAATGGAAACCCTTTCCCCGCCGTGATTCACGAATGCTGCCATGAACGCCGGGCAAAGGCCCGCGTTTTCCGAGATCAGGGCATGCTCGTACGCCCGCCTGGCCTCAGGCGGACGTACGGGAAAGGGAACAGCGAGCCGGCGGGCGTCGGCTCAGGATGGCAGGTCGTACGCCACCCGGGCGTTGCCCGCGAAAACCAGCTCGCGCTCCGCGGCGGAAAGGCCTGCGGTCAATTCCCGGGCCAGATCGACGACCTGTTCATACGAGGCCGCGAGCTCGCACACCGGCCAGTCGGAGCCGAACATCACCCGGTCGGTCCCGAAACAGCCGAGGACGTGCTCGGCGTACGGGGCGAGGCGCGGCGCGTCCCAGTCGTGCCAGTCGGCCTCGGTGACCAGGCCGGACAGCTTGCACATCACGTTGGGCGAGGCGGCCAGGGCCTTGAGCTCGCTCGCCCACGGCTCGACGGCGCCGGACGCGATCGGCGGCTTGGCCGCGTGGTCCAGCACGAACCGCACGCCCGGCAGGTCGCGCACGAGGTCGCGGGCCGCCGGGAGCTGGTGTGCCAGCACGAGCAGGTCGTAGGCCAGGCCCGCCTGGCCGACCGCGCGGACGCCGTGCCGCACGTCCTCGCGGTACAGCCACTTCGGGTCGGTCTCGTCCTGCACCGGGTGGCGTATCCCCACCAGGAGCTCGCCGCCCGGCAGGGAACGCAGGCGCATGAGCTCGCCGGCCACGTCCGGCGCGGTGAGGTCGACCCATCCCACGACGCCCGCCACCAGTCCGTCCGAGGCCGCCGCGGTGGCCAGGAACTCCTCGGTCTCCTCCGTCTCGCCCACGGTCTGCACCAGCACCGTGTGCTCGACGCCGCGGGCCGCGCACCCGCGCCGCAGGTCCGCCAGGCCGTACGGGCGGCGCAGCGGGGCCATCGCCGCGCCGCTCATCCACGGGTAGTCGCGCGCGGCCGTGTCCCACAGGTGGTGATGGGCGTCGATCATGAGCTGCTCTCCATCCGGCTAGCCGAGGGTGACCAGGGACTCCTCGGCGAGCGCGGTCCACAGCTCGCCGGGGACGGGGACGGCGGCCAGGGCCGCGTTGCGCTCGACCTCCGCCGCCGAGCGGGCGCCGGAGACCACGCAGGACACCGCCGGGTGCCGCAGCGGGAAGGCCAGCGCCGCCTGCGGCAGCGTGACGTCGTACCGCTCGCACACCGCCGCGATGCGCCGCGCCCGCTCCACCAGCGGGCCGGGAGCCGGCGCGTACTCGTAGGTGCCGGCCGGCTCGTGGGTGGCCAGCAGCCCGCTGTTGAAGACGCCGGCCGCGAACACCGCGACGCCGCGCTCCTGGCAGAGCGGCAGCAGCCGCGCGCCGCCCGACTGGTCGAGCAGCGTGTAACGCCCGGCGAGCATGACCACGTCGAGGTCGGTCTCCTTGACGAAACCCTCCAGCATCTCCCATTGGTTCATGCCGGCGCCGATCGCCTTGACCACGCCCTGGTCGCGCAGCTCGGCCAGCGCCGGGTAGGCCTCGCCCACGGCCTGCGCCCAGTGGTCGTCCGGGTCGTGGATCAGCGCGATGTCGACCGCGTCCAGCCCGAGACGCGAGAGGCTCTCCTCGATGGAGCGGCGCACGCCGTCGCGGGAGAAGTCCCAGACCCGGCGCCGCGTCGCGGGCACGTCGAAGCCCTGGTCGTCGCGTCCGCCCCCCGCGGGCGGCTCGTGGCCGGCCGCCGCGTCCTCGGCCGGGACGATGAGCCGCCCTACCTTGGTCGACAGGGCGTAGGAGTCACGCGGCCGGTCGCGCAGAGCGGCGCCGAGGCGGCGCTCGGACAGGCCGAGGCCGTAGTGCGGGGCGGTGTCGAAGTACCGCACCCCGGCCGCCCACGCCGCGTCGACCGCCTCGCGCGCCTCGCCGTCGCCCACCGCCGCGAACAGGTTGCCGATCGGCGCGGCGCCGAATCCGTACCTGGTGACCTGGACGCCGCGTCCCACGGTCCGGCTCTGCATCGCTTCTCCTTCGTCGGTCGCCGCCGGCTCAAGGAGCCGGCGCCTCCATCTGCCAGACCATGCGCATACCCGTGGCCGAGGGGTCGAAGTCCCCGTCCAGCAGGCGGTCGATCCGGCGTTGCCAGGCCAGGTTGGCCTCGCTGAGGCGCAGCCTGTCCTGCAGGGCCGCGTAGTCGTCCGCCTCGATGTAGTGGAACAGGTCGAGGCCGTCGCGCCAGATCTTCCAGGTGTGCACGCCCGCCCCGCGCATCTGGGCCTCCAGGTCGGCGGGGATCGTGGCGTGCTCCCTGTCGTAGGCCTCCTCGGCCCCCGGGCGCAGCCGGGTGCGCAGGGCGATGCGCTGGGTCAATCTTGTGCCTTTCCGCTGGTCACCCGGGCGAGCATCAGCGCAATGAGGATGATGCCTCCGTAGATCGCCTGGATCCACTGCGCGGAGACGCCCGCCAGCGTGAGGATGTTGTTGATCAGTCCGAGGACGAGCACGCCGCACAGCGCGCCGAACAGCGTGCCCTTGCCGCCGTCGAGGCTGACCCCGCCGATGACCGCGGCCGCGAACACCGTGAAGATCATGCCGTCGCCCTGGGCGGCCGCCACCGACCCGAGCCGGCCGGTCATGAGCAGGCCCGCGAGCGCGGCCAGCAGGCCGCCGATCATGAACACCGTCCACATGACCCGGTCGGTGCGCACGCCCGCGGCGCGGGCCGCGTCGACGTTGCCGCCGATCGCGTAGATCGAGCGCCCGTGCCGGAAGTACCCGAGCGCGACGATGCCGATGGCGTAGGCGACCACGCAGATCCAGATGGAGGCCGGCAGGCCGAGCCAGCGGGCGTTGCCCAGGTACAGGAACGACTCGGGCAGCGCGAAGAGGTTCTGGCCGCCGGTGAAGCCGATCTGCAGGCCGCGCAGCACGATCAGCATGCCGAGCGTCACGATGAACGCCGACAGCTTGAACCGCATGATGAGCATGCCGTTGAACGCCCCGACGAGCACGCCGATCAGCAGGCAGATCGGCACGCCCAGCCACGTCGGCCATTCGGTGCCGAGCCCGTTGGAGGCGGCCGGGATGACCAACGCGACGCCGAGCGCGGGCGCGAGGCCCACGGTGGACTCCAGCGACAGGTCGAACTTCCCGGCGATCAGGATGATCGCCTCGGCGAGCACGAGCAGCGACAGCTCGGTCTGCTGCTGGAGCACGTTGGTCAGGTTGTCGGCGCTGAGGAAGGCCGGCTCCAGCAGGGCGCCGACGACCATCAGCAGCAGGATGGCCGGCACCAAGGCGAGGTCGCGGAACCGCGCGAGCGGGACCCTCGCCGGGCCCCGCGTCGTGCTGACCTCCGTGCCCGGGGACTCGCCGGGGCTGCCGGGGGAGGCCACGGTCGTTTCCGTCATCGTGCGTCGACACCTTCCATGACCGCCACGAGCTCGGCGTCCGCCCAGCCCCGTGGCACTTCCTTGACGATGCGTCCATGGAACATCACGACGACCCGGTCGCAGATGCGCAGGTCGTCCAGCTCGTCGGAGACGAGCACGGCCGCCGCGCCGCGCTCGGCCGCGTCCTCCACGGCTCCGAGCAGCGCCTGCTTCGCCCGCACGTCCACCCCGGCGGTCGGGTCGATCACGACCAGCGCCCTGGGGTCGTCGGCGAGCGCCCGCGCCATGACGACCTTCTGGGCGTTGCCGCCCGACAGGTCGCCGACCGGCTGGGAGGGCCCGGTCGTCTTGATGGTGAGATCCTCGATCATCCTCTCGGCCTTGGCGCGGCGCCGGGCCGGGGACACCGCGCCGAGGCGGCCGAGCTTGTGCGCGATCGGCAGAGTGGCGTTCTCGGCGATCGACAGCAGCGGCACGAAGCCCTCCTTGTGCCGGTCCTTCGGGACGAAGCCGAGCCCGGCGCGCAGCGCCGAGGCGACGTCCCCCGGCCGGGGCCGGGTGCCGTTGACGGTCACCGTGCCGCTGTCGGCGGCGAGCAGGCCGACGAGCGTCTCGGCCAGGCTCACCTTGCCGCTGCTGCCCGACCCCGCCACCCCGACGATCTCCCCGGCGCGCACGGTGAGATCGACGTCCTGGTAGCGGCCGGCCAGCGTGAGCTTCTCGGCGCTCAGCACGGCCGGCGCGCCGGCGTCCGCCGCCCGGGCCCTGGCCTGGTAGCCGGCCGCGGCCTCGCCGGTCATCGCGGCGACCAGCTCGTCGTGCGGCAGGTCGTCCACCGCGCTGGTGAGGACGTGCCGGGCGTCGCGGAAGACCGTGACCGACTGGCACACCCGGTACACCTCCTCCAGGTGGTGGGAGATGAACATCATCGTGACGCCCTGCTCGCGCAGCGACCGCATGCGGTCGAACAGCCGCTCGATCGCCGGGCCGTCGAGCTGCGCGGTCGGCTCGTCCAGGATGATGAACCGGGCGCCGAACGACAGCGCCCGGGCGATCTCCAGCAGCTGGCGCTGCTCGACGTTGAGATCGCCGGCCAGGCGCCCGGCGTCGACCGCCACCCCGTACTGCTCCAGCACCTCGTGCGCCCGTGCCCGCAGCGTCCGCCAGTTGATCGGGCCGCGGGCCGACTGGCGGTTGAGGAACAGGTTCTCCGCGACGGTGAGCGTCGGGATGATCGTGGACTTCTGGTACACGCAGGCGACGTTGCGGCGCCAGCCGTCGCGGTCGGCGACCGGCGGGGCCTGCCGACCGGCGAAGCGGACCTCGCCCGCGTCGGGGCGCTGGAGCCCGGTCAGGATGGACACCAGCGTCGACTTGCCGGCGCCGTTGCGGCCGACCAGGGCGTGCGTCTCTCCCTCGGCGATGACGATGCCCGCGTCGTCGAGCGCCGTCGTGGGCCCGTACCGTTTGGTGATGTCACGGGCCTCGACGGCCGGGGTGGCGGATGACGACATCATTTGACCTGGTTGCCCCAGAGATTGGGGTCGTCCACGTTGTCCTTGGTGACCAGCGGCGCGGCGAGCTGGTCCTCCAGACGACCGCCGCCGACGTCGACGATCGTGCTGTCGTGGTCGGTCGCGCCCGGCGCGAAGGTCTTGCCCTCCAATGCCGCCTTGGCGTAGAAGAGCGCCCACTTGGCGTACAGGTCGGCGGGCTGGGAGACGGTGGCGTCGATCTGCCCGTCCCGGATGGCCTGGAACTCCTGCGGGATGCCGTCGTTGGAGACGATGAAGATGTGCTTGGGGTCGGTCGGCGGCACCACCAGGTTCTTGGACTTCAGCAGCTGGAGGGTGGGCGCGAGGAAGGCGCCGCCCGCCTGCATGTAGATGCCGTTGATGTCGGGGTGCTGGGTGAGCCGGGTCTGCAGCGCGGCCGAGGCCTTGGGGCCCTCCCACTCGGTGGGCTCGGCGAAGACCGTGATGCCGGGGTAGTTGGACTTCATGCACGCGCCGAACGCCTCGGAGCGGTCGCGGCCGTTGACCGACGACAGCGAGCCCTGGAACTCGACGACCTTGCCCTTGCCCTTGAGCTGGTCGCCGAGGAACTTGCAGGCCTTCTCGCCATAGGCGCGGTTGTCGGCGCGGACCACCATGAAAGTCTTGCCCTTGTCGGGCCGGGTGTCCACGGTGACGACCGGAATGTTCTTCCCGGCGAGCTGGTCGAGGGTGGTGGCGATCGCGCCGGTGTCCTGCGGGGCCATCACGATGGCCTTCGCGCCCTGGCTCACCAGCGCCTGGGTGTTGGCCACCAGCTTGGCGATGTCGTTCTGCGAGTTGGTCGGCGGCATCAGGTCGATGCCGAGCTGGCTCGCCATCTGCGGGACGTACTTGTTGTAGGAGTTCCAGAAGTCGGTGTCGGCGCGCGGGAAGTCGATGCCGATCTTGCCGCCCCCGGCGGCGGCGGTCGAACCGCCCCCGGCCGAGGACGAGGGGCTGGACGGCGTCGACGACCCGCACGCGGCGAGGGTCAGGGTCGCCGCGAGAAGTGCCACACCGTAGGTGGCCGAGGATCGTATTGTCACTTGTCGCCTCGATTCAACGGGAAATGCGGGGGGTTGCGGGGCGCCTCGGTATGAGGGCGCGGCGCCCCGGGAGGGCGGGTGCGGGACGTCGGGGCCGCCTCGGGGACGTAGGGGCGGCGGGGTGGGCCTCCGGGGAGGTGAGGAGCGGCGGGCCTGGGGAGGTGGGACCGGAAGGCCAGGTCTTGGGACGGCCAGGTCTTGGGACGGCTAGGTCTTGGGACGCAGCCGCAGGCCGTGCATGCCGCCGTCCACGTCGAGCACGGTGCCCGTCGTGCTCGACGCCAGCGGGCCGGCGAGGTAGGCGATGGCCGCGGCGACCTCCTGGGCGCTGACCAGTCGGCCCATGGGCTGACGGGCCTCCAGCGCGCGGCGTTCGGCCTGCGGGTCCGGCGCCACGGCGAGCAGTCGCTGCACCCAGGGCGTGTCGGCGGTGCCCGGGTTGACGCAGTTGACGCGGATGCCCTCGCCGATGTGGTCGGCGGCCATGGCCAGCGTCAGCGACAGGATCGCGCCCTTGGACGCGCTGTAGAGCGCGCGGTCGGGCAGGCCGGCCGTGGCCGCGATCGAACAGGTGTTGACGATGGCCGCGTGGGTGGACGCGCGCAGGTGCGGCAGCGCCGCCCTGGTGACCCGGACGATGCCGAGGAGGTTGACGTCCAGGACGCGGAACCACTCCTCGTCGGGGTTGGACTCGACCGTCCCGGCCGCGCCGATGCCGGCGTTGTTGACCAGGATGTCGATGCCGCCGAGCCGTCCGGCCGCCGCCGCGACGGCGGAGCGGACCGCGGCGTCGTCGGTGACGTCGGCCTTGACGCCGACGAACGGCTCGCCCGGCGGGTCGAGGTCCAGGCAGGCCACCCGGGCGCCGCGCTCGGCGAGCAGCTCGGCGGTCGCCAGGCCGATGCCCGAGCCGCCGCCGGTGACCAGCGCGGACAGCCCTTCCAGCTCGCTCATGCGGCCCCCTCCTCGACGTCGCCGCCGGCCCAGACGCGCCCGCCGGGGAAGGTGTGGGCGGAGATCGACTCCGGGCGCATGGCGGCGCTGAACCCGGGCGCGTCCGGCGCCTGGTAGCGGCCGTTCTTGACCACCACGGGGTCGACGAAGTGCTCGTGCAGGTGGTCGACGTACTCGATCACCCGGTCCTGCCGGCTGCCGCTGACCGCCACGTAGTCGAACATGGCCAGGTGCTGCACCAGCTCGCACAGGCCGACGCCGCCGGCGTGCGGGCAGACGGGCACACCGAACTTGGCGGCGAGCAGCAGGATCGCGATGTTCTCGTTCACCCCGCCGACGCGGGCGGAGTCGAGTTGCACGATCGACATCGAACCGGCCTGGAGCATCTGCTTGAAGACCACGCGGTTCTGCACGTGCTCGCCGGTGGCCACCTTGATCGGCGCCAGGGCGCGGGCGACGGTGGCGTGGCCGAGCACGTCGTCGGGGCTGGTGGGCTCCTCGATCCAGTACGGGTCGTACTCCCTGAGCGCGTTCACCCAGGTGATGGCCGCGCCGACGTCCCAGCGCTGGTTGGCGTCGATCGCGATGCGGAAGCCGGGGCCGCAGACCTCGCGGGCGATGCGCATGCGGCGCAGGTCGTCGTCGAGGTCGGCGCCGACCTTGAGCTTGATCTGGGTGAAGCCCGCGGCGATCGCCTCCCGGCACAGGCGGCGCAGCTTGTCGTCGTCGTAGCCGAGCCACCCCGGGGAGGTGGTGTAGGCGGCGTAGCCGTTGGCCCGCAGGTCGGCTGCGCGCTCGGCCCGGCCCGGTTCGGCGCGGCGCAGAATCTCCAGCGCCTCGCCGGGGGTGAGCGCGTCGCTGAGGTAGCGGAAGTCGACCAGGTCGACGAGCTCCTCGGGGGACATCTCGCTCAGCAGTTGCCAGAGCGGCTTGCCCTCCAGCTTGGCCTTGAGGTCCCACAGCGCGTTGACGACCGCGGAGATCGCCATGTGCATGACGCCCTTCTCCGGGCCGAGCCAGCGGAGCTGGGAGTCGTGCACCATCTCCTTGTACAGGGCGCCGAGGTCGTCCGGGCGGCGGCCCACGACGAACGGTTCCAGGGCGGCGATGGCGGCGGTCTGCACGTCGTTGCCGCGGCCGATGGTGAAGGCGAAGCCGTGGCCGTCGACGCCGCCGTCGGTCCGCAGGACCACGTAGGCGGCGGAGTAGTCCGGGTCGGGGTTCATCGCGTCGGACCCGTCCAGCTCCTGGGAGGTGGGGAACCGGATGTCGTGGGTCTCCAGGGCGATGATCAGCGGTGCGCGGCTCATGCCTGACCCACCGTCTGGCGCTGGCGGCCCAGGCCGTCGATCTCCAGCTCGACCACGTCGCCCTTGACCAGGTACGGCTGGCCGGGCATGCCGAGGGCGACGCCGGCGGGCGTGCCGGTGTTGATCAGATCGCCGGGCTCCAGGACCATGAACTGGCTGAGGTAGCGGACGATCTCGGCCACCCCGAAGATCATGTTCGCGGTGCTGCCGTCCTGCCTTGCCTCGCCGTTGACCCACAGCCGCAGGCCGAGGCTCTGTGGGTCGGGCACCTCGTCGGCGGTGACCAGCCAGGGGCCGAGCGGGTTGAACGTCTCGCACGACTTGCCCTTGTCCCACTGACCGCCGCGCTCGAGCTGGAACTCCCGCTCGGAGACGTCGTTGGAGACGGCGTAGCCGGCGACGCAGGCCAGCGCCTCCTCGTGGGTGCCGAGGTAGCGGGCGGTCCTGCCGATGACGACGCCCAGCTCGACCTCCCAGTCGGTCTTCACGCTGCCGCGCGGGATGAGGACCTCGTCCTCGGGCCCGACGACGGTGTTGGGGGCCTTCATGAAGATGATCGGCTCGCCGGGGATGGACGCCCCGGTCTCCTCGGCGTGGTCGCGGTAGTTGAGGCCGACGCAGACCACCTTGCCCGGACGGGCGATCGGCGCCCCGACGCGGCCCTCCGTGGTCCCCGGCGCGGCCTCCTCGTCGAGCGGCGGCAGTTCGCCGGCCCGCAGGGCGATCGCCACACGTTCGATCCGGCCCGAGGCGAAGAAGTCCCCGTCGAAGTCGACGCCCTGCCCGAGGACGCCGCGCAGGTCACGCGGGCGGCCGGCGTCGTCCAGGACGGCGGGCCGTTCCTCTCCGGGCGGTCCGACTCGCAGCAGCTTCACGCGTCTCCCCCATATTCATCGGATGTGTTGGAAAAGAAGACTACGCGGAGATGCGCCCACGTCAAGAGGGTTGGCGAGGCTGTCCGCCTATTCATCCGATGGCTGTGCCGTCATCGCGACAGTGCTTTCACCATCTCGTAACCTGACCCCTGGACGTGGTGGTACGGCGGCCCGGCAGGGTATTCCCATCCTGGCGTGCCTTGACGGGCTCCGGCGACCGTAATAGAACACGTTTCAGAAACCTGCCGACCAAGCGCTTGATCAACTCCCCCGGGCGGTCATATGGAAATCAACCTCGTCGACCAGGACCACTACGCGCGCTCCGGCGTCCCGCACGAGCAGCTCAGGTGGCTGCGCGCCAACGATCCGGTCTTCTGGCACGAGGGCGAGCAGGAGCCGGGCTGGCCGGGCTTCTGGGCCGTCACCAAGCACGAGGACGTCGTGCACATCTCCCGCCGTTCCGATGTGTTCTCCTCCAGCAGGAGCCTGGCCCTGTTCAACGAGATGGCCGAGGAGCAGCGCCAGCTCCAGCGGATGATGATGCTCAACCAGGACCCGCCGGAGCACACCCGCCGGCGCTCGCTGGTCAACCGCGGCTTCACCCCGCGCCAGATCGGCATCCTCGAGGACCACATCCGCGACATCTGCCACGGCCTGGTGGACGAGGCGACCGCCAAGGGCGAGGTGGACTTCGTCACCGACGTGGCGGCCCCGCTCCCCCTGTACGTGATCTGCGAGCTGCTCGGCGCGCCGGTCGAGGACCGCGACAAGCTGTTCCAGTGGTCCAACCGCATGATCGGCAGCCAGGACCCCGACTACGCCACCAGCCCCGAGGAGGGCCAGGCGGCGGCGATGGAGGTCTACGCCTACGCCAACCAGCTCGCCGCCCGGCGCCGCGAGGAGCCGCGCGACGACATCGTCACCAAGCTGCTCCAGCCGGGCGACGACGGCGAGTCGCTGAGCGAGGACGAGTTCGACCTGTTCGTCCTGCTGCTGGTCGTCGCGGGCAACGAGACCACCCGCAACGCGGCGTCGGGCGGCATGCTCGCCCTGTTCGAGCACCCCGAGCAGTGGGAGCGGCTGGTCCGCGACCCGTCCCTCGCCCGCACCGCGGCCGACGAGATCGTCCGCTGGGTCTCCCCGGTCAACCTGTTCCGCCGCACCGCCACCCGCGACACCACCCTGCACGGCAAGCAGGTCAAGGAGGGCGACAAGGTCGTGGTGTTCTACTCCTCGGCCAACCGCGACGAGGACGTCTTCGCCGCTCCGGGCGGCTTCGACATCGGCCGCGACCCGAACCCGCACATCGGCTTCGGCGGCGGCGGCGCCCACTTCTGCCTGGGCAACCACCTGGCCAAGCTGGAGCTGCGGGTGCTGTTCGAGGTACTGGCGCAGCGCATGCCCGACCTGCGCCCGGCCGGCGAGGCCAAGCGCCTGCGGTCGTACTTCATCAACGGCATCAAGAGCCTTCCCGTCCGGATCTGACCGGCCGGGCCGGTGAAGCCCTCCGCCTTCTGAGCGGAACGCCCGCCTCCTCGGCACCCGCCGAGCGAGGCGGGCGTTCCGCTTTTCCATGCGCTCTGGACGTACGTGCACAGGTGACGCCCGCGGCCCGTCTCCCCTGCCCTCGTCACCGCTCTCACCGCCGCGGGGACGCCCGCGGACGCCCGGCACGGCCGTGAAAGTTTCGCGCCGCGCTCCCGGGGGGCGTGGTGGCCGCCGGAGCGGCCGGGCGTCACCCCAGGTCGGATGGTTCGTTCTCTCTCCGCGCATGACGGATGACGCGTAATCGCTTGTCAGGAATTTGTCGGATATATCAGGGTGTCCTGGTGATGGAACGCACCCCACCACGCGAGCCGGTCCGGACCGCGTCCCTGCCCGCCACCGCGTCCGGGCCCGAACCGGCCCCCGTGACCCCGCGGGACACCGGCACCGCGCCCGAGACGGTCGCCGAGCCCGTGCCCGAGAAGGCCCCCGTGCCTCCGCCCGAGACCACCCGCGAGCGCGTGCCCGAGACGGCCGGCGCCGACGGGTCCGTGACGCTCGCCCGAGACGCCGACGGGTCTGTGACGCTCGCCCGAGACCAGGTCGAGACCGTCGCCGAAGACGAGGCGGCGGCCGGCGGACGCGAGGACGGCACGGCCGCCGGCGGACGCGCGGACGAGCGACAGCAGGAGCACGACACGGGAGACGGCGGGACGGCCGTCCAGAGGCGGTGGTGGCCGCCGCGATTCGTCACCGACGCGACCGACCGCAAGGCGCTGCTCATCTGGCTGTGCTCACACGTCGGCTTCCTGATCTACGCCTACCTGGCCGCCCCGGGGCGCACCACCGACCCCTTCATCAACCGGCTCACCCGCTGGGACGCCGAGAACTTCATCGCCATCGCCGACTACGGCTACGACGGCCCGCCCGGCATGCAGGACAGCGCCAAGCTTCCCGCGTTCTTCCCCGGCATGGCGCTGCTGATCAGGCTGCTGAAGCCGATCGTGCACGACGGCCGCCTTGCCACGGTGCTGATCTCGCTGGTGGCCAGCGCGGTCGCCGCCGTGGCGCTGTCGCGGCTGGCCGAGCACATGCTCAAGGGCAGCGGCCCGTTCGCCGTGGGCGCCCTGTTCCTCAGCCCCTTCGCCGCCTTCCTGTTCACCGGCTACTCGGAGTCCCTGTTCCTGGCGCTGGCCTTCCCGGCGTGGCTGCTGGCCCGCAAGGGCCGCTGGGAGGACGCGGCCCTGTGCGCGGCGGCGGCCGCGGCGGTCCGCATCTCCGGGCTGTTCCTGGCCGTCGGCCTGGTGGTCATGTACCTGGTGGCCGCCAACGGCCGCAAGGCGCCCGAGAACCGGCGCGCGTGGCTCTGGCTGGCCCTGCCCGCCGTCCCGGTGGCCCTCTACACCCTGTACCACTGGACGCGCACCGGCGACCCACTGGCCTACAACAGCGTCCAGGCGCAGTACTGGGGCCGGCACACCGTGTGGCCGTGGGAGGCGTTCCTCAACACCTGGAACATGTCCGACGACGTCCCCTCGCTGACCACCTCCTACTACGAGGAGATCGCCGCCGCGGCGGTGCTGCTGGCCCTGGCGGTCTGGCTGGCGGTGCGCCGCCGCTGGCCGGATCTGGCGTACATGGTGCCGCAGGTGCTGTCGTTCCTGACCCTGTCGTCGTTCTACCTGTCCATCGGGCGGGCGTCGCTCACCTGGTTCCCGCTGTGGCTGGCGCTCGGCTGGGCGGGCGTGAAGCGACCATGGCTCTTCTGGACGGTCATGGCGGTCATGCTGCCCGTCATGGCGATCAACGTCGGCAACTTCACCACGGGCGCGTGGATCGGCTGAACGACCCGATCGGCCGATCGGCGCGGCCGGTGCGCCGATCGGCTCAGGACGGGCCGGCCCGGGATCGGCCGCGCCGATCGGCTCAGGGCCAGGAGGAGTCCTGCTCGGGGTCGGCGCCCTGCGACAGCAGCCGGACGTCGGACTCGACCATCATCGTGACCAGCTCCTCGAAGGTCACCGCGGGCTCCCAGCCGAGCTGGACGCGGGCCTTCTTGGGGTCGGCGCACAGCAGGTCCACCTCGGCCGGCCGGTGCAGCGTCCGGTCGGCGACCACGTAGCGCTCCCAGTCGAGCTGCGCCGCCTCGAACGCCGCGACGACCAGTTCGCGCACCGAGTGCGTGCGGCCGGTGCCGATGACGTAGTCCTCCGGGGTGCCGGCCCGCAGCATCAGCCGCATGGCCTGGACGTAGTCCCCGGCGAACCCCCAGTCGCGGCGGGCCTCGAGGTTGCCCAGCCGCAGCTCCGAGGCCAGGCCGAGCTTGATCCGCGCGACGCCCAGCGTCACCTTGCGCGTGACGAACTCGGCGCCGCGCCGCGGGGACTCGTGGTTGAACAGGATGCCGGAGACGGCGAACATGCCGTAGGACTCGCGGTAGTTCTGAGTGAGGAAGTGCCCGTACGCCTTGGCCACGCCGTAGGGGGAGCGCGGGTGGAACGGCGTGCGCTCGTTCTGCGGGGTCTCGCGCACCTGGCCGAACATCTCCGACGAGGACGCCTGGTAGAACCTGATCTGGCCTGAACCGGAGGCGCGCGAGGAGGTGATGCCCGAGCAGACCCTGATCGCCTCCAGCATGCGCAGCACGCCCATGCCGGTGACCTCGGCCGTCAGCTCGGCCTGTTCCCAGGACATCGGCACGAACGAGATGGCGCCCAGGTTGTAGACCTCGTCGGGCTGGACGCGCTCCACCGCGCTGATCAGCGAACCCTGGTCGAGCAAATCCCCTCGGACGAGCTGGACGTCCTGCAGCAGCCGGCGCACGCGCGAGACCCGGGGGTTGGCCTGGCCGCGCACCAGGCCCCAGACGTCGTAGCCCTGGTCGAGCAGATGCTCGGCGAGGTAGGAGCCGTCCTGCCCGGTGATGCCAGTGATCAGCGCACGCCTGGCCAACGGGTCCTCCTTGTTCTCCGGGCTCGGCGGCTCGCGCGGCCTCACCCGAACTGTGAGCTGTAAGACGCGAATGTACCGCCAAGGGGTGCGTCGAGCGCCATGGGCTGCCGAGGCGCCGCCCCTCCGCCTCGGTAGAACAGGTTCTACCGAGTGACGTTCGGTAACTCTAACGTCCCAGCTCGTGAGGTGTGAGAGCCGTTTGGGGCCTAATTCCACATTAGGTGCTGGTTCACACCTAGATGGTAGGCTTCGCGGCTAAGATCGGCTTTGTGGTGTGCCCGGGCGGCGACCGCCGAGCACCGCTCTCGAAAGGGGTGTCCGTGGAGGTTCCAGACGACCAGCGGGAGCGGGAACCGGGCAGGCTGCGGGTCGCCCTCCTGTCGTACCGGAGCAAGCCCACCTGCGGCGGCCAGGGCGTCTACCTGCGCCACCTCAGCCGCGAGCTGGTCGCGCTCGGCCACTACGTCGAGGTCTTCTCCGGCCCGCCCTACCCGGAGCTGGACGAGGGCGTCGTGCTCACCAAGGTGCCGAGCCTCGACCTGTACCGCGACGAGGACCCCTTCCGCACCCCCGCCCTCGACGAGTACCGCGACTGGATCGACGTGCTCGAGGTCGCCACGATGTGGACCGCCGGCTTCCCCGAGCCGCTGACCTTCAGCCTGCGCGCGCTGCGCGAGCTGAAGAAGCGCCGCGGCGACTTCGACGTCGTCCAGGACAACCAGACGCTCGGCTACGGCGTGCTCGGCATCCAGAAGCTCTTCCCGGTCGTCGGCACCATCCACCACCCGATCAGCGTCGACCGGCGCATCGAGCTGGAGGCCGCGCCGCTGCGCAAGCAGCTCTCCATGCGCCGCTGGTACGGCTTCGTCCGCATGCAGAGCATCGTCGCCCCCCGTCTGAAGCCGATCCTCACGGTCAGCGAGTCCAGCCTGGCCGACATCCACCGCGACTTCAACGTCCCGCAGAGCAGCATGCGGCTCATCCCGCTCGGCGTCGACACCCGGTACTTCCACCCGCGCCCGCACCTGCCCAGGCGCAAGGGATCGATCGTCGCCGTGGCCAGCGCCGACTCGCCCATGAAGGGCGTCGCCACCCTGCTGCGCGCGGTCGCCAAGCTCGCCACCGAACGCGACGTCAACCTGACGGTGGTCAGCAGGCCGACGCCCGGCGGGCCCACCGAGAAGCTCGTCCAGGAACTCGCGCTCGGCGACCGGGTGCGGTTCGTGCACGGCATCAGCGACGACGAGCTCGGCGAGCTGATCGCGACCTCCGAGATCTCGGTGGTGCCGTCCCTCTACGAGGGCTTCTCGCTGCCCGCCGTCGAGCACATGGCCTGCGCGACCCCGCTGGTCGCCAGCCGCACGGGCGCGCTGCCCGAGGTGGTCGGCGACGCCGCCGTCCAGGTCGCCCCCGGCGACCCTGAGGAGCTGGCCGCGGTGCTGCGCCGCCTGCACGACTCGCCGCAGGAGCGCGAGCGGGTCGGCCGGGCCGGATACGACCGGGTGATGGAGCGCTACACCTGGCACGTGGTCGCCAAGCGGACCGTCGAGGCCTATCACGAGGCCATCGAGGCCCGCAGGAAAGGGGAGCGGTAAGTGCTGACCGTCGACTTCGGCAAGCTTCCGGTCGGACCCGGGGTACGGGTGCTGGACCTCGGCTGCGGCGGCGGCCGCCACGCCTTCGAGGTGCTGCGCCGCGGCGCCGACGTGGTGGCCTTCGACCAGGACGCGGCCGAGCTGGAAGGCGTCGCGAACATGTTCGCCGCCATGGACAAGGCCGGCGAGGTGCCCGCCGAGGCCACCGCCGAGACGGTGACCGGCGACGCGCTGGCCATGCCGTTCCCGGACGCCTCCTTCGACCGGGTGATCGCGGCCGAGGTGCTGGAGCACATCCCCGACGACATGACGGCGATGCGCGAGATCCTGCGGGTGCTCAAGCCGGGCGGCCGGGCGGCGATCACCGTGCCGAGCTTCCTGCCCGAGCGCATCTGCTGGGCGCTGTCGGAGGACTACCACACCGCGCCCGGCGGCCACGTCCGCATCTACACGCTGGCCGAGCTCACCGCCAAGCTCAAGTCGACGGGCTTCGTGGTGGGCCCGCACCACCACGCCCACGGCCTGCACTCGCCGTACTGGTGGATCAAGTGCGCGGTCGGCGTGAACGACGACGACCACCCGCTGGCCAAGGCCTACCACGAGCTGCTGGTGTGGGACATCATGAAGCGCCCGCCGCTGACCCGGGTCGCCGAATCTTTGCTCAACCCCCTGATCGGCAAGAGCGTGGTGGTCTACGTCCGGAAGCCGGCATGACCGAACCGGTCTCGACGGGCGCCGTCCCGGCGGTACCGGGGATCATCACCGCGGAACAGGTCCTCGCGACCGCGCGCAGCATCGCCGCCGTCCAGCAGCCCGACGGCGGCGTGCCGTGGCCGGAAGGGCACGTCGACGCCTGGAACCACGTCGAGTGCCTGATGGCCATGAGCGCCGCCGGGCTCACCGCCGAGGCCAGGAAGGGCTACGACTGGCTGGCGCGGCGCCAGCGCGACGACGGCTCATGGCCGATGAAGATGGTGCGCGGCGCGGCCGCCGAGGCGAACGGCGAGAGCAACCACGCCGCGTACCTCGCCGTGGGCGTGCGCCACGAGCTGCTGGTCACCGGGGACGAGGACTTCGCCCGCGCGATGTGGCCGGTCGTGCGGAAGGCGCTGGACTTCGTCGTCGGCCTGCAGACGGCCCGCGGGGAGATCGTCTGGGAGCGCTCGGCCGCCGGCGTCCCCGCGCAGTACGCCCTGCTGACCGGGTGCTCGTCGATCTACCAGGGACTGCGCTGCGGCGTGCTGCTCGGCGAGCACCTGGGCGACCCCCAGCCCGACTGGGAGCTGGCCGCCGACCGGCTCGGGCACGTGCTGGCCGCCCACCCCGAGGCGTTCGCCGACAAGAGCCGCTTCTCGATGGACTGGTACTACCCCGTGCTGGGCGGCGCGGTGCGCGGAACCGACGCGCTGATGCGGCTGGAGGAGGAGTGGGAGACCTTCGTCGTCCCCGGCCTCGGCATCCGGTGCGTGTCCGACCAACCGTGGGTGACCGGAGCCGAGTCGTGCGAGCTGGCCCTCGCGCTGGACGCGGCCGGCGAGCGGGAGCGGGCCCTCGCCGTCTACCGCGACATGCAGCACCTGCGGCACGACAACGGCTCGTACTGGACCGGCTGGCAGTTCGTGAACGGGGCATGGTTCCCGCACGAGCAGTCCGCCTACACAGCCGCCGCGGTCGTCCTGGCCGCCGACGCCCTCTCGGGCGCCACACCGGCGTCCTCGCTGTTCCGCGACGCGGGCCGCTTCGCCGTCCCGGTGATCGACCCCGACGCCTGCGGCTGCTCCCCCGCCTCCAGCCGCACCTGACCGCCGCCGGCGGACGGTCCCGTGAACCGTGACGCCCGCGCCCGGGGTTCCGGGGTCTGTGACGCCTGCGCCCGGGGTCCGTGACGCCTGCGCCCCGGGGCCCGCCGCCGTGACGCGGAAGTATAGAAGGCTTGTTTTATATAAGGCACTGCTGATACACATTACTCGTGCATGCGTTCGATGTGCTCGGCGACCCGGTGCGCCGCAGGATTCTGGAACTGCTCCTCGCCGACGGAGAGAAGACCTCCGGCGCGGTGAGCGCGGTCATCCAGGAGGAGTTCGGCATCTCGCAGCCGGCCGTCTCACAGCACCTGCGGGTGCTGCGCGACGGCGGGTTCGCGACGGTGCGCCCCGAAGGCGCCCGCCGCCTCTACGCGGTCAACCTCGACCCGCTACGCGACATCGACGCATGGCTCGAACGCTTCCGGCGCTACTGGACTCCGCATCTGGACGCGCTGGCGACAGAGCTGGCCCGCGGCAAGCGCGAACGCCGGCTCCGCGACCCAGGCGAAGCACCAATTCAAGGGGATACCCAATGATCGACGTCAACCAGCAGATCAACGCCGTCCGGCGGCAGGTCGGCTCCCGCGTGATCGAGGCCGGCGAGGCCGTCACCGTCACCATCGCCCAGACCTACGACACCACCGTCGAAGACCTGTGGAACGCCTGCACCGACCCCGAGCGCATTGCCCGGTGGTTCCTGCCCGTCTCCGGCGACCTGCGCCTGCACGGCCGCTACCAGTTCGAGGGCAACGCGGGCGGCGTCGTCGAGCGGTGCGACCCGCCGAAGGGCTTCTCGGCCACCTGGGAGTTCGGCGGCAACGTCAGCTGGATCGAGGTCCGCCTCACCCCCGAGGGCGACGGCCGCGCCCGGTTCGTACTGGAGCACATCGCCCTGCCCGAGGACCACTGGGAGCAGTTCGGCCCCGGCGCCGTCGGCATCGGCTGGGACATGGGCCTGGTCGGCCTGGCCATGCACCTGTCCACCGGGCAACCCGTCGACCTCGCGGCCGGAGCGGCCTGGGCGGCCTCCGAGGAGGGCAAGACCTTCACGGCGCTCAGCAGCGACCGCTGGGCCGAGGCCGACATCGCCGCCGGCACCGACGAGGCCAAGGCCCGCGCCGCCGCCGCGCGCACCACGGCCGCCTACACCGGCGCCCCGGCCCCCGACGCCCCCGAGTCCTGACCTCGGCGGCGTCAGGCGGAGAAGCCGACGCGCTGGAGCACGCGCAGCGAGCCCTCGGCCGCGACCTCCTTGAAGTCGCCGGAGGCCAGCGCGCGCTCGAAGACGCGGAGCGGAGCCTGCCCGCCGTCGGCGGGGTCGGGGTAGATGTCGTGGAACACCAGAGCCCCGCCCACCATGACGTGCGGCGCCCAACCCTCGTAGTCGCTGGTCACCGGCCCCTCAGAGTGCCCTCCGTCGATGAACAGCATCGCCAGGCGGGTGTTCCAGTAGCGGGCCACCGTCTCCGACCGTCCCACGACGGCGATGACCTCCTCCTCCAGCCCGGCCTTGGCGATGGCCGCCCGGAAGAAGGGCAGGGAGTCCATCTTCCCGAACCGCGGGTCCATCAGGGTGGGGTCGTGGTGGGCCCAGCCGGGCTGGATCTCCTCCGAGCCGCGGTGGTGGTCGACGGTGAAGACGACCGACCCGACCTGCCGGGCGGCGGCGCCGAGGTAGATCGCCGACTTGCCGCAGTAGGTGCCGATCTCGCAGATGGGACCGAGGGATCCGTACGTGTACGCGGTCTCGAAGAGGGCCTGGCCCTCGTTGGAGGGCATGAAGCCCTTCGCGCGCTCGGCCACGTGACGCAGGTCCGCCGGCATGGACACGTGAGTCATGATTTTTCCTCTTTGTGCGGCCAATGCGGATGCACCCTATCTATCAACACCGCAGCCGCCTGAAAGGTGCCCCCCTTCCCCACCCAAACCCCACCGAATAATGTTCCAGCGAGCCTCCCTCCAGCCGACCTGGACACGCTCTGGGGCTTGGAGGTGTGGCGAGGGCGGTGGACCCACCCGTTGCCGATGCCGCCACTCTCGAATGCCGCGCCCACCCCGACCTCGCCGCCTCCGGCGGCGACGGTCGCGGCGCCCGTCTCAGTCATGACCCGCACAGGATTCACCCCGCACCCCCCACCCCGCACCCGCACCCGCACCCGCAGGTCCATCCCGGACTCCGCCCGGGCCCGCACCTTTGACGGAGCGGAAGAGCCACGTCAACGGGGGGCGTTCATCTCGAACCACACCGTGCGGCCGGTCTCGTCCTCCCGCACGCCCCAGGTCGAGGCGATGTGCTCGACCAGCCATAGCCCCCGGCCGTTGTCGCTCTCTGAGCCGGCCTCCCGGACGCATGGCGCCCCGTCCCGCGATCCCTCATCCAGCACGTCGACGCGCAGGGAGCGGCCGTTGTCGGTGACCGTCAACGCGACGAGCCCGTTCGGGCGGCGACCGGAGTCCGAGTACCGAACGGCGTTGGTCACCAGTTCGCTGACCAGCAACAGGACGTCGTCGGCTTCGGCCCATCCCGCCACCCCCAGCAGCTCGCGCACGAAAGCCCGCGCCACCGGAACCGAGATGACCCTGCCGGGCAAGTGGACGCTGCCCATAAGCCCGATCGTCCTCACTGCGCCACCTCCCAGACCCGGTCGGCCGCGTCGTCCGCCAGCGCCCGGATCCGGCGAGCGCGCCCGCGCCCCCAGGTGAAGAACCACCTGCCGTCGAGCGCCACGGCCATGACCCTCACCGGGCCCGGCGTCCGGGCGAGCAGCAGAACGGGCTGATCCCGGCTCGGCAGCTCAATGGCCGCCCCCAGCCCCCGTTTCCGCAGGTCCCAAGCAAGCCGTACGAGATGGATGAACTGTTGTTCTTGCGGCGTGGGAGATGCTGCCACCTTGCGACCCCTCCATAACGGCCGATACTGCAAACGGCAAGACGGTCACGTTCGGTCGCGGATAACATACTGAAAGTCACGACGAGGCATTGGCAAGGTGCCAAAAACAACTTCCCACTCATTCATCTGTGTCCTTGTGGAACTCCCCCAGGGATCGTCCGACTGCTGTGAGGTGACAGCGTTGACCGCTGGAAGCAGCCCCACCGTCCGGCGGAGAAGACTCGCCGCCGAGCTTCGCCGTCTGCGCAAGGAGGCGGGCCTGACCGCCGAGACCATCGCCGAGAAGCTGGAGATCGACCCCTCCTGGATCAGCCGCATCGAAACGGGACGACGGCGCATCCGCCCCATCGACCTGCGTGCCCTCCTCGATGTCTACGACGTCCACGGCTCGGCCAGGGAAGAGCTGCTCGTCCTGGCCCGGCAGGCACGACAGCGCGGCTGGTGGCACACCTACGGCGACGTGATCCCCGAGTGGTTCCAGATCTTCGTCGGCCTCGAAGCCGAAGCAGCGGAGCTGCGCAGGTATGACACTGAACTCGTACCCGGCCTTCTCCAGACCCCTGACTACTACCGCGCCTACATCCGCACAGCCCCAATGGCGGCATCTCAGGAGGAGACAGACCGGAAAATCGACTTTCGAATGGCCCGACAAGCGCGACTCGACGGTCCCGAACCGTTGCGACTCTGGGTCATCGTCAACGAGGCCGTCATCCGTCGTCCCGTGGGTAGCGAAAGCGTCATGAGAGCCCAACTACGGCACCTCATCGACACGTCCGGCCGCAACAATGTCACTTTGCAGATCCTCCCGTTCGCGGCAGGGCCACACCCAGCGATGGACGGCGGCTTCGTCATCCTTGGTTTTCCGGAGGCGGCGGATCCCGACGTCGTGTACCTGGAGAACCAGATGGGCAGTCTTTACTTGGAAGAGTCATCAGCGGTCGACCGATATAACCTGGTCTTCAATCACCTACGCGCAAAGGCCCTGGACCCAGATCAGAGCCGGAGCCTGATCGCTCAAGTGGCAAAGGATGCGTGATCGACGTGAGCGCTGATCGCCCCCGGTTAGAGAACGGCCACTCCCCTGGCAGATGGCACAAGAGCAGCTACAGCAACAACGGTGGAGACTGCGTCGAGGTGGCCAGATTCGACACCGGGACGACAGTCGGCATCCGGGACAGCAAGGTGCAAAGCCCCGCCGTCCTGTCCGTCCCCTCCCCCGAGTTCGCCGCCTTCCTCCAAGGCGTACGCTCCGGCACCCTGGGCCCCTGACCCCTCACGCCGTAACCTCGCATGGTCGGGTCACATCCCGCTCGACCATTCGACCATGCACTATCAAGAACATTCGTGACGCTGGTCAGGGTGGTGGACCCACCCGTTGCCCATGCCGCCACTCTTGAATGCCGCGCCCACCCGACCTCACCGCCTCCGGCGGCGATGGTCGCGGCGTGACGAGCGGGGCCACACGCTCCGCTCGACGGGAGTGCGACGCCGCCGGGCGCGCCGTAGCGGTCGTCAGACGAGCGGTCCGATCTCCGAGCCGCAAGGGCCGCCGCCTCGGCGGGCATGGGGAAAGCGATACCGCTCGGGCCCGCCGTAGCGAGCGTCAGGTGGGCGGCCGGCTCGTCGGGGAGCGATGCCGCGCAGGTTCACCGGGGCGGGTGTCAGGCGTCTTGGCAGTGCTGGAAGGACGCCGCCTGGCCGACGAGGATTCCGTCTTCCACCAGGTTCCACATCGTCACGTCCTCGATCCAGAAGCGGCGTCCCGACTTGGCGATGCGCCGCCCCCGGTAACCGGTCGCGAAGCCGTCGCGGTGGACGGCGTCCAGGAGCCACTGGCGGTCCTCCCGCCGGTCGGGTTCTGCCGAGAGGCGGGAGGGCATGCCGACGAACTCCTCCCAGTCGTATTCGAAGCATCGCTGGGCGGCGAGGTTCGCATAGGTGAAGCGGGGGTCGTCCCCCGCGTCGTGTGCCAGCACCCCGAAGGGCGCGTCCTCGTACAGCCAGCGCGCCGTGGTCTCGGGGCCTACCAGCGGGGTGCCGACCAAGCGCAAGTGACAGCTCGCCAGCAGGTCGAAGAAGTGGGAGTTCACCGGACAAACCGTTCTTTTGGTGCATTTCCGGTGCAAATGGTAGGGCATAGGGAAGCGTCCCCAGGCGGTGAGACCGCCGTCGGCGGCCGCCGGCTCAACCGCCGCCGGCTTGCCGGCGTGCTCTCAGGCTCGGACGTATATGGCCGAGGAGGCAGCCCCCATCGCACTCCCACCAGCCAGGGCGTCCTCAAGGTAGGGTGCATCTACGTAGATGGTGTCTACATAGGAGGGGCATGCCGAGGACGGCGTTCGTCGGGCGCGGGGCGGAGCTGGGAGCTCTGGGGAAGCGGCTGGAGCGCGTACGGGCCACGGGCACCGGTGCCGCGGTCGCGATCCGGGGGCGCCGCCAGGTCGGCAAATCTCGGCTCGTGCAGGAGTTCTGCGATCGCGCGCAGGTGCCCTACTTCTTCTTCACCGCCACCAAGGGCATGTCCCCTGTCGAGTCCGTCGACGCCTTCTGCGCCGAGCTGCGCGAGTCCCCGTTGCCCGCACGACCCGAGGCCGTGCCCCAGGCGGGCGCCGGCAACTGGCCCGACGCGTTCCGCATCCTTTCGACGACGCTTCCCGATCACCCGTCGGTCGTGGTGATCGACGAGGTGCCGTGGCTGGCCGAGCAGGACGAGTTGTTCGACGGCGCCTTGCAGACGGCGTGGGACAGGCTGCTGAGCGACCGGCCGGTCCTGTTGCTGCTGCTCGGCAGCGATCTGCACATGATGGAGCGCTTCACCGCCTACGACCGTCCGTTCTTCGGCCGGGCGGACGCCATGGTCCTCGGGCCGCTGAACCCCGCCGAGACCGCCGACGCGCTCGGGCTGAGCGGCGGCGACGCCATCGATGCCTATCTCACCTCCGGTGGCCTGCCAGGCATCCTCCGCGCCTGGCCGCACGGCACCCCCGCCCTGGAGTTCATCCGGCAGGAGTGCGCCGATCCGGCCTCCCCGCTCTTCAACGTCCCCGAGGCGTCCTTGCTCGCCGAGTTCCCGACGCCTGATCAGGCCCGCCGGGTCCTGGAGGCGGTGGGCAGCGGGGAACGAACACAGGCGAACATCGCGGCGACGGCCGGGGGACGCCGGGGCGCTCTGGCCTCCGGCTCCGTTTCCCCCCTCCTGCGCCGCCTGACCGAAGAGAAGCGGGTTCTGGCCGTTGAGGAGCCCTTGTCGACGCAGCCGGGCAAGCCCCCCCTCTACCGGGTGGCCGATCACAACCTGCGCCTGTATCTCGGAGTTCTGCGCGCCGCCGCGGAGAGGTCGCGACGTGGCCAGTTGGACGCCGCGGTCAAGCTCGTCGAACGCCGCTGGTCCTCACTGCGCGGTCGCGCGGTCGAGCCGGTGATCCGGGAGGCGCTGTCGATGGCCGCCGCGGCCGAGCGCCTCCCCTGGGACGACGTGGAGGCGGTGGGGGGGTGGTGGAACCGGCGCTTCGACCCGGAGGTGGACCTCGTGGGCGCCGACCGGGCGCCGGTCGCGCGTCATGTGCGCTTCGCCGGTTCGATCAAGTGGCTGGGCACGGCCTTCGACGCCCAAGACCTGCACCGGCTTCGTGAGTCCGCCGCCCAGATCCCCGGCCACGACTCGGGCGGGCTCGTCGCGGTGTCCTTGTCGGGGGTCGCTTCCGGGCTGGACCTGGACCTGGTGTGGGGGCCGGACGACGTCGTCGCGGCCTGGAGGTAGGCAGCGCTGAGGATGGCCGGCGGGCGATCCGAACAATGTTCCGTCGGGCTCTTGTCGGGTGCGGTGGAACGTGTTCTACTTCCTGGGTGAACCAGCGTGCTCGCATAGTGATGTCCGATGACGAGGTGGAGGCGTTCCTGCGGGAGTCGCGGAAGTTCCAGCTCGGGACGATCAACGCGGACGGGACGCCGCACATGGTGACGATGTTCTACGGGCTCACCGAGGACCGGCTGACGTTCTGGACCTATGGCAAGGCCCAGAAGACGCGCAACCTCGCCCGCGATCCCCGCGTGAGCTGCCTGGTCGAGGCCGGCGACGACTACGCCGAGCTGCGGGGCGTCCTGCTGTACGGCACGACGCGCCTGGTCACCGAGCCGGAGGCCGTCCTGGACATCGGCATGGACATCACCAAGCGCATGACAGGACTGACCGACGCCGACGTGACTGCGGAGCTTCGCGGGTACGTCGAGCACACCGGCCGTAAGCGCGTCGCCTACATCGTCGAGCCGACCCGGGTGGTTTCCTGGGACCATCGCAAGCTTTCGACGCCCGCCACGGCCTAATCTCGGCTGTGAAGGGTCCGTATTGCGAGGAAGGCTCCGATGAAAATCAAGGTCGACTACGACGTCTGCGAGGCCAACGCGGTCTGCATGGGACTGGCCCCCGAGGTCTTCGAAGTGGACGACGACGACAACCTGCACGTTCTGCTCCCCGAGCCCCCGCCGGAGATGCTCGACCGCGTGCGCCACGCGGTCCGATCCTGTCCCAAGGCCGCGCTCTCCCTCGAGGACGAGTAGGCCTAACCTCAAGGAGGTCCCCCCATGCGAGCCGCCCTGCTGCACGCCGTCGGTGACGACAAACTCGACATCCGCGACGACTTCACCCTCACCCCGGTGGGGCCGACGGACGTCCGGGTGAGGATCAAGGCCACCGGCGTCTGCCACTCGGACCTGTCGGTGCTGACCGGCGTGCTGCCGATGCCTCTGCCGGTGATCCCGGGACACGAGGGCGCGGGCGAGGTCGTGGAGGTCGGGGACCACGTCACCACCGTCCAGCCCGGCGACCACGTGATCATCAACTGGACGCCGGCCTGCGGCACCTGTCCCAACTGCCTGGTCGGCCAGCCGTACCTGTGCATGACCTACGTCATGGAGAGCTTCACGCTGGCGCGGTTCCGCTACGGCGGCGAGAGCTCCGCGTTCGGCATGGCCGGCTGTGGCACGTGGGCCGAGGAGATCGTCGTCCCCTGGCAGGGCGCGATCAAGGTCGACCCGGAGGTGCCGTACGAGGTGGCGGCGCTGATCGGCTGCGGCATCACCACGGGCGTCGGCGCGGCGATCAACACCGCGAAGGTCCGTCCCGGCTCCAGCGTGGCCGTGATCGGGTGCGGCGGGGTGGGCCTGTCGGTCATCCAGGGGGCCCGGGTGTCGGGCGCGACGACGATCCTGGCGGTGGACCCGCTCGAGTCCAAGCACTCCCTGGCCAAGAAGGTCGGCGCGACGCACGCCTGCACCCCCGACCAGCTCATGGGCGCCATCGGTGAGCTGACAGGGGGACGCGGGTTCGACTACGGCTTCGAGGTGGTCGGCAAGTCGGCGTCGATCATGTCGGCCTGGCAGGCCACCCGCCGGGGCGGGGACGTCATCGTGGTCGGGGCCGGCGCCATGGACGACACGGTGCCGCTGTCGGCGTTCAGCCTGCTGTTCGAGGGCAAGAACCTGCTCAGCTCGCTGTACGGGGGCAGCGACGTGCGCCACGACTTCCCGTTCTTCGCCGAGTTGTGGAAGGCCGGGAAGCTCGACCTGGAGAGCATGATCAGTTCGCGGATCAAGCTCGCCGACCTCAACGACGCCGTCGCCGCCCTGCGCTCCGGCGAGGTGCTCCGCCAGATCGTCGTCTTCGACTGACCCCCTCCCCTTCGGCGGCGCCACCTCGGGTGGCGTCGCCGACGACGTGGAACACCCGCCCATCGCCGAGCCTGGCAACGCCGCAGAACAGGTCGCGCGAACCCACGCGGCCTAACGCCGGCGCGTGCCGACGGCGGTGAGGTCGATGTCGATCGGGTAGGGATCGGCCACCTTGAGACGGTCGTGGTGGATGCCGGTCAGCGCGTAGACGCCGCACGCAGGGTCACGTTCGTACACGTAGACCACCGTCCTGCCCTCGGAGGTCTCCAGTCGCCAGAAGTGCTTGATCCCGGCGGCGGCGTACTTCCTGGGCTTGGTGTCCCGGTCGCGGTCCTCCGAGTCGGGTGAGACCGCCTCGATGGCGAGGACGACATCTTCCGGCCGGTAGAAGGTGGACGGTTCGTCGCGCTCGTAGGCGTCGGCGGTCACGACGACGACGTCCGGCTCGGGCACCTGCCGCTTCGCCAGCCGGACCGCCATCTCGCGGTCGGCCCTCAGATGAGGAGGCGCCTGCGCGTCGAGCTCTCCCACGAGGAGGTTGATGACGCGGCTGTGCCACTTCGCCTGGGGGCTCACGAAAACGAGACTTCCGTCGATCAATTCGGTGTGCGGGGGAAGACCGGGCATCCGGAAGAAGTCATCGGCGGTGAACCCTCCCTGCGGGGGGATCACCCAGTCCGGCAACGGATCCACGCTCATTCCTCCAGCCTACGGTGACGCGAAGCCGGCCACCACGACGAACGGTCGCGGGGCCGGCCGGTGTTTCGCCACGTCTCAAGGGCACTGCGAGCCTGAATCCGGTGTCAGCGGTGCCGTGTACGGCCGGTGCTCGCGGCCCACGCGGACGGCCGCCGCCATGGGCTCGGGCCGAATCGCCGCAGGGACGGTCAGTCCGAGGAGAAGGCGGCGTCGAAGGCGGCGGTGGGTGGGGTGATGGCGTTGAGGGCCTTGACGTAGGCCAGGGCCTCGGGGGCGCCGGCCAGGCGGTCCATGCCCGCGTCCTCCCATTCCACCGAGATCGG